>JAQUBQ010000003.1 GCA_028686615.1 Clostridia bacterium | reverse complement strand
GGCTACTAAAATTGAAAACATAGATATAAATAATGTTGATTATGTTTTTTGTATGACAGAAAATCATAAAAAGTATTTAGAAAATTTATATCCACAATTAAAAGATAAAACATTCACTTTAAAAGAGTTTATAGGAGAAAAAGAAAATATAGACATACAGGACCCTTGGGGATGTGATGAAAACACTTATGAAAAAACAGCTAAAGAAATTGTGGAAATTGTGGATGAACAAATAAATAAAATATTGGAAGGGTGAAGTAATTGATTATAATTGGTACAGATCATGCAGGATTTGAGTTAAAAGAATATATAAAAAAAATACTAGAAGAAGAAAGAATAGAATATATAGATGTAACTCCAGAGTATGTTAAAGATGACGATTACACTGACATGACAGAGAGTGTGTGTTTGGAAGTAAAAGATAATAATATGGGGATTGCAATTTGTGGAACAGGTATTGGAAGTAGTATGTTCGCAAATAAATTTAGAGGAATAAGAGCAGCGGTTTGTTATGATAAATATACTGCAGAAATGACAAGGAAGGACAATAATGCAAATGTTTTATGCCTTGGTGGTAGAACAGATATAGGGAAAGATATAAACAAAATAAAAGAAATCGTTATCACTTTTATAAAAACAAATTTTTCGAATGAGAATAGGCATATTAGAAGGCTAAATAAAATGACAGAGATAGAAAGTAGAAGGTAATAATATGAGTATATATGTATATGGAATAATCTTAGTGATATCATTTTTAGTCTGTTACTTTTCAGTTCCAGTATCAATTAAGTTTGCTAAAAAACGAGGAATTATAGACAATCCTAATAAAGATGATAGAAGAGTACATAAAGAGCCTATTCCCCGTGCAGGAGGACTAGCAATAATATTTTCAATGTTCTTCACTTTAGGATTTTATATGATATTATCAATGTTTTTTGATGAAATTAAATTTGACAAACAATTCATAGGATATTTAATAGGCGCATTTTTAATAGCAGTAATGGGATTTTTAGATGATTTAAAAGACTTAAGAGCTATAGAAAAACTTTTATTTCAAATACTTGCTGCTACAGTTGTTTATTTAGCTGGAACAAGTGTTGTGGGAATAAAGATACCATTTATATACAATAATATAATAGATTTTGGGATTTTTGCTTATCCAATTACAATAGTATGGATTATTGGAATTACAAATGCAGTAAACCTTATTGACGGATTAGATGGATTAGCGGCAGGAATATCAAGTATCTCATCAATATCATTGTTAGTCATTTTCTTAGTTACAGGAGTACCACTAGAAGTTATAATAATAACAATTGCACTTGCAGGATCAACGCTTGGTTTTTTACCATATAATTTTAATCCTGCTAAAACATTTATGGGAGATGTTGGTTCAAATTTCTTAGGATATACACTTTCAGTTATATCAATAATGGGACTTGCTAAAGGATATACGCTTCTTGCTATAATAACACCCATTATAGTGTTAGGAGTTCCGGTATTAGATATGGTTTTTGCAGTTGTTAGAAGAATGATTAGAAAACAGAAACTTACAACACCAGATAAAGAACATATTCATCATAAATTATTAAGAACGGGACTTTCACAAAAACAATGTGTTTTAATACTATATGGTATAACATCTGTTCTTGGGATAATAGCTGTTGTAGTAACACTTAGGATGAGATGGAAAATAGTATTATTAATATTAATTTGCATTAATATTCTAGTGGTTGCAATAATAGCTAAAATAAAGACTAATGGAAGTAAACTAAAAAAAGTAATAGATCAAGGTGAATGAAAAAGTAAAAAACAAGTATAATATAAATAGGAGGATAATAATGGGATTAAAACAAAGATTACAAAAAGCATTGAAAGAATCAATGCAAGCAAAGGATACAATAAAAAAGGATACAATAACAATGCTTAGAGCATCAATATTGCAGGTTGAGAAAGATGACAGAAAGGAATTAACAGAAGAAGAAATGTCGGTTATAGTTGCAAAAGAAGTAAAAAAGAGAAAAGAAGCAATACCAAGCTATGAACAAGCAAATAGACAAGATATTATAGATAATTTAAAAAGAGAAATACAAATATTAGAAGTATACTTACCTCAGCAACTAACAGAAGAAGAAATTAAAATTATAATAGATGAAGCTATAAAGGCAGTAGGAGCAAATTCACCAAGAGACATGGGAAAGGTTATGCAAGAGATTAAACCCAAAACACAAGGTAAAGCGGATGGTAGAATGGTAAGTGAAATTGTAAAAACAGAATTAAATAATATATAAAAATGAGCCAAGTTATACTTGGCTTTTATAGAAGATATAGGAGGGAAATATATAAAAATGGACAATAAAGTTATATTAATTAATGATAACAAGTTTAAAGGCATATTTTTGTCAGTTAATTTAATGCGACCGTTAAATGTAAATGAAAATAGCAAAAATGCTTTAGTAGCATCTATATTAAAAAGGGGTAATGAAAAACATTTAACTGAAAAGGATCTAGAAGAAAGATTAGCAGAACTGTATTCATCTAAAATAGATATTAATGTTGAAAGATGTGGTGGAATATATAATATTGAATTTAGTGCTGAAATCATAAATAAAAAGTTTATAAATAATGATATATTGGATGAAGTAATAGATATATTACATTCTGTAATATACAAACCATGTAAACAAAATGGTAAGTTTTATCCTGAATATTTTTGTAGAGAAAAACAAAATTTAATTGATAAAATAAAAGAAGAAAAAAATGAAAAAAGAAAATGGGCTTTAAAAAGATTAGAACAAGAAATGTTTAAAAATAGTGATTATAGACTAGGAGCATTTGGAAGTGAAGAAGATGTTCGAAAAATAGAATTAGAAGAGTGTTATTTACATTATGAAAAATTACTAGAAGAAGCAGATATTAGAATAGTTATGGTGGGAAACTTAGAAGGTTACGATAATATTGAAGAAAAATTAACTTCTAAATTTAATATACAAGGGAAAAGAAAAGAAATAGAAAAAACAAAAATTGAAGCAATTAAAGAGTTTAAAGAAATTAAAGAAAAAGAAATGATAAGTCAAAGTGTTTTATGCATGGGACTTAGTTTAAAGGAAATGAATACCAAAGATATTATGAAAGCATATGTGTATTCCAATATATTGGGAGGGACTCCTAGCTCAAAATTATTTCAAAATGTAAGAGAAAAGGAAAGTTTAGCATATTATGCTAAAGCTGAATATATCAAACATATAAATGCAATATATGTTTTTTCAGGGATACATATTTCAAATGTTGAAAAAGCAACAGAAGTTATTAGAAAACAGATAGATGATATAAAACAGGGAAAAATAACAGAAGAAGAATTTAGTACAGCTAAAGCAAATTTAATACTAGGATATAAAGAAATAACTGATAACAGAAAAGCATATTCTAGGCATATACTTTCAAACAGTCTAATCTATAAAAACATAGTGGATACTAAAAAGCAAATTGCGGAAATTGAAAGCATAAGTTTAGCAGATATTATAAGTTTAGCAGATAAAGTAGAAGAAAAAACATTATATTTGTTAGGGGGTATGCTAGATGAATAAAATAAAAACAGAAAGAAACAACACCATTAATGAAGAGGTAAAAAGCACAGTCTTAGAAAATGGACTTCGAGTATATATATATCCAAGAAAAGGATACACTAAAAAAATGGGAATGCTTGGCACGGTATTTGGATCAATAGATAATGAAATAATTTATGAGAACAATAAAGTAACAAAGCTACCAGATGGAATAGCACATTTTTTAGAACATAAACTATTTGAACAAGAGGGTGCAAATGCTTTAGATATCTTTTCTAAGATGGGTGTAGATACAAACGCGTATACTACATTTGATCACACAGTTTATTATTTTGAAACAGCAGATAAGTATGAAGAAAGTTTAGAAGAATTAATAGAATTTGTTTCATCACCTTATTTTACTGATAAAAACGTTGAAAAAGAAAAAGGAATTATAGGTCAAGAAATTAAAATGTATGAAGATGAGCCAAATGCTGTTGTTTATTATAATCTCCTTAAGTGCTTATATAAAACACATCCAGTAAATATTGATATTGCAGGAACAATAGAAACAATAACACCAATAACAAAAGAGATTCTTTATGAATGTTATAATGCATATTATAGTTTATCAAATATGTTCTTACTAATAATTGGAGATGTTAATGTAGATGAAACTATTGAAGAAGTTAAGAGACTTACAAAAATATATAAAAACAATAAAAATATAAAAATAATTAAAAAGGAATTTATAGAGCAGGAAGAAATAGTAAAAAAAGAGATAAATAAAAAACTAGAAGTGGCAGTACCTATGGAATGCATTGGTTTTAAGCTTAACCCATATAAAGGACAAAAAAAAATCAAAGGTGAAATAATTGCAGAAATTATAAACGATGCTTGCTTTTCAAAATCATCAGATTTTTATGAGAGATTGTATGAAATGGGAATTGTTAGTTCTGAACCGGATTTTTCTTTTGAAGGTGGAAATGGTTATTCTTATCTTTTAATTTCATCATATATAATAAAAGTAGAAGAATATGAAAAAGAGATTATAGAATATTTAGAGAAGCTAAAAAAAGAAGGTATAAAAGAAGAAGATTTTAACAGAGTAATAAATAAAAAAATAGGGGACGTGATTTATAGTTCGGAGAGAATGAATTGGGTATATAGAAGTATTATAGATGGCATACTAAATGATACAGAAGTATTCAAACCTATTCAAATATTAAAGGAAATTACAAAAGAAGATATTAACGACTTTTTAAAGGAAACAATAGTATTTGAAAAAATGGCAATATCTAGAATATTACCAAGAGATAAATAGTATAAAAAGCATTGATTGTTAAAATACAAATCAATGCTTTTGAAATTTTAAATTAAAGATAATGAAAGTCAATATATAGAAGATGTCAGAATATGTAGATATTTGCGGTCGAAAACTGTACATAACTAATTGACTTGCGCGTAAAGAAATGATATAAAATTAATAAGTAAAGGAGAGATTACATGGTAATAGAAGAAATTAATAAATTAAGAGATAGATTGGAACAGCAAATTGCTGAAAACAAATCATATACTGATATTTATAATACAAGCATTAAAATTGACAAACTTATCACTCAATATTATAAAGAAAAGGGACTAGTTCAGAAATCCTAAATTAAAATTTAATAGGCAAAGTCCGAGGATAATGATAAGCATGATATCTGTAGAACTACTACTTAGCACAAAGAAAATCACCACTATAATTACTATAGTATCAAAATTTATTGAAAAACCAAAGATATCAAGCCTATTATTTTCAGTTCTCAAATTTATTAAATCAAAAGCTTTACTTAAAAAATCATTTTTTTTATCAATGTTATTAGATATATCTTTATTAAAAGAAAGGTTATCATCAGAAAATAATTTATTCGAAGATTGAGCATTCAAAGTATTATTGTTCATCTAAACCACTATCCTCTCTAAATGAATCTAATACATTTAATATTCCAAGCATAAATATATACGAATCAACATTTTTTTGACGTGTATTGCCAAGAAAAGGTTTTAACGAAAGTAATAAGTTTTTTCTAGGGTCTTCTTTGTTCATACTTGAAAGTATTCTACCAAATTTCATCATAGTGTTTATATCGAGCCCTGAAAAGGGATTTGAAGAGTCAACGCTGTCTGGCTTTTGAGCAGCCGGTTTACCATTTAACCCAAAAGAGTTTAATATTCCAAAAATTTTAGATGTATCAAATTCAGAATTTGATTTTTTTGAAGGGTTACTAGTATTACTTTGAACGCTATATGGTTCTGTATTTGTCTCTTGAATATTATTTGGGATAGCATTAATTTGCGAGTTTTCTTCATTTAGTTTGTCTTGCAAATTTGAAATAATATTAAAAAGAGGATTTATAGGTTCTTCGTTTGTTTGAATTTCTTTTGGGAAATCCTCATCATTTATGTAATTATTCATATTATTTTCCTTGCTGATCTTTTCTTATCCCAAGCATGTTTGTTAAATTATTTAAATCTTCTGGAGACATATTTTTCACCATATTTGATACCTGTTCCAGCTTACCTCTATCAACCCCCGACAAAAGTTCTAATAACTTTGAATTTAACATATTATTCATAAAATCAACTCCTTTATTTAATATCACTATGATATATATAACAATTATATGCCCTTATCATAAGATATGTTCCAGCATAAAAAGAAAGAGGTGAAAAAAATTCAAGAATAGAAATACAAGAAATATAGATGAGTTTTACAATATAATTAATATTGACAACACATCCATTGAGAACAATGTAGGAAAAGCAGAAGTATATAGATTATATCCTTCAACAATACTTAGTAATATAAATGAAGAAAAATATCGATATATTAAAACTTATATTGAATTCTTAAATACAATAGAAACAAATATAAGAGTAGTAGTAAAAAACAAAAAACTAAACATTAGCAAATATAAAAAAGAATTAGATTTACAAAAATCAAAAAGCAAAGTGAAGAACAAGAAAAACCTAATTGATGAATACATTAAAGAGTTAAAAGAAAAAATAGACTTTTTAGAAATAACAATAAAAGAAATGTATTTCATCGTTGAAAAAGGAAAAGATGAAAAGAATTTTGCACAAAGTATAAAAGTATTAGAGGAATTAGGAGTAACAATAGAAAAAGTACTTGGAAAAGCACAGATGGAAGAGTTGTTATATAAGAGTATAAATTTAACATGAAAAATAAAAGCAAAGGAGAAACAATGGGACTTTCAGAGATATATCCAAGCAAGATAAAAATAAAATATGATTATATAGAGGTAGATGTGACTAATTGTGTGGCAATGCATATAGAAAAAATTCCAAATAAAATGGAGTGTTTTGAGAACATAGACATATTAACAATTTTTAAAAATAGCATAGTAGCATTTGATATACGAAAGCAAGATATACGAAAGGAAATTGCTAAACTTACAGAAGTGATAGCAGATACTAGAGCAGAAATTAAAATGATAGGAGGTAATCAAAGAGATATAGAATCGTTAAAGGATCTAGAACAAAAGGCTGTTAATTTGAGAAGAGAAATACAGTTAAAAAATGAAAGTATTTTTGGATTAAGAGGATATTTACTTGCATATAACCAAAATATAAACTTACTAAACGAAAATGTAAGAAAAATCCAAACTAAACTATATTCTAGGGGATATTTATCTAAAATAGCAAACTTTAGACATCAAGAAGCGTATAAAAGGACATTACCTATATTAATAAATAATAAAAAGGAGAATTTTAATACAGTAATAGGTTCGGAAATTGCAAGATGGATTACAATTTATAATAGTAATTTGATTCATGAAAAGGGTGTTTTATATGGTGTAAATGAGAATAAAATATGTATATATGACATTTTCGACAATGGAAACTTAAATTATAATATGTTTGTTATTGGTGGTAGTGGAGCAGGGAAATCATATTTTATTAAACTATTATTACTTAGGCACTTATGTATGGGTATAAGGCAGATAATTATAGATGTCGAAGGAGAATATGAAAACATAGTAATTTTTCTAGGAGGGAAAATAATTACACAAGAGAATATTAATGTTCTATTTATTCCAGAAGATTTCGCAAAGAAAAACATAAAAGATTTTCTTATTAAAAAAATAGAACAAATAATAACCATAGTGGAAAAAGAGGTAAATATAAATGAAAAAGAAAGAGTAGTGTTAAAAGAAGAAATTAAAAGCCTTTATAAAAAACATGGGATAACAACAAACCTACAGTCACTATATATAAAAAATGATATATCCCTTGAAAAGCAATATAGAAAAGAATCAGACTATCCTAATTTATTAAATCTTATATCCCAGATGGAAAACAAGAAGGAAAGAAAGGAATTATTGAAAAAGCTAGTAAAGAATAAGATATTTAAGTATGTAAGTAAAACAAAAAGAAAAGAGAGTAATGAAGATACACTCATATTGTTTAAAGTAGACAATTATAGCAGTGATTATATAGACTTAATATTTTATTATATTGAACAATATTATGGAAAAAAGCTTCTTATATATATAGATGAAATGTGGAAGCTAATTACTAGATTTACTAATTATAATATTAAAAACAGAATACTCGAACTATTTAAAACTGTAAGAAAAAGAAACGCTGGAATAATAGCCATTACACAAGACATTAGTGATTTTATTAGTGATAGTGGTGGGGATTTTGGAAAGGGAATAGTAAACAATTCTTTCACAAAAATATTTTTTAAATTAGAATATATAGATGTAGAATCTTTATATAAAATAGGGATAATTGATAATGAAAAGATTGAAAACATTAAAATGTTATCAAGAGGAGAAGCGTTTATGACAGTTGGAAATGAGTATATGAATATAAAAATAGAGGCAAATAAAATGGAAAAGAGATTAATAGGAGGTAATTTTGAACAAAGCAATAGTAGCATTAGATAGTTCTATTTTTTTTAAGGAAATAAAAGCTATTGAAAAACTAGAAGTATATGAACATGATATTACTTATATGGAAGGAGTGTTAGAATACATTTCTAAAAACGAAGTAAATGTTTTAATTACAAAGGATACATTGGAAGGAGAAATGACAAAAGAAATATATTTAAAACAAATAAAGTTATTAAAACCAAATTGTAAGGTTATATTATATACAAAAGAAACAGATGAGAGGTATCATGAATTTTTACATGCTATAGGAATATATTTAGTATTAGATATTAGAGATATAAATATAATTAAATTAAAGGAAGTAATAAATTTTAAATCTAATATCTCTAAGTACAATAAACTTAGTAGTGAAAGAAAATATGATACAGATATGGTACAAGTTTTAACTAAAAAAAAGATTGCAATATTTGGAACTAACGGAGCAGGAAAGTCCTATGTTTCTTATGTGTTATCGCTATTTATTTCAAAAAGACTAAATATAAAAAATATATTACTAGATTTTGATTTACAGAATTCTGCAATAGACATATATGGAAACTTGAAGTGTGATAGTAATATATTGAAAAGTGTTGTGGAAAATGTTGAAAACAATACACTTGATATCAAAAAACTAGAACAATTAGTATATAAAAAGAATGTTAACACAGCATACTTAACAAACAATTCTGCAATATATGAATATCAAAACACACTAAATGTTAGTCATTATAAAAAAATAATTGAAGTAGCTAGTAAAATATACGATGCTATATTAATAGATACTCCTTCTAGTTTATATATTGATGTTACAAGATGCGTATTAAAAGAAGTAGATGATATTGTTTTTGTTGTAAACCCAAATTATATTAGTATTAGGCAAGCTTTAAAATATTTAGAATTTATAGAAAACATATGGGGTATAAATAGTAATAAAATAAAAATAGTAATAAATAAGATAGCAGTCAACTCATTAACAACACAGCAAGTTAGTAATCTTTTAAAAAGATATAATATATGGTTGGAAATTAAATATGATCTTAATCTTGAGGATAGTATTAATGGGATGAAGGAAATAAGCTTAAATAATATAAATAATATAGATAAGATATATAAGTTATTAGGAATCAATAAATATATAAACAGTAAAAAGTTATCCTTGTTAAATAAACTTTTTAACAAAGAGGTAGTTAAATGTTAATTAATCCATACTTACAAGAAGATAATAAAGAAAAAGTAAAAAAGAATAATGAAGAAAGTATCATTAATAAATGTATTGATTACATTATAAAAACACAAAAAAAACTAGTATTAACAAGTGAATCTAACAGGCTGAGGCAAAAGATAGAAGAATATATCCTTGAAAAGAAAAGAGACTGCTCTAAGGAAGAATTAAGTCAAATAGCAAATGATATCTTAAATAAAATATATGGATATTCAATACTGCAAGAATATATAGATGATGACATTACAAGTGATATCAGAGCAGTTGGGTATGACAGAATATATGTAAAACAAAGGGGAATATGGATCAAAAGTAATAAATCTTTTATGAATGATAAAGAATATCAAGAGTTTATACACTATTCCATAATAAAAAACGATGCAAATATAAACTTTGAAAAACCGATAGTAATAGTTAGCGATAGAACAAACAATTTAAGAATAGAAGCAGGCCTTAATCCTGTTAATATTTCAAACTCGAACATTATAATAAGAATGCATAAAAACACAAAGAATAAAACATTAGAAAACTTGTGTATTAAAGAATCGATGTTTCCTATCGAAATATATAAAAAATTGTTAAATATAATTAAAGATTTAAAAAACATAATTTTTGTTGGTAAAGGTGGTAGTGGAAAAACAACATTACTTAGGGCCGTTCTTGACAAGATACCAGAAGAAATACCTATTACTTCAAATGAAGAAACATCAGAACTAAATATAAGTAGAGGAAATATAGTACAAAGAGAAGTTACAAAAAGAAGGAATGAAAAAGAAATAGATCTAGAAATGTTAACAAGGCATTCACTTGTTATGAGTAATGATGTAATTGTAATTGGTGAATTAAAGGGAAAGGAAGCGAACACCTTTTTTGATGCAATTTCAACTGGACATGCTGGTTATACTACTTTGCATGCAAACTCTGTTAATAATAGCATATCAAGGTTGATTGTATTAATAAAAAAAGATATAAGAGCTCAAGGATATTCTGAACACTTCTTAAAAACATTTATTGCAAGTTCAATTGATTATATAGTATATATGAAAGATTATAAAATAATAGAAATTGCTAAGGTTGAATTAAAGGAAGATAATATAAATATAAAATCAATGTATAAAATTAAAAAGAACAAGATAAGAGAAAGGGAATCGAGAACTAGTGATTATAAAGGAAATAATAGGAATAAACATAATATTACTAATAACCAATCTAATAATTAAAAGCTTTAAAAATAAAAAAACAAATTGGATTCTAGATGCAGAACGATATTTAATAAGTAAATATAAAAACATAAATATAAATATAGAATCGTGCTTTTGGATTTTAGGGTTAGTAACTGGAGTTATATATTTGATTTTAAGAAACATAATTAAAATAGAAAGTACAGCACTATTAATATCACTAATTATATTTATAATGCCAATAGTAATAATAAAGATAAGGATCGATTACAGAAAAAATAAAATACTGAATATGCTTCCCGCCTATATAATTAATCTTAGAAATAACATAGAAATAGATAACAACATTATTAAAGCAATTAAAAAAACAGAAGTTGAAGAGCCGCTAATAAAATGTATAGAAGAGTTTAATATATATATAGAAAAAGGAATAAATGTATATAATAGTTTTGAAAGATTAAAAAGGTTAGTTAATGTTAAAAAGTTTAATGATCTAGTAAACATATTTCAAACTTGCTACTTAAATGGTGGGAATTATACAAAAGTTTTAAATAAATACTTATACATAATTACAAATGAAAATAATAAAAGAGAGGAACTGAAAGAAAAGAGCAGGTCGATTATAACGACATTAATAGTTTTACTATTTTTAAATATATATTTACTTTTGTTTTTTGTTTTTATGAATGAAACGTATAAACAAATAATATTAAAAACAAGTACAGGTAATATTATATTAAACTTCAGTATAATAGTTTATTTGATAATAGGACTACTAATATATAAAATTTATCAAATGGAGGGATAACATGGAAAGGGTAATAGATAATATTGCACCATTAATAGAAAAGAGCAAAAATATAGAGAGAACGAATAATGTAGATGGAATAAAAAAACAACTTCAAGGAGCAGTGGGAAATGCATTAGACAAAGTAATAAATTATACGATTAAGGCATTACCAATACCTGAACCACTGAAAGATATAACATTAGATATAAAAGAAAGCTTTAAAACTAAGGATTTTAAAGAAATATTAAAGACGGTTATAAATAGTTCAATTAGAGAAGGATTAGAAATTTTAGGATTAGACGAAAACAGTATAAAAGGTATAATGGAAGCAAAAAATATTGCGATAAAGGGAGGACTAATTCAAGGAATAAAAGCAACTGTAGATATGAATGCTAAAAGGTATATAAATGGAAACCTTTTTGGAAATGATTTAGAAGATATTTTTAATAACATAGTAAATAGTGTAATGAGCAAAGATTTTAAGGATAAACTAGACAAGAACATACAAAACATAACAAAAAAGACAGATGACTTTTTAAATAAATGTAAGGAATGGTATAAAGCATATGAAAAAATGGATTACAATGAAATAAACAAACTAGCAGAAAGTATAAAAAAAGAATCTGTTAAAGTAAAAGCAGATAGTAAATGTATAAAAGAGTCTAACATCATACAAAATATAACAGCATTGGTAAATAATAAAAAAGATAAACTTTCGGAAGCACAGTTGCAATTTTGTAAAATTATATAGTATAATTAATTAAATTAAGAGGTGTTGTGTTTGAAACCTAGAAGAAGTGTCCGTAGAGAAGCTTATAATAATAAATGGAAAATTATATGTTTAATACTTTTCGTAGTCTTTATATACGCGTGTTATGAAGTGGTAATAATAAGCAAATATACTATGGGTAAACAAGTAACAAAAGAGCAGATGAGATTATACAACTTTGTAAAAAACAAAACAAACTCAAAGTAGAGCGAACAGATTAAAAGAGTCTTTAAAGGAATATAAATAAAAAAGTAAAATCTGGTGGATAATCACCAGGTTTTATTTGTAAACTGGAGAGTAATAATGTATAATTATTGAAAAGAGGAGGAATAATAATGAATTTTTATGATAAAATACACGAACTTGTAAGAACGTTTAAAGAGATGGAAGAATATAAAACATATATTGATTTAAAAACTAAAATAAAGAAAGATGAAAGAACATCAAAAGAATTAAAAGAGTTTAAAAAAGCACAGCAAGAAGCACAATTGAGCTATATCAACACAGGTGAGATGAAAGAAGAAATACAAAAAGAATTAGAAAACAAATATTCTATACTAATACAAAAAGAAGAAGTTAGAAAGTTTTTTGAAGCTGAGATAAAGTTAGATGTTATTCTTGCAGACATGCAAAAAATTATTGCAGAAGGAATAAAAGAAATGATAGATTTTGAATAGTAGGTACGAAATGAAAAGTTTACTAGGAAATAAAGATGAAATAAGAATTTGTAAAGACATGCTGAAAGTATTAGAAAATAACACAACAAAGGTGAAACTTAATAAAAACCAAAATGCAAATTTATATGTTTTTTTAAATGACACGATACATTTGAGTGAAAAACAAGGTAATAAAAAAACAAGAGTTGAAGATGAGTGGCTAGTTATTGCACACGAATGTATTCATTCAATTCAATCTAAAACATTACAATGGTTAAACTTTATACTATCAAACTTAGAAATAATAATATTTGTTATTGCAATTATATTAAAACTGTTTTTCAAAGAAAATAACATTTTAACAACTATATACGTATTAGTTTTAATGTGTTCAATAACATTAAGACTATATCTTGAATTAAATGCAATTATTAAATCATTTAAATTAACTAATATATATTTATTAGGTAAAAAAACGAAAGAAGAAAGAATAAAAATATTCAGGTATTATAAAAACAAGATAGTTATAACGGTTCCGCTATTTGTAATAGGACTTTTTGGAATTAAAATATTAAGATTGGTTTTAATTATTATTTAAGAATAGAAAAAAGAACAAAAAAATAGCTAAAGAATAGTAGAATACGATAAAAACCTTTATGTTAAGGTGGGCACCGCGCCTATAATAATCAGGATTCTCAGAATAACAGAGCATTCACACATATTAAGATCTTAGTTCCCTATCGTATGTTATAGCTTTTTCATATAACCACTATCTTTAGCTACTAATATTATATCACCAAAAAGGAAAAATATAAATAAAAACACAAACAATTCACAAAAAGAAGAAAAAATCTAAATTTATTTTTTCTATGTATATTTTTTTGATATATAGACATAAGGATATAACAGGTGATTAATATGTTAAAAATAATAAAAAACAAAAAACTAATATATATGATTCTATTTGCCACTGTAATAGTATTACTTTTTCAGTTCTTAATTAGTTTAGAAAAAAACAAGGTTATACAGGTAAACAGTATGCCAATTACAAATAAAATAATAGTTTTAGATGCTGGACATGGGCTTCCCGATGAACGGAGCAGTAGGATTTAGTGGAACAACAGAACAGGCAATTAATTTACAAATTGTACTAAAACTACAAAGATTAATAGAACAAAGTGGTGCAAGAGTTATATTGACAAGAAGTGATGAGAATGGAATATTTTCAGTTGACAGTACTAGTATAAGAAGTAAAAAAATTAGTGATATAAAAAACAGGGAATATATTACAGATAATAGTGAGGGAAACATATACTTATCTATACATCTAAATAAATACCAAGATAGCAAATATAGTGGCTGGCAAACTTTTTATCAAGCAAAAAATGATAAAAGTATAAATGCTGCAACATTAGTTCAAGAAGAAATAAATAAAAACATGGATGAAAAAAACAATAGAACACCAATGGCTATAAAAGGTGTATACCTAATGGATAGAATAGATATACCAGGAATAATAATAGAATGTGGATTTATATCTAATCCCAGTGAAGAAAAAAAGCTTAAAGAAGATTCACACCAAAACAAGATAGCTTGGGGCATTTTCACAGGAATACAAAGATATTTTTTAGAAGAAGATAAGGCTAAAGAGATGAAGCAGGGAGACGAACATAATGAGTAGTAAAGAAAAATACATGCAAGAGGCACTAAAAGAAGCAAAGAAAGCTGAAAAAAAGCAGGAAGTTCCAATAGGAGCAGTAATTGTTTATAATGGAAAAATAATAGCAAGGGGACATAATTTAAGAGAAAAAAAGAAAAATAGTTTGTATCATGCTGAAATAGTAAGTATAGATAAAGCATGTAAAAAACAAAAAAACTTTAGGTTGGAAGATTGTGAACTATATGTAACGATAGAACCTTGCTTAATGTGTGCAGGAGCAATAATACAATCAAGAATTAAAAAAGTATATTTTGGAGCAAGGGATCCTAAATATGGAGCAGTTATTTCAAGTTTTAATGCATTTGAAATTAAAAGTAACCATAGAGTAAGCTTTGAAGAAGGAATACTAGAAAAAGAATGTTCAGATTTAATAAAAGGTTTTTTTAAAGGATTAAGAGAAAAAAGAAATTTTAAAAATAATTAAGAACTAAAAATAATATTAAAATAATAATACCTCAGAAAAAATTCTGAGGTATTGGTGCGACTAGCAGGAATCGAACCTGCATCGAGGGTTTCGTAGACCCTAATGCTATCCGTTACACCATAGTCGCATGTAACCAAGATTATATAATAATTATTATAAATAATCAATATATAGCCTTAAAGATATTGATTTTTACATCAAATAATGTATAATTATATAATGCTTCTGTAGCTCAGTGGATAGAGTAGCGGTTTCCTAAACCGTTTGTCGCAGGTTCGATTCCTGCCAGGAGCACCAATAAGAAAAATGATAATGTGTGTTTTGGGCTGTCGATAAACTATCGGCAGCTGTTTTTGTTATAAAACTATAAGTTGTTAAAAAACAACTTATGGACAATTACTATTTAACTTAAAATATAGTACGATATATACAAACACTACAAGAGTAGTTAAACAATCGGAGGTAAGTATGAACTATATTAAATTAGGGCAAAAGATTAAATATGAAAGACTTATAAACAGGTTGACACAAGAGGGGTTAGGAGAGTTAACAGATATAACAAGTTCCTATGTTGGACAAATAGAAAGAGGAGAAAGAAAGTTGACCATAGGTAAATTGGTTAGAATAGCTAATGTGCTAAATGTAAGTGTAGACTATTTGCTGTTTGATGATGAAGAAAAGGATCTTGGAAAAAGGGGATTAAAAGATAAATTAGAAGTTTTCATGAAAAAATTAAAAGAGAAGGACAAAGAAATGGTAATAGATATTATTAAGGTCGTAAGTGAACATAGAGAGTAATCTTTATGTTTTTTGTTTGTTAAAAATGAATAAAAGAACCTTTAAAGCATAATATGATAAAGAAAGACAAGGAGATAATATGTCAAAGATATGGTCATTTATGATAGTAATTTCAATTATAGTAGCAATAGCTTGTGGGACTTCTGAAACGATTACAAGCATAATAATGGAGTCAAGCATAGAGGCTACAGGAAATGTAATTAAACTTATAGGCATGACATGTTTTTGGAGTGGGATATTTAATGTGCTTGAAAAAACAAGTATTATACAAAAAATATCTACAGTACTTACTAAAATACTTCATAAACTTTTTAAAAATGAAAAACCAAGTAAGGAAGCTTTAAACAATATAAGCTTGAACGTTGCGTGTGATATGTTGGGTGTTGGTAATGCAGCAACTGTATATGGATTAAAAGCAATGGAAGAACTACAAAAAGAAAACACTACAAAAGAAAAGGCTACAGATAATATGGCAACATTTATGGTCTTAAATTCAGCATCAATACAGATTATTCCAACAAGCATGATAACACTAAGAGCAATGTATAACTCTAAGAACCCAGTGGAGATAGTACCGTATGTTTGGGTAGTCAGTGTTGTTGCTCTTGTGGCGGGTTTGATAGCGTGTAAGATTTTAAATAGAGTAATAAGGTAGGTAATATGATAGAGTATATATCCATAATAGCAATACCCATGTTAATACTTATAATTGTTTTAACAGGAACAATAGAAAAAAAAGACGTTCTGTCTTTATTTGCAGATGGAGTTATAAAAGGTTTGCAAATGATGTATAAAATATTTCCACATATTTTAGCAATAATGATAGGTGTAGCTCTATTTAAAAATACTGGAGCAATGACATTAGTATTCAAGCCTTTTGCGTTTATCCTATCTAAAATTGGAGTGCCAGAAGAAATACTTACGCTTGCATTATTACGTCCGATATCTGGTGGAGCGGCGAATTCTATAGTGATGGATATTTTTAAAGAATTTGGACCGGATTCTGCACAAGGAAAAATAGCATCCATACTTATGGGTGGAACGGAAACAACATTTTATGTTATAACAGTTCTTTTTGGCGCTGTAGGTGTTAAGAAAATTAGAGGAACATTAATTGCAGCTTTAATTGCAGATGCTGTAGCTATAAGCTTTTCTATTTATATTGTTTTGGCAGGGTTTGTATAAAAACATAAAAAATTTAAATTAAATATAATCCTTGACATTAAAAAAATATATAATATAATTTTTTAAAAATTAGGTTATAGGTGTTATATGAAAAAAAGAAAAGATGTGTATGATTTATACTGGTATTTTGCATATGAAAGGCAAAATATATTTATTAAAAAGAAAAATCTTGAGGAGGCTCCGTGGACGGAAGATCCAATTCTTCAAGAATACAAGTTTTGTAATAGTTATAGGGTAAATGATAGGGTCAGCCAATACTTATTAAAAAATGTTATTTATAAAGGTGGTCAGTATAACAATGAAGATATTATATTTAGAATAATTTTATTTAAAATATTTAACAAAGAATCTACATGGGAACTATTAGAATCTAAAATTGGAGATATAACATTATCTACTTTTAACTTTGAAGTATATTCAAGTATTTTAGAAAATGCAATGCAAAATGGGATTAAAATATATAATGATGCTTATATCAGTTGTGCAAATAAGGCATATGGATATAATAGGAAGCATAATAATCACTTGGCGCTTTTAAAACAAATATTTTTAGAAGAGAAGTCTCACCTTGAAATATTGAAAGCAAAAACAATGGAAGAAGCTTTTAATATTTTAATAAAATATCCTTTAATAGGAAATTTTATAGGGTATCAGTTAATAACAGATATAAACTATAGCGATGCTGTGAATTGGAGTGAAACAGAATTCACTGTTGCAGGACCTGGCTCGGAACGAGGAATAAAAAAATGTTTTGAAAACATAGATGGCTATACTAAAGAAGATATAATTAAATATATGTATGATAAGCAAGAAGAAGAGTTTAAAAGATTAGGACTTGAATTCAAAAGAATTGGAAATCGTCCTCTTCAATATATTGATTGTCAAAACATATTCTGTGAACTGGATAAATATTGTAGACAAGCATTACCAGAATTAAAATCTAATAGAAATAAAATAAAGAAAAAGTATGCAGCTAAAAATGGAAAGATTGAATATATTTATCCTAAAAAGTGGAATATTATATAGAATATTAAATAGAGTAGTAATATAAGGAAAACAATTAAACTTAAAGGAAATAAAGACAATACACTTATAAATTATATTGCACAAGAACTTTAATTTACATAGTTTTAATATAATTTATATAAAAGGCTTGCAAATAAAAAAAATATAAAGTATAATAGAGACCAATGATTAATATTTAACAATTTCCCCTTTAAGCAATTAAAAGTGAAATAAAAATATAATCTAATGCTTAAACAAGGAGGAAATAAAAGATGGAAGATAAAACAATAGTATGCAGAGATTGTGAAGCTGAATTTGTATTTACTGTTGCAGAGCAAGAGTTTTACAAAGAAAAAGGTTTTGAAAACGATCCAGTAAGATGTAAAGAATGCAGAATGGCAAAAAAAGCTAGAAACAGAAATTAATTCAGAGAATTAGTCACTCCATTAGGAGTGATTTTTATATAAAGGGGAGAGTTAATGTGAGGAGAGGAAAAATTAATTATTACCTAGACATAGCAGAAGTTGTAGCAGAAAGAGCAACATGTCTTAGAAGAAGGTATGGTGCTATTATTGTAAAAAATGATGAAGTTGTATCAACGGGATATAACGGTGCACCTAGAGGAAGGAAAAATTGTACGGATATTAATAGATGTTTAAGGCAAGAAAACAATATAGCATCAGGCGAAAAGTATGAACTGTGTAGAAGTGTTCATGCGGAAGCAAATGCTTGCTTATCAGCTGGGAGAAAGCAAAGTATAGGTTCAACACTTTATTTAACAGGATTACAAGAT
This sequence comes from Clostridia bacterium, assembly GCA_028686615.1. Taxonomy (GTDB): domain Bacteria; phylum Bacillota; class Clostridia; order TANB77; family CAG-465; genus CALXJE01. The sequence goes on along the minus strand of JAQUBQ010000003.1, from coordinate 24,193 downwards.
GATGGTTATGCGAAGGCAGAATGCTGTATAATGTGTAAGAGGATAATAATTAATGCTGGCATAGAGAAAGTATACTATAGAGTTAATGAAAATGATTATGAAAGCATACAGGTTAAGGATTGGATAGAGCAAGATGAAGGATTAGAGATGTTAAAATAATAAAAAACTATCGCCACTACTATTATCGGATTATTATTTATAATAAGAGGCAGTAGCATTTAAAAGTGCTAGATTGCACATATAAAACAAATTACGACAATAAAGTTACAAAAAAACCTTTAAAAAGATTGACAGGCATTATACTGCATGATATAATAAGGTAAATATTTTTCGAGGCTATCAAGAAATATGTAAACTAAAATGTTGAAGGATGGTAGTATTGGTTGAAAAAAAGATTTGTAGCGGATAACAATTAAATAGAAAAACTAAGTTGGTTTAACATAAAAAACCAATTTGGTTTTTTGTTGTCTGTTGTAAAATATTATACATGTGAATGTGGGGGGATTAATTGTGATTCATGAAGTAAAAAACGGAGAAACAACAAGAATGAGCTTTTCAAAAATCAACGAGGTTATTGATATGCCAGATTTAATAGAGGTGCAAAAATCATCATATAAGTGGTTTTTGGACTCTGGTCTTAAGGATGTGTTTGCGGACATTTCTCCTATAATAGATTATTCAGGTACACTAATGCTTGATTTTGTTGATTATAGATTAGAAGATGAAACTAAATACACAATAGACGAGGCAAAAGAAAGAAGTACGACATATGCTTCAAGACTTCAAGTAAAAGTAAGACTTATAAATAAAGAAACAGGAGAAATAAAAGAACAGGAAATTTTTATGGGAGATTTCCCTCTTATGACTGAAAATGGAACATTCATAATAAATGGAGCAGAAAGAGTAGTAGTAAGTCAGTTAGTTCGTTCACCTGGAGTATACTTTGATAAGTCAAGAGATAAAACAGGAAAATTTCTTTATAATGCTACAGTTATGCCAAATAGAGGAACATGGTTAGAATTTGAGACAGATGCATCGGATATGCAATGGGCAAGAGTAGATAGAACAAGAAAAGTACCTATAACGACATTAATTAGAGCGTTAGGGTTTGAGAGTGATGCCGAAATTTCAGAAATCTTTGAAAATGATATTCTGAATGCAACATTAGCAAAAGATCCGCTTAAGACTGGAGATGAAGCATTACTAGAAATATATAAAAAGTTAAGACCTGGAGAACCTCTTCATGTTGATGCAGCTAAAACATTATTGTTTAGTTTACTTTTTGATAGCAGAAGATATGATTTATCAAGAGTTGGTAGATATAAATACAATAAAAAGCTAAGCATTGCAACAAGAATTGAAGGGCAAGTTGCAGCAGAGAAAATAGTGACGGAGGATGGAGAATTATTAGCTAAAAAGGGAGAAGTTATATCAGCAGAAATAGCAGAAAAGGTTAAACACTTGGGAGTTAATGTTGTATATATAAATGTAGATGGTAAAAAAGTAAAAGTTATTGGAAACAATATGGTAGATATTTCAAAATACCTAGGAATGGAAATTGATAAAAATATAATAAAAGAAGAAGTACATTTACCAGTATTAAAGACCTTATTAGAAGAAGCAGGGAATATAAAAGAAAAAGCATTAAAAGATTTAATTACTAGTAACAGAGAAAAGTTAGTTATAAAACATGTAACAATAGATGATATTGTAGCATCAGTAAACTATTTCTTAAATTTTAATTATGGACTTGGAAAAACAGAAGATATAGATCATTTAGGAAATAGAAGAGTTAGATGTGTTGGTGAATTATTGCAAAATCAGTTTAGAATTGGACTTACAAGACTAGAAAGAGTAGTACGTGAAAGAATGGCAACACAAGACTTAGACGTAGCAACTCCTCAAGCATTAATAAATATAAAACCAGTAGTAGGTGCGATTAAGGAATTTTTTGGAAGCAGTCAGCTTTCACAGTTCATGGATCAAATTAATCCGTTAGCAGAACTTACTCATAAAAGAAGAATATCTGCATTAGGGCCTGGAGGACTTTCAAGAGAAAGAGCAGGAATAGAGGTGCGTGACGTTCACTATACACACTATGGAAGACTATGTCCAATAGAATCTCCTGAAGGACCAAACATAGGGCTTATAAGTTCACTTTCTACATATGCAAGAATCAATCGCTATGGATTTATTGAGGCACCGTATAGACCAGTTGACAAGAATACAGGGTCTGTTCAAGATGAGATAATATACATGACTGCAGACGAAGAAGATGACCTTGTTGTAGCACAAGCAAATGAAAAATTAGATGATGAAAACAAATTTGTAAACAAGATAGTTAAAGTTAGATACCAGGATGATACAATTGAAATAGAAAGAGAAAAAGTTGATTATATGGACGTTTCTCCTAAACAATTAGTTTCAGTTGCAACAGCTATGATTCCATTCTTGGAAAATGATGATGCAAACAGAGCGCTTATGGGATCTAACATGCAACGTCAAGCAGTACCATTAATAAAAGCTGAAAGTCCAATTATTGGAACAGGAATTGAATATAAAGCAGCAATAGATTCGGGTATATGTATTTTAGCTGAGAATAATGGCATTGTTAAATATGTTAGTGCAGATAAGATAATAATCGAACATAAAAAGGGAACAGAAGAACACACTCTTACAAAGTTTAAACGTTCAAACCAAGGAACATGTCTTAATCATAAACCTGTGGTAAAAAAAGGACAAAAAATTAAAAAAGGTCAAGTATTAGCTGATGGTTCTTCAACTGATAATGGAGAAATGTCACTAGGAAAGAATATTCTTATAGGATTTATGACTTGGGAAGGATATAACTACGAGGATGCTATACTAATATCAGAAGATTTAGTTGCTGAAGACGTACTTACATCTATACATATAGAAGATTATGATTGTGAATCTAGAGATACAAAACTAGGAGCAGAAGAAATTACAAGAGAAGTTCCAAATGTAGGAGACGACGCATTAAAAGACTTAGATGAAAATGGAATTATAAGAATAGGTGCAGAGGTAAGACCAGGAGATATTCTGGTTGGAAAAGTAACTCCTAAAGGGGAGACAGAACTTACTGCTGAAGAAAAACTTCTAAGAGCAATATTTGGAGAAAAGTCTAGAGAAGTTAGAGATACATCTTTAAGAGTTCCTCATGGAGAAGCGGGAACAATAGTAGATATTAAGATATTTACTAGAGAAACATCAGATGAACTTGCTCCAGGGGTTAATAAAGTTGTAAGGATATACATCGCTAAAAAAAGGAAAATATCAGTTGGGGATAAAATGGCAGGACGTCATGGTAATAAAGGTGTTGTTTCACGCATATTGCCAAGAGAAGATATGCCATACTTACCAGATGGTACACCATTACAAATCGTATTAAACCCACTAGGAGTACCTTCACGTATGAACATAGGTCAAGTATTAGAGGTACATTTAGGATATGTAGCTAAATTACTAGGCTGGAAGATATCTACACCAGTTTTTGATGGCGCAAGAGAAGAAGACATTGAAAAATTATTTGTGGAACAAGGATTAAATAAATCTTGTAAAACAATAGTTTATGATGGCAGAAGCGGTGAACCATTTGATATGCCAGTTACTGTAGGATACATGTATATGTTAAAACTATATCACTTAGTTGATGACAAGATACATGCTCGTTCGATAGGACCATACTCATTAGTAACACAGCAACCATTGGGAGGTAAAGCACAGTTCGGTGGTCAAAGGTTTGGAGAGATGGAGGTTTGGGCGCTAGAAGCATATGGAGCAGCGTATGCATTACAAGAAATATTAACTGTAAAATCGGATGACGTAACAGGAAGATTAAAAACTTATGAGGCAATTGTTAAAGGAGAAAGTGTTCCAGAACCAGGAATACCAGAATCTTTTAGAGTGCTTATAAAAGAATTACAAAGCTTAGGTCTTGATATGAAACTGTACAATCAAGAGGACCAAATAGAAATAAAAGAATCTGTAGATACATTAAAAGAAGGGGAATATGACATTCCAGTAGAAGAGGAAGAACCTTTAGAGAAAGACACAGAGACATATGTATTAGAGGACGAAGAAATAGAAGAAGAGGCAGTAATAGAAGACATTAACGATATATCAGGAATACAAATACAAGAAGTTGATGAACTAGATGATGTGTTAATAGAAGAATAATAAAGGTATAAGGAGGAATTTTAAGAATGCAAAATGAAGTGGAAAATTTTGATAGATTAAGTATTGGTCTTGCATCACCTGACAAAATGAGAGAATGGTCAAAGGGTGAAGTAAAAAAACCAGAAACAATTAATTATAGAACCCTTAAACCTGAAAGAGATGGACTTTTCTGTGAAAAGATTTTTGGACCTACAAAAGATTGGGAATGTTATTGTGGAAAATATAAAAAAGTAAGATATAAAGGTATAATTTGTGACAGATGTGGAGTAGAAGTAACGAAGAAGACAGTAAGACGTGAAAGAATGGGACATATAGAACTAGCTAGTGCAGTATCACATATTTGGTATTTTAAGGGCATACCAAGTAGAATGAGTTTGATGCTAGATATATCACCTAAAGTATTAGAAAGAGTAATATATTTTGCGGCATATATAGTTATTGATGCAAAGGATACAGGGCTTGCACATAAACAAGTTATAACTGAGAAAGAGTATAGAGAAGCTGTTGAAAAATATGGTTCTAAATCTTTTGAAGTTGGAATGGGTGCGGACGCTGTTAAAAAGTTATTAGAACAAATAGATGTAGAAAAACTAGAAAAAGAAATAAGAAAAGAACTTGAAAAAGCAACAGGACAAAAAAGACCTAAATTAATTAAAAGATTAGAAACAGTTGAAGCTTTTAATAAATCAGGGAATAAACCAGGATGGATGGTTATGGATGTTATTCCTGTAATACCACCAGAGCTTAGACCTATGGTACAATTAGATGGAGGTAGATTTGCAACATCTGATTTAAACGATTTATATAGAAGAGTTATCAACAGAAATAATCGTCTTAAAAGATTACTAGAACTTGAAGCACCAAATATTATAATTAGAAATGAGAAAAGAATGCTTCAAGAAGCAGTAGATGCCTTAATAGATAATGGAAGGCGTGGTAGACCAGTAACAGGAGCAGGAAATAGAGCCTTAAAATCACTTTCAGATATGCTTAAAGGAAAGCAAGGTAGATTCAGACAAAACTTACTTGGAAAGAGAGTAGACTATTCAGGACGTTCAGTTATAGTTGTAGGACCAGAACTAAAAATCCATCAATGTGGACTTCCAAGAGAAATGGCACTTGAATTATTTAAACCTTTTGTTATGAAAGAATTGGTAAAAAGAGGAATGGCATTTAATATTAAAAATGCAAAAAGAATGGTTGAAAGAGCTGCAGTTGAAGTTTGGGACGTACTAGAAGAAGTAATAAAAGACAGACCGGTGTTGCTTAACCGTGCACCAACACTACACAGACTTGGAATTCAAGCATTTGAGCCAGTACTAGTAGAAGGAAGAGCAATAAAACTTCACCCACTAGTATGTACAGCATTTAATGCAGACTTTGATGGTGACCAGATGGCGGTACACGTACCACTTTCACCAGAAGCTCAATCAGAAGCAAAGTTTTTGATGTTAGCATCAAATAATTTACTTAAATTACAAGATGGTAAACCAGTTGCAGTACCTACACAAGATATGATACTAGGAAGTTATTATTTGACTGTTGATATCGACGGAGAAAAAGGCGAAGGAATGATATTCTCTAATTATGATGAAGCATACATGGCATATGACGCAAAGATAATTGGATTACATGCAAAAATAAAAACGAGAATGTCAAAAGAAATAAATGGAGAAATGTACACGGGGTTAATAGAGACAACAATAGGTAAACTAATATTCAACGAAGTAATACCTCAAGACTTGGGAATAGTTGACAGAACTAATCCTGAAAATAATCTTTCACTAGAAGTTGATTTTGCTGTTAGGAAAAAAGAACTAGGTGTAATAATAGATAAGTGTATTGCTAAACATGGAATTTCAAGAACAGCTGAAGTACTAGATAAGATTAAAGAATTAGGGTTTAAATATTCTACAAAAGGAGCAGTAACAGTATCCATATCAGATATTGAAGTTCCAGAAGAAAGAGATCAAATATTAAAAGAAGCAGAAGAAAAAGTTGATGGTATTCGTAAAAACTATAAACGTGGAATAATATCAGATGAAGAAAGATATCAAGAAGTTATAAAAGTTTGGGCAAAAGCTACAGAAGATATTCAAACAGCTATAATGAACAATAAAAACATCTTAAACCCAGTGTTTATGATGGCACATACGGGAGCAAGGGGTAACCCAACACAGATTAGGCAACTTGGTGGTATTCGTGGGCTTATGGCCAATACTTCAGGAGAGACAGTTGAAATACCAATTCGTTCTAGCTTTAAGGATGGACTAGATGTTCTTGAATACTTTATATCTACACACGGAGCAAGAAAAGGCTTAACAGATACAGCTCTTAGAACTGCAGATTCTGGATATCTAACAAGAAGATTGGTAGATGTTAACCAAGATGTTATAGTAATGGAAGAGGATTGTGGAACAGAAAACGGAATTAATGTTGAGACAATATATGAAAGTTCAGAACCAATTGAAAAACTAGATGAAAGAATAGAAGGAAGATTTTCTGCAGAAGAAATTAAAGATAAAAAAGGGAACATTATAGTAAGTAAAAACACATATATTACAGCAGAAGTAGCAGAAAAGATTATAAATGCAGGAGAAGAAAGAGTAAAAGTTAGATCTGTTCTAACATGTGAACTTGGAAGAGGAGTATGTAGTAAATGCTATGGTAGAAACTTAGCAACAGGTGAACCTATAACTGTAGGTGAGGCAGTGGGAATCATTGCTGCACAATCAATAGGTGAACCAGGTACTCAGCTTACAATGAGAACGTTCCATACTGGAGGAGTTGCAGGAGGAGACATTACACAAGGACTTCCTAGAGTTGAAGAATTATTTGAAGCAAGAAAACCAAAAGGTGTTGCTATGATTACAGAATTACCAGGAACCGTAAAGTTAGGAGACAATGAAACTAACAAAACAGTTACTGTTACATCTGAAGATAAACAGTCAGAAACTTATATTGTACCGTTTGGAATAAGGGTTTCAGTAAAAGATGGAGATTTGCTTGAGGCAGGAGATAGAATAACAGAAGGATCATTAAACCCACATGATATAATTCGTATTAAAGGAGAAGAAGCTGTTCATAATTACCTTACAGAAGAAGTGCAAAAAGTTTATAGAACTCAAGGAGTTCACATTAATGATAAGCATATAGAAATTGTGGCAAAACAAATGCTTAGAAAAATAAAGGTAACAGAAGCAGGAGAAACAGATTTAATAGAAGGATCAATAGTAGATATTAATAAGTTTAAAAGAGCAAATAAAACAGCAAAGGAAACCGGAAAAAAAGAAGCAAAAGGTTCTAGAGAGCTGTTAGGAATAACAAAAGTAGCATTACTTACAGAATCATTCTTATCAGCAGCATCATTCCAGGAAACAGCTAGAGTTCTTACAGATGCAGCAATAAAAGGAAAGACAGACAAATTGTTAGGGCTTAAGGAAAACGTAATAATCGGTAGATTAATACCTGCTGGAACAGGAGTAGTAGATTACAAAAACATGATTGTTGAAGAAGAGAAAAAAGAAGAAGATTATATCACGGATTCAAAACTTCTATTAACTTCAGATATGGTTGTAGAATAAAAGCGGCTCAATATCAAATTGGCTCAAAATCAAATGTTGGGGTATAAGTAATGAAAATTACTTACGCCTCATTTTTTAACTCAATTTAAAATTAATTCAAAATAATACACTATATAATTACAAGATTTATAACTAATCGTGTATGAAAACACATTTCGCACACACTTAGTGAGGTATGACACACAACTGTAATAAACAATTAACAAAAATGTAGTTGAAAAAGATTTAAATATAAGATAATATGTAATAAATTGTAAAAGTAGGAGGAAAATAACATATGAAAACAAATAAAGGAAAAGGAATATCTTTAATAGTACTTGTCATCACAATAATAGTAATGATCATATTAGCAGGAGCAATAATACTATCATTAAATAGTAGTAATGTTGTAGACAGAGCAAATGAAGCAACAACAAAGAGTAATATATCAAATGCAAAACAAGTAGCAATGCTAGCAAATGCGGAATATGAACTTATGTCAGATACTGAAAAAGAAGAAATAACTTTAAGAAAACACGTTGAAGATAAACTAAAGGAAGCAGGATTTAAAGAAGATGAAATTGACAATGTAATAGATGGAAAAGGTAACTTATTCAAAAGAACAATAGTAGACGGAGTAGTAATTCCAGAAGGATTCTTTCACGTAGGAGGAACAAAAGCAGAAGGTTTAGTAATATCAGATAATGTAGAAGATGAAGGACAAGGAACATCACATAAAACAAATGCAGAAGATTTTTTAAAAGGTAATCAATTTGTCTGGGTGCCAGTAGAAAACTTTAGTGAATTTATAAGGTATGATTTTAAGAACAATACAACATTAGATACAAATTACAAAGAAATAGTACCTGAGGCTGGAAAAGATAGAGAAGTAGAAAAGATGTACGCAAGTGTGCAGAAATATAAAGGGTTTTACGTAGGAAGATATGAAGCAGGAATAGCAGAAGGAATGACAAAGCCATCAGCTTCGACATTAGCTTTAGCAGATGGAACTAATATACCTCAAATAAAACAGGGAATAGAGGTATGGAATTATATCCCATGGGGAGGAACATCAGCAAAAGAAGCATATGATGGATATCAAGGAAATGATAGTGCAAATGGGGCAGTAAAGGTTGCAAGAAGTATATATCCAAACAAGCCAAGTAACACAAGAGGAGTAGTAAGCCATTTAATATATGGAGTACAATGGGATGCAATAATGAGATGGTATAAAAATAGTGGAATAAATCTACAAGATAGTTCAGCATATGGTAACTATAGTGGAGGAATAAAAAAAGCAGGAGCAGACGCCACTTATCAGGAGAAAAATATATATGATTTAGCAGGAAATGTTAGGGAATGGACTATAGAAGTCTTCAGTTCTGATGGCCGTGTTAATCGTGGGGGTAGTTTCGTCAGTAGTGCTACTAGCTACCCAGTCAGTAGCCGTAACAGCAACGGTCCGTCGAACGTTTTCAGCAGTGCCGGTTTTCGTGTTGTGGCTTATATAAAGTAGCTATTTAACATTGTTTTTATTAAACTAGTTACTTGAGTAATAGTAAAGAAGAACAATAAAATAAAAGGAATGGAAGCAGGATGAAAATCAAGTCCTTATGTGGCTTAATTTTAATCCTGGAGGGTACCCCGGTGTGGTAATGTAAAAGCTTTTAGCAATACTACCACGTAAAGAAAGGGGTGCTTTTTAAAGGGCTATGTAATAAATGTTGGAGGTTACAAGAGGTAAAATCAATTTTTTTGTAAGCCTTATTTTATAGGCGGTATTATATAACACTTTATATAAAAATATTAATATTATCTAATGTTTTCTAATATATATATATATAATTGCATACTTGAAAAACACATATGCATATAATATAATTGGAGAAGATAATAATCAGAAGAATATGGAGGTAATATGAAAAAACTAGTAACATCTATTATTTTAATTGTAATTATATTTTTAGTGGGCTATTATATTACAAGAGAAGATACAATAGAAAAAATCTTAATAGAACAAGTTAATGTTGATGATATAGAGACCAACAATATGAAAATTAAAAATTCTAAATATTTTTATGAAAAGTTAAACGAAAGACAAAAACAATATTATACAAAAATAGCGAAAGGAATCTCGAACTTAGAGAAGACAATATTGATTGATGTAACAAAAGAAAAAGAATATGAAAAATATAAGTCAGATATAGCAATTGCAATAGAATGTTTTCTTGCAGATCATCCTGAAGTTTTTTATGTTGAAGAACAATATGAAATAGGAATGATAGATCTTTTAGTCAGTAAGGTTATAAATCTTAAACCAAAATATATGATGAATACAAAAAGAAGATTAAAAATATTAGAGTTAGAAATGGAAAAAAATTTAAATGAGATAGTAACTTTGGTTGGTGGAGCGACAGGAGAGTATGATAAAGAATTAAAGTCACACGATATATTAGCAGCAAATGTAAGCTACTTTAATGCAGGAGAACTTGAAAAAATTCCAAACATAAAACACACTTCATACGGAGCTTTAGTTGAGGAATCAGCAGTTTGCGATGGAATAACAAAAGCATATCAAATAATATTAGACAAACTGGGGATTGAAAGTGTTTTTGTTACAGGAATAACGGAAGGAATAGCTCATGCTTGGTGCAAGGTTAAAATAGATGGAGAGTATTATAACGTAGATGTTACTTCGGCAAAGGCGCTTTCAAAAGATTCTGGGGATAATAGTTTAATAATACATTCTTATTTTAATATTACAGATAAAGAAATTTTAAAAACACATACAATTGATCATAAAGAAAAACTTCCTGAATGTAATAGTATAAAGTACAATTATTACAATTATAATAATTATACAATTGATCATTTTGAAAATTTTGATTATAAATTAAGACAAATTGTAGCAAAGCAATCAAGAAACAAGGTTCTTGAAATTAGATCAATAGGAGTATCGAATGTTCCTAAAAACCTAGTAGAATCATTATACAACATGAACTTTAACAATTACAAAACTAATAATCAAAAAAGGCTTTCATACAGTAAAATAAAAGATGATTATTTTGTAATAAAATAAAAAAAGATATAACACATAAGATAGATAATATAGGGGAGTAAGTTATGAGATATTATCTATATAGAGATGTAGATTTGGTTAAAGAGATATATTCACAATTTATAGATTTAGATATAGAACTTGATGAAATAGATCATATTGATGCAAGAACTATATTTCAAGAAGATGGAATATTTGTAGAACCAGAAGGTAAAATATGTAAAGAAAATGAAGATCAGAGAATCAAAATGGGAGCAAGAAGTAATGGTAGTACAAGTATAACCAGAATAAGTGATTTTTCTAATATGCAAGATGTTAAAGAAATATATAATAGAAGGTTTTATCATAAGTTAATAGAAAATCTCAGGTGTAAAAAAATTAAATGTCCAGGAATTCATATTGAATATGGTAAAATAAACTATATGCAACTGTCTTCAGATTTTACAGAACAGTTTATTGAAGTAAATGGTACATACATTTGGTTTGAATATAATAGGATGGACAATAACATACAAATATTATCAAGAATAACAGGTGAAATAAATGTTATAGGATGTTTAATTAAAGAAGCAAATAATGATTCTCCAAAAATAATAAAGGCTATAGCTATGTATACGGAATAAGTTTATGAACAGTTTAAAATAATTAATATATGAAAAAGTCTAAAAGAGTGGAAGTTTATACACTCTTTTATAATTATTTTTTATTTTATTAACAAGTAAAATTGTTTGGTTTTTAGATAACTCCAAAGAGTTCTAATATTAACAAGAGCAAAAGGGATAGTAAAAATACTATAAAATCTAAAGCATATTAGCTGTTGTAATCAGATTTTTTAATTGCTTTTTATTGCTTAGACTTGTTATATTATCTTCAGTTTTACAGCTACTTTAAAAACTATTATGTATATAAAAAACAGTGTACTTTATGAAACATGTCGCAAGAGAAATAAAGAATATATTTTATGTAAAACTAAACAGTCTAAACATTGACAACCATGAGAATATATAATATAATTAATGAGTTATTAATTTTTAAAAATAAGAAATGGGGAAATAAAGTGAAAAACATAAGAAATGTAGCAATAATAGCACATGTAGATCATGGTAAAACAACATTAGTAGATAGTCTTTTAAAAGAAAGCGGAATATTTAGGGAAAATGAACAAATATCAGATAGAGTAATGGATTCAGGGGACATAGAAAAGGAAAGAGGAATAACAATACTTTCTAAAAACACAGCCATAAAATATAATGATATTAAAATAAATATAGTTGATACACCAGGGCATGCGGATTTTGGGGGAGAAGTAGAACGAGTACTTAAAATGGTAGATGGAGTAATACTTGTAGTGGACGCATTTGACGGACCAATGCCTCAAACAAGGTTTGTTTTAAGTAAGGCATTAGATTTAGATTTAATACCAATAGTAGTAATAAACAAGATAGATAGACCAGGAGCCAGGGCAGAGGAAGTAGAAGATGAAGTATTAGAATTATTTATGGAATTAAATGCAACTGATGAACAACTTGATTTCAAAGTTATATATGCATCAGGTAAAAATAGATTTGCTAAGAAATTATTGTCAGATGAAAGCATTGATATGAGACCGTTATTTGAAACTATAATCGATGTTGTTCCAGAACCAAAAGGAAATGAGAACTCACCTCTTCAATTACTTATTTCAAACATAGACTATGATGAATATACAGGAAGAATAGGTATTGGTAAAATAGAAAATGGGGTAATAAACAAAGGAGATCAAGTAGCACTTTGTAAAAAAGATGGTGAAATTAAAAATATAAAAATTGGAAAACTATGTACATATGCAGGACTTAAAAGGATTGAAGTAGACAGTGCGGTTTGTGGGGACATAGTAGCAGTAACTGGACTTGAAAGCATAAATATAGGTGAAACAATTGCAGACATTAATAACCCTGTGGCAGTTGATTTTATAGACATAGATGAACCTACTGTTTCAATGACATTCATTGTAAATAATGGTCCTTTTGCAGGAAAAGATGGAAAGTTTATTACTTCAAGACATTTAAGGGAAAGGCTATTTAAGGAACTAGAAACAAATGTATCACTAAGAGTAGAAGAAACTAATAGTTCAGATTCATTTAAGGTCTTTGGTAGAGGAGAACTACACTTATCTATTCTTATCGAAAACATGAGAAGAGAAGGATTTGAAGTAATGGTTTCAAAACCAGAAGTAGTTCATAAGATAATAGACGGAGTAAAATGTGAACCAATGGAAATTGCAACAATAGATGTTCCAGAAGAATATATTGGAAATGTAATGGAAAAGATAGGTAATAGAAAAGGTGAAATGATAAACATGTCATCATCTCCATCACAAGTAGGCTATACTAGATTAGAATTTAAAATCCCGGCAAGAGGCCTAATAGGCTATAGAGGGGAGTTTATGACAGATACCAAAGGTACTGGTGTAATGAACCATATATTTGCCGGATATGAAAAGGATAAAGGAGAACTTGTTACTAGAACAAGAGGAGTAATAATAGCACATGAAAAAGGTAAATCAACAGCATATGGACTATACAATGCACAAGAAAGAGCCACTTTATTAATTGGTGCAGGAGAAGAAGTATATGTCGGAATGATTGTTGGAGAAAATTCAAGAAGTGAAGATATGGTAGTAAATGTTTGTAAAGAAAAGAACCTTACAAATATGAGGGCTTCGGGAAGTGATGATTCACTAAAACTTGTCCCACATAAGATATTATCATTAGAACAAGCAATTGAATTTATTGGTGATGATGAATTAGTAGAGATAACTCCAAATCATATTAGACTTAGAAAAAAAATATTGGATCCAACACAAAGGTTGAGAGAAAGTAGAAAATAAAATATATAATTAGAACTTCACATGTACTTAAATAATAAGGATATGTGAGTTTTTTTTATGGACTTTACGGATTGGTTTAATTCTAAAGAACAGAAGGGATTTTATTATTATCTACAACGTTAACAATTACAATGCCTAGGGGACTTACAATAATAGAAATAAATGCTTTAGGAAACTTTTTGAAACAATAGGACAAAATATGCTTATTATAGTTTAACAAAAACTCGTAAATAGAAAGTTAGAAGATAATATTAATAAAGAAATGATAGCAGGTAAAACAAGTGAGAAGGACTTAATTCACAGGCTATTCACTTGTTTAATTCAAAAAAGACATAAAGCAAAGGTACACTTATATAAGTTATATGATAAAGTAAAGTTACCTTAAAGTATAAAACAAAAATTGAAAGTAGACAAGATTAAAAGGGAAGTATATAATATAGATAGATAAAAATAGAAAGGAGGGCAAAATATGTCAGGTGCAAAAATATTAGTAGTTGATGATGAAGCAAGAATAAGAAAGCTACTTAAGGACTTTTTAGGACAAAAAGGTTTTGTGGTTATAGAAGCAGAGGATGGGAAAAAAGCTGTAAATATATTTGAAGAAAAGAATAAAGAAATAGATATGATTCTACTTGATGTTATGATGCCTAATATGGATGGGTGGAGCACTTTAAGGGAAATAAGAAAGATGTCTAAAGTACCAGTTATTATGATTACTGCAAGAGGAGAGGAACATGATGAACTGTTTGGTTACGAACTAGGGGTAGATCAATACATATCAAAACCTTTTAGCCCTAAAGTTTTAGTAGCAAGGGTTGAAGCTCTATTAAAAAGAACCAAAAAGGAGGAAGATATTAGCCTCGAGCATGAAGGGATATTTATTAATACAAAAGCTAGGACTGTAATTATAGATGAAAAGAATGTTGATTTTACCTTAATGGAGTACGAACTGTTAAAGTATTTAATACTAAATAAAAACATAGCCTTATCAAGAGATAAAATTATTAGTGATGTTTGGGAGTATGATTATTATGGTGAAACAAGGACCATTGATAGTCATATAAAAAAGATAAGGAAAAAGCTGGGGAAAAAGGGGATCTTAATACAAACTATAAGAGGAGTAGGATATAAGTTTGGAGCTGAACCAAAATGAATGAAATAAAAAGACCGTTAAAGAAAAAACTCTTCATGTTTATATCAGGAACAATAATATGCATAATATTAATATATATAATACTCAATAATTTTATATTGTATGACTATTATATTGGAGATAAAAAAGAACAACTTATTGATAATTACAAAAAGATAAATAGACATTATAAAAGCGAAGCCGATGTTGAAAATGAAGAATTGTTAAAAGAATTAGAAGGGTTATTTGAAAATAAAAACATAAATATAACAATAATAAATAATTCACGGAAGAGTTATATACAATTCAGGAAATCCATTAGAACTTAGAAGTAAAGATGTTATTGTTAGAACAGAAAGCATATTGACTATGAATATCTTGGATTTACCTAAAATTACTACACAAGTAGAATCATTAGTGAACTACACATTAAAAGAAGAATTAGATAAAACAGACAGTTATATTATAGATCTGTATGAATCAAACAGACTAAATACCGAATTTATAATTTTAAGAGGAATCTTAAAGGATGGTAATGTTTTGATTCTAAGATCGTCTGTTGAACCAATTGAAGAAAGTGCGAAAGTATCTAATGAGTTTCTTCTTATTGTAGGAACTATTACAATAATAGTGGGGGGAGCAATAGCATTTGTTGTATCACAAGAGTTTACAAGACCAATAGAAGAACTTAGTAGTATATCAGAAAGTATGGCAAACTTAGATTTTAGTAAAAAATACTTAAGTAATACAAAAGATGAAATTGGCATGCTAGGTAAAAATATAAACAAACTTTCTGAGAAATTAGAAACAACAATAAACGATTTAAAGGAAGTAAATATTGAATTAGAAAAGGATATTGAAAAAAAGTCTAGAGTAGATGAAATGAGAAAAGAATTTTTAGCAGATGTGTCTCATGAATTAAAAACACCCATATCACTTATACAAGGATATGCAGAAGGTCTTGTGGAAAATATTGTTGAAGGCAAAGAAGATAAAAAGTATTATTGTGAAGTAATACTTGACGAAGCCAATAAAATGGATAAATTAGTACAACAATTATTAACGTTATCAAAAATTGAATATGGAGCAGAAGAACCCAACATGCAAACCTTTAATATAGTAAAACTTGCTAAAGAAGTTATAAAAAAGAAAAATTTAATATCGGAAGGTGTTAATATTAACTTGGTATTAAAAAACAATCCTAATCCAGAAGTTATTGCTGATGAGTTTATGATAGAACAGGTGATAACCAATTATTTAATAAATGCTATTAAACATGTTAATGAAAAAAATATAATAGAAGTTACTGTGGAAAATGTTGATAAGGGAAAGACTAGAGTTACAGTATACAATTCTGGAGATACGATTAGCCAAGAAAAAATAAAAAGGTTATGGGACAGATTCTATAAATTAGACAAATCAAGGAGTAGACAAAGTGGTGGTTCTGGAATAGGCTTAGCATTTGTAAAAGCAGTAATGACTAAACATAAGAATAGATTTGGAGTACATAATAGAGAAGAAGGAGTAGCCTTTTACTTTGAGTTAGATCAAGTATAAGTAATTATTATTACCAAATATACACTTTATGTTCATATGAAATTCATAATTGTAATATAAAATGTAAATGTAAAGATGAGAGGGGGTTGATATAGATAATGGTTTTTAAAATATCAACAAGATAATTAGGTACCTAAATATTAAATCTTGTTTTCAACTTAAAATATATCCCAATGGACACATAATATTAAAGAGAAAGTACTGTTTAACTGTACTTTCTCTTCGTATATTTATTAATGTAAAAGACTTATATGAAACTAATTTGTTGTTTAATTTGTACTACCAAAGCCACCATTTCTTAATCCAGATGAAATGTCATCATCTGTTATTAATACTTTTTGAAACATACCTTGAGCAATTCTTTCTCCTTTTCGAATAATTAAATCATTCTTAGAAAAATTATACATACAAACTAAAATTTCACCATCATTTAATTTATTAGAATAATAATCACTATCAATAACCCCAACACTGTTTGCAAGAACAAGGTTTCTCTTGATTGGACCGGCTAGAACGATTAAATATAAGTAATGTTTCATCCGCTTCAAAATAAGCCTTTATCCCAGTCTTAATTAATGTGGGTTTAAAATCTGTTTTATTAACACCATTAACTATATCGTTAAAAAGTGAAGGCACTACAATTTCTTCTGCACTTTCTATATCGTATGCAGCAGAGTTTTCTGTTTGCCTTTTAGGTAGGTTTATACCTTTGTTGTCATATCCTTTACATATTTTAAAGCCTCTTCCCATATGTTTTTCCTCCTAAATTATTGTATATTAATTAATTTGTCAATTCTGTTTTCTATTGCTGGATGCGTTGACATTAAGTTATCTCTTGTAACTTGTCTCTTTTCTTTAAAAGGATTTACTATATACATATGAGCAGTAGATTTGCTTGCTGTTTCCAGAGGATTAAAATCGTTTGAAATTTTTCTCAATGCATTTATAAGACCATCAGGATTTCTAGTGAATTCAATGGCAGTAGAATCTGCTAAGTATTCACGTTTTCTAGATAGCATAAGTTGCATTAAAGTAGCAAAGATAGGAGAAAGTATTATAAAAATTATAGCAACTAAAGCGATAATACCCCCGTTTTTATTGTTATTTCTTTTTCTTGAACTACCTCTAAATGCTATTCTAGTAAAAAAATCTGATAGAATAACAACCAAGCCAACAAAAACTGAAACTACAGTAAAAAGTAAAATGTCGTGATTTTTAATATGTGCAAGCTCGTGAGCTATGACGCCTTCAAGTTCATACTTGTCCAACCTTTCTATAATTCCAGTAGTTAAACATATTACGGCGGTTTCTGGATTTCTGCCTGTTGCAAAAGCATTCATTGCAGAATCCTCAATTATATACAACTTTGGTTTTGGTAATCCAGAAGCTATACACAAACCTTCTAACAAACTGTCGATTAGTAAATCTTGTTCTTTTGTAGCAGGCCTAGCGCCATTAAGTTTAAGAACAAGCTTGTCACAGTTATAATATGATATCAAGGCTGGAATTATAGAAAAAGCAAGAGCAAAAACAATTGAAAGTGCACCTAAATCATAATACATACAAATTGAGTACACACCTAACATGATAACAATAATAAATACTGAAATAATGATAAAGGATGAAACTTTGTTTTTTCTTACTTCTTCTAAAATCATATAAAATCTCCTTTATTTCTAAAATTGAACTTTTACAGCTTCTCTTTCTTCCTGACTACTAGTTTCGAAGAATGTTTCTTCACTAAAATTGAACATCCTAGCAAATAAAACATTAGGGAACACCATTATTGCATGATTATAGCGTTGAACGGTGTCATTATAAAATTGTCTTGAATAAGCAATTTTATCTTCAGTTCCTGAAAGTTCTGTTTGCAATGCTAGAAAATTTTCATTCGCTTTTAAATCTGGATATGCTTCTGATAATGCAAAAAGAGATTTTAGCGAAGATGAAAGTTCATTACTTGCAGTAGCCGCATCTGTTGGAGAACCACCAGAAACATACTTATTTCTTGCTTCAATAACCTTTTCTAATGTTTCACTTTCGTGTTTTGCGTAACCTTTTACGGTTTCAACTAGATTTGGAACTAAATCAAATCTTCTTTTTAATTGAGTCTCTATTTGTGCCCATGCGTTTTTTACTCTCATTTTTAACGATACAAGATTGTTGTATATTCCTATAACAAAAAGAATTAATACAACTACTATTATTAAAATAATCCAACCCATATAAATACCTCCTTAAATAACTTGAATCATACATATATTTTAACATTAAAAGTATTTAAATACAATAGATAGGGTGATATTTGAAGTTAATAATAGTAACCGAAATAGAGATCTTTTAACAAAGGAATTAAGAAAAACTAATATAATAATCCATTGTAATAAAGTAGGACAAATAACATATAAATATAATATACAGGTATAAATACCCGAAAATAGGGAAATTTGTTTATAAAAAAATAAAATAGAAAGAGATAAATGAAAGCTAAAGTTGACAAGTGCTAGAAAAATATAGTATAATATGTATATCCGATTTTATCGGAAGGAGGAATTTTAGTGAACGAAGATAAGGTATACATGATAAGAAAAATCTTTGTGATGCTTACATGTATATTAATGTTTGTTACATTAGGGCTAGTGGTAGTTAAATTTCAAACAAAAGATATAGTGGTGGACTATTATGGAAAAGTTGAACATATAAAAACAATGTCAAACACAGTTGAAGGTTTTTTAATGCAAAACAAAATTCATATAGATGAAAAAGCAATCGTGACACCGGGTATAGAAAATCGTTTGAAAGATAATATGACTATCAAAATTTATTCAGAACAAGATGAAGTAGCATATTTAGATTTTAATGAATATTATGAACTAGCTAAAAACAACATAATAGAAAAAGTAGTTGAAGAAATAAGATATATTGATTATGAAACAGAACAAAAAAGTAATGCTTCAATGAATAGAGGTACTAACAAAATCATACAACAAGGTGCAAAAGGCGAAAAGATAGAAAAGTTTGTTATTACTTATGAAAATGAGAAGGAAATTGCAAGAACCTTAATTAGCGAAGAAATATCTAAAGAACCTGTTAAAAAGGTTATAGATGTGGGAACAGCAATACCGGTTGTATCTAGAGGAGATACAAGCAGAGTTAATGCGAATGACCTAGTAACAAAAGAAGGATTCAAACAGTATAATATAAAGTTACCAAAAGAACAACAAATTTATGCATATAATATGTGTAAAAAGTATGGAGTACCATACGAGATATTTTTAGCAATGATGTATACAGAAAGTGGATTTCAACCAGGAAAGATTAGTAAAACAAATGACTATGGTCTTTGTCAAATTAATATAGGGAATCATGCATACTTAACAAGAAAACTAGGAGTTAAAAGCTTTTTAGAACCATACCAAAACATACAAGCGGGTGCATTCTTTTTAGCAAGATATTTTAAATCTTGGGGAAGCTCAGCAAGTGGTAGAACATTAGAACTACACGCATTAAACTCATATAATAGAGGAGACGGAAGTTACAAGAAATACTTAAGTAATGGCAATAATTCAGAATCTTGGTATTACGGTAAGAAAGTTTTAGCAAATAGAGATAAACTTATAGCAAATGGTGGATTATAATTTTAAATATAAATATGTAGGTGTTATGAAATTCATAATGCCTTTTATTTTAAAGGAGATTAAATAAAATGAAGGTAAAAGAAGAAACATTAAGGTGGCTTAAAAGTAATGATCTAAGAGCTAAAAAAAAGTATGGTCAAAACTTTTTAATAGATAATGATATATTAGAAGATATAGCGGCCATCCCTAATATTAGTAAGGAAGATACAATTGTTGAAATAGGACCAGGCTTAGGTAACTTAACAGAAAAACTTATCAAAAAAGCAAAAAGGGTAATAGCATTTGAAATAGATGAAGATATGATAAAAGTATTAGAAACTAGATTTGCAAAAGAAAGTAACTTAGAACTAGTAAAAAAGGATATTTTAAAAGTAGATATAAAAGATCATATAAAAAGCAATGAAAAAATTAAGATTGTTGCTAATTTGCCTTATTATATTACAACACCTATTTTATTTAAAATATTAGAAGAATGGAGTGATTGTACTGAAAGTATGACAGTTATGGTACAAAAGGAAGTTGCAGAAAGAATGATATCAAAGAGTAGAAGTAAAGACTATGGGATATTAACAGTTAATATAGACTATTATGGAACAGCTACAAAAGCTTTTGACGTACCAAACTCGGCGTTTTTGCCACAACCAAACGTAACATCTTCAGTTACTTTTATTAAAATAGAAAAGAAACACAACGTAATAAACAAAGAAATATTTTTTAAATTTGTAAAAGCAGCTTTTTCTAAAAGAAGAAAAAAACTCACTAATTCTCTAGAGAGTACAAACTTTTTAGGACTTACAAAAGAAGAAATTAATAAAATCTTAGAATCAAATGGTATAAAAGAAAATGCCAGAGCAGAAGAACTAAGCGTAGAAGAATTTGTTAAAGTGGCAAATTATATAGCAAAATAAAATAAGAGGATTAATTTCCTCTTATTTTAGCTATTGCAGCTTGATGTTGGTCATATGTTTTACTAAATATATGTTTGCCATCATTACCTAATACAAAAAATAAATAATCGGTATTTGCAGGATATAAAGTAGCATTTATAGATTCAACACCTGGAGAAGCTATAGGGTTTGGGGGTAAGCCTGCATTTTTATATGTGTTATACGGACTATTAATTTGGGTATCAGCTATAGAAAGGACAGGTTTTCTTTCTTTTAATATATATTGAACAGTTGCACAAGATTCAAGATAAGGATATGTTTTACTATTTAGCCTATTATAAAACACAGAAGCAACAATATCTCTTTCTGAATCATTAGCAGCTTCTCTTTCAACAATTGAAGCTAGAGTTAGCACTTCATGTACGGTCATACCTAATTCATTGCATCTAATTTTCATGTTATTGGTAAATGTAGTATTAAATTTATCTAGCATTGTTTTTAAGATGGTTTCTTCAGTAGAATCTTTTAAGAAAGAGTAAGTAGCAGGAAACAAATAACCTTCTAAATAAATAGGATTTTTTTTAAGGCCTTCTAAAAACCAATACTTATAGTTTCCATTTATAATTGCATTTTCAAAACCTTCTTTACTTCCAAGTCCTTTTTGCACGTATAGATCTATTATTTGTCTTAATTCATAACCTTCAGGTATTGTGATTTTAATAGAATTAGGTACTCCGCCCGGTTGTTGTAACTTTTTGCTGATGTCCTCATAAGACATGTTGATGTTTAAAGTGAAAATTCCATGTTGATACTTAGCACTATTTCCTTCTGATTTGGCAAAAGATATAAATTTTTTAGGATATTTAATTATATCTGCCTTGTATATAATGTTTGCTATTTCTGAAAGGGTAGCTCCTGGTGGAATTTCAATTTCAATATCTTTAGGATTTTTAACGCTTATTGTTTTATAATGATCATTTTGTATGTCAGCCCTTCTATTGTTAATATATATAATTGTTCCAATAATAGATAATATAATAATTATAACAATTAATATGTTTATTGTTAAAGTATCTTTTTCTTTTAAATAATTTATAATTTTTTTCATTTTCTCTCCCTTAAATATAATGTGTGTTAAGAAAATATTAACATATATCATATAAAAAAACAACAAAAAACTAGAGCTTAAAAAGGAATCAACAAATTTATGCATATAATTATTAGAAAATAAATAATTTGTAATAAAATGCTTGACATATAGGGGCAAGTATTGTAAACTAATAAGGCAAAACATTTGAGGGCCATTAGCTCAGTAGGTAGAGCACTTGACTTTTAATCAAGTTGTCCCGCGTTCGAATCGCGGATGGCTCACCAAACTATTCATGAATGAATAGTAAAACTTCAAATGTTGGCCCGTTGGTCAATCGGTTAAGACATCGCCCTTTCACGGCGAAGTGAGGAGTTCGACTCTCCTACGGGTCACCATATATGCTGGAGTAGCTCAGCTGGTAGAGCAGCGGTCTTGTAAACCGCAGGTCGTCAGTTCAATTCTGACCTTCAGCTCCAATTTAGTAAAACGGTTATATAATAAATGTTGGGGTATAAGTAAAATCATATTTCAACATTTTTTTGCATAAAAAATTGCAAAGAAATAATATTATTAAAATGTTAGGATTACCCCTTGTAACCCCACCATTTATTATACAGCTAATATTCTTTTCCAAAGATTAAATAACCGCCAGTTGTTCTGGTGGTTATTTAATCTTAATATAACTAATTTGTAGTTTGCGTATCACTAACACTTAAAATCAAGCCTGATTCTAGGGGAGCAATCACATTGTTCTCTATTTTTATTTGGAATGTTCTAAATGTTTCTATATCAACACCTATTAAAGCATTAGTTTTATATATCAATGAAGTGTTTATAACATTAGGATCTTTATCATATAGATAATCAACTATAAGGTTACTAAATGTTGTATCTATTTTTTTAGTTGTATTTAAATCATACATATGCCATATTTGAGTTTTTTCATTTAACATTAGCAAATACTTTGTTGAAGCTGCATTTAGAGTAACAATTTTTGCTGGATAAGTAAATATCTGATCTATTACAACATCTCCATCAAGATTATATATTTTGTTCGCTGTTTGTCCTCTTTTTTGTACTATATAGCTATCTTCTACATAATCAAATTCAAATCCTTCTTCTGTTTCTATTATAGTTCCATTATATAGTATTACATAGTGTGAATCACCTCTTTTAGCTAAACATGCTCTACTAGAGTCTTTAACTTGTTCTATGCTGTCAAATGTTAGTTCAACTATTTGTTTATTATTTTCATCAACAATTCCATATTTGTTATTAATACTTGTTGAATCTGAGTTAGAAACAATATATTGAGTTTTACCATCTACAGTAGGATATGATAAAGTACTTTTTACATTGTAAGAGCCAATAGAACTGTTTTTTGAATCTAAAGGAACAAAATTATCGGCATTTACAATATTTAAGTATTTATATGCTGCAGATATTGAAGAGAAATCATTATCTGATACTCTTTTACCTTCCGAATCTATAATTCTATAAATTGAGTTAGCATCAGACTCTCCATAACTTAATATATATTTATCTTCAAAGCCATCCTGTCCTTTAACATATGAAAAGTTGGTTTCTAAGCCTTCTAAGTCTATTGTTTTATTAGTTTTCAAATCATATAAAAGACTAGATGTTTCTGATTTTAGATATAAAGTATCATTTACTCTTCCAATTTTATCAAATGCTGCTTGAGCAATGATTTTACCTTTTGCATTCATAACTCCATATTTGCCATTAAATTCAACGACATATAACTTATCTGCAAATTCAGAGGTGTCTTCGTTAATGGAACCATTTAATGCCATAAAGACCCCCAGAAGTATTAGTCCTAATGCTATTACAATTAATATAATAGCAATGATTGTGTTTTTGTTTACCATATTATCCCCTCATATTTTCCTTTGTATTTGTTAATTTATATATTTCATGTTACATGAAATGTATAAAAAAGTCAATCATAAGTAGTGGCTTTTAAAGATATAAAACATAAAAAATGTAGAATTAAAATTTCAAGTCTAGATTTGATAGAAAATGAAAAAACTCTAGTTGTTACTTTTATAAGATGTTATATTTAGGCGGGGTGTTAATTTGATTATTGTTTTTTTTATAACTGCTATAATATATTTTGTTGTAGATTGTATATGTTTTTCTAAAATATATAATACAAAAATGTTTTTTAGAAAATCAGGA
>JAQUBQ010000033.1 GCA_028686615.1 Clostridia bacterium | reverse complement strand
GCTTTTACAAAATCAATGTTTCCTTTTAAATTATTTATTTTTGATATCTATACCTTTAACTCTTACATTAATACTAAAAATATTTATACCTGTAGCATTAACCACTTCCTTAGTAATAGCTGTTTGGAGTATCTTGGTCACTCTAGGTATGTTATACCCATATGTTACATTTATGTCTAAAAACAAGTTTATTCCATCTACAAACTTTTGTATGTTTATTTTAAGAAGCTTTGACATCCCTTCTATATCGTTTGTAGCATGAAATACTACGTCTTTTATTACTTTATCAGATATATAGAAATTACCTAAATAACTAAATGTTGGACGTATAATACTCTTTTCATGAAACACCTTGTTCTTCTTTTCAAATATTTTTAGTGGATCTAAAAAATATCCCGAAAATTGTTCTTTAATTTCTAAAGTTGGAACTGGAACAACATGTTTGCCTTCTTGTATTCTTACTCTTTTAGCCTCATTCATTTCTTCTTCTGTAGCTATTTCTTGAATATATATTGTATTTATAATTTTAGGCATTCCTAAATTATTTGTTATTTTTTGTACCATACCATCTGATGTACCTAAAACCAATATTTTATCTGGTTTACTACTATTTAATGCCTTTTTCATAAGTTCACAACGTGTTTCATCATTAAATATAGCAGCTTTAACAGAACCAATTTTAGTTGGTTCTGTTTTTGCAGATTTTCCTGCTATAACTTTATTTTTATAAATAAGTAATCCATCATCAATTATATAATTAATATTGTTGTCCTGTGCTACTTCTTGTGCATGATGACTTTTCCCGGGTCCCACTTGGCCCTACGAATGCATATACTTTCATATATAATTTCTACCACCTTTAATTTAATGCGTCTTTTGCTGATAAACTAAATTTGCCTTGTTCCTTATCAATATCGATTACTTTTACTAATACATCTTGACCGATACTTAAAACATCTTCTACTTTTTCTACTCTTTCTGATGATATTTTTGAGATATGTAACATTCCTTCTTTACCTGGTAATACTTCAACAAGTGCTCCAAACGGGAATATCTTTGTTACTTTACCCATGTATACTTCATTTTTTTCTACATCTTTAGTAAGTCCTACTATAATATCAAAAGCCTTATTCATCATTTCTTTATCTGTACCGTAAATAAATACCTCTCCATTATCTTCTATGTCTATTTTTACGCCTGTTTCTTCAATAATTTTAGTAATTACTTTACCACCAGAACCTATTACATCTCTTATTTTATCTGGATCAATCTTCATTGTTAGAATTTTAGGTGCATATTCAGATACTTCTTTTCTAGGTTCTTTCATGCATTTTAACATTATCTCGTCTAATATATATTGTCTTGCTGTATTTGTTTTAACAAATGCTTCTTCTATTATTTCATATGTTAGACCATCCACTTTTATATCTACTTGTATAGCAGTTATTCCTTTTTTAGTTCCTGCCACCTTGAAATCCATATCCCCATAGAAGTCTTCTATTCCTTGAATATCAGTTACCATTACATAATTACTAGTATCTCCATCTTCAGTAAACAATCCTGTTGAAATTCCTGCAACTGGTGATTTAATAGGAACACCTGCATCCATAAGTGCAAGTGTAGAACCACAAACACTACCTTGAGATGTAGAACCATTAGAACTTAAAACTTCTGATACTACTCTTATTGCATATGGAAATTCTTGTTCACTTGGAAGTACTGGAATTAAAGCTCTTTCTGCTAATGCTCCATGTCCTACTTCTCTTCTTCCAGGCCCTCTTGAAGGTCTAGCCTCTCCAACACTGTATGGTGGGAAATTATAGTGATGAATGTAACGTTTTGATACTTCTTCATCTAAGCCATCTAAACTTTGTTCTTCTGATTTCATACCTAGTGTCACAATTGACATTACTTGAGTTTGACCTCTATTAAATATAGCACTTCCATGTACTCTTGGAAGAATTCCTACTTCACAAGAAAGTTCTCTTATTTCGTCCATTTTTCTTCCATCTACTCTTTTAGCTTCTTCTTTAACCATTTTACGTAGATTTTTCTTTTGAAGCATTTCCATTATCTCTGATATTTCTTTTCTATTCTCATTGTACTTATCTTCAGAGTATTCATTTATATACCATTCTTTCAATTCTTCTTCAACTTTATTTATATTCACATCTCTAACTGCTTTATCAATAGTTTGCATTCCTTCATATATTTTAGTATTAAAGTTTGTTTCAATGCTATTATATAATTCCTTTGATATTTCAAATGACTTATATGATGATTTTGTTTTTCCTATTTCCTTTTTTATTGTTTCTATAAATTCAGTAATTTTTTTAATTTCTGAATGAGCTAATTTTATGGCTTCAAGCATTATTCCATCTTCTACTTCGTTTGCTCCAGCTTCAATCATGCAAACCTTTTCTTTTGTTCCTGCAACTGTAAGATCTAAATCCGATTTTTGTCTTTGTTCTAGATCCGGATTAAGTATTAATCTTCCATTTACAAGCCCTACTTTTACTGAACCCACTACATAATTAAATGGTATATCCGATATTGCAAGTGCTATTGCTGCACCTATCATTGCTGGAATTTCAGGTAATATGTCTGGATCTACTGACATTGCTATAGCATTAATCGCCGTATCATTTCTATAATCCTTTGGAAACAATGGTCTCATTGGTCTGTCAATAACCCTAGATACAAGTATTGCTTTGTCACTTGGTCTTCCTTCTCTTTTTAAGAAGCCTCCTGGTATTTTACCTGCTGCATATAATCTTTCTTCATAATCTACTGATAGTGGTAAAAAGTCTATTCCATCTCTTGGTTCTTTGGACATAGTAGCATTTACAAGAACTGTTGTGTCTCCGTATTTAACTAAGCATGAACCATTTGCAAGTCCTGCCATTTTTCCTGTCTCAATAACAAGTTTTCTTCCTGCAAATTCTGTTTCAAATATTTTAAACATAAAATTCCTCCTAAAAATATTCATTAATTAGAAGGTGTAATAATAACATCTAAGTCATAAAAAATGGCTCACAGGTTATTACTACAATACTCCTTCTAATTTATGTAATTATACTATATTAAAAATACATTAGCAACCAAAAAACAAGAGAGGATTTAATTTTCAATTTAAATCACCCTCTTTATTTAATTTTATTATGTCTCTTAATTCACTTTATTATACTCGTACATTTGATATATGTTACTATAAATATTCCTTTAACATTTTATATAATTTGTGCATTGGCATTCCCACAACCGTTGTATAATTCCCATCTATTTTATCAACAAACACACCAAATTCTTCGTCTTGCATAGCATAAGCTCCTGCTTTGTCCATACACTTTCCTGTCTGCACCCATTTATCTATTTCGGCATCAGTTATATCTGCAAAATATACTTTTGTTTTATCATAGTCACTCTTTTCTATAACTTTACCATCCTTTTGTATAATACAACAAAGGCTTGTTATAACTTCATGTGATGTGTTTTTCAAATCATTTATCATTTTTTTTGCATCTTCTTTATCTTTAGGTTTTTCTAGAATTTTGTTTTCTTTTATTACCATGGTATCTGACCCTATAACTATCCTGTCTCCCTCTGTGATATCAAATACTGCTTTTGCCTTTACTTTTGCTAATTTCACGGATTGATCTTCTATACTAAGTCCTGGCTCAAATGTTTCATCTGCCTTACTTACTATTACTTCAAAGTCTCTTCCTATCATTTTCATTAAATCTTTTCTTCTAGGCGAGCCTGATGCTAATATTATTTTCATCTTAAATATTTCTCCTACTTTTATTATATTAGAATAATTATTTTATAGATTTCTTTTTAAAATATGCAAAATAATTTATCAATATAACTATGACACAGATAGTTATTATTTCGATTATTAGATTAAAAACCATATTATTGAATAAAGTTGACAATATAAGCGATGTATTTGCTCCACCTATTTGTATATCACTATTTATAGATATTAAGGCCGCACATATAGCCACAAAGATAATAATGTTATATAGTCCAATAATACTCCATTTTATTTCTTTTTTATTAAAACAAAGTGTAAGCAAACATATAACTGCAATAATTGCTAACAATATAGTAATTATATTTAACTTCCCTTCATACCTTTGAATAACGTTAGAGATATATCCCGCCTCTGTAGTAGGAAAAAGAGTTTTCATATATATACTACTTAGCATGTTTGAAAATTGTTTTGCATCATCATCATTTTGAGCCATATCAGCTGAATTGTCATATATTACTTCACTTACTTTTATCCTTATTTTTTCAGAACTTTCAGACATTGTATTATTATCGAATGCCTTAGTAATTTGAGTTAGTTGTGACTTTATATTTATCTCTTTAGTAATAGACTCTACCCTATTTGCTGGAAGATAATTTTCCATTGTAGCCACTATAGTTTTCTTAGTTTGACTTACGTAATCTGACTTTTTCAATACTTTAGAAAGACCTTCCTCACTTATTGTTAATCTCGTAGTTATGCCTATCAGTGATATAACTCCACAAACAGTCATGATAATCATAAGTAATATTGGTACAATTTTTTTGAGTTTTTTCATTAAATTCCACCTACTTCCATTCTACGTTTTCTAATACGCTATAAACTACAAATCTTTTATTACCGTATATATAATTAGAAAACGGATAGCAAGTATATAATATAAGTGTTTCATTATTATCAATCTTAGATAATTTATCTATGCTTGTATCACTTATTATATCAGTCTTTTTAACAACATATGTGCATTTAGCATAACTTGTATCTACAATTATTTCTTGTCCACTTTTTATATCCTTTATATTATATAACATTCCACCCTTGTTATGCCCGCTGTAAACTATAGCACCGCCTTCTGTTGGAAAACTGCTCCAGCTAGTATGACCTATACCAACATTTAATATTGCAGTGCTATCGCCAAACATTACATCTATATTGATATCCATATCGTTAATTAATAACGAGGCATATTTGGCTCCATACGATGGATATGAAGTGATTTTTTTATCAAGATTTACAACTATTTGCTTTTCTTTATTCACTTGCTTAATTCTTAACATGTCAGCTACATTTAATACCTTGTCTATTTTATCCTTACAGACAACTATTACAACTGAAACCGTTAAAGAACATATCATGATGGATATTAATATGTTTTTTATAACTCTTCGTTTTTTAGATCTTTTCTTATATATATATATAAATGGTATAACGCTTGCTAAAAATACAACTATAGTAATTGGAAGAGTCATGGAAATTATTTTACTTGGCCCTGTATATGTAAGCTTATTTTGATTTATAGCAACTTTGTCAACAAGAACACCATCTTCATAAATATCCATTGTACCATCTACTGAGTTTATTAATACGTTTGTACTAACACTTTTAGATTTTTTCTCTGCATCTGTTACTGTGTTTGAATTTTCTGATTCTACATTACCAGATTCATCCCATCCTTCAATAGGTGCATCAGTTATAATTTTAGCTCCTGCACTAAGATTTGAATATATAGATTTTTTTTCTGCATCACTTAATTTATTCATATCAGAAAGCTTGTTTACACCCTTGCTTTGTAATATTCCAATAGAATTACGTAGATATCCTAGAATTTTATCACATTCTGCTGAACTTAATTCTTTTTGTTTTATTAATCTAGTAAATGTGGTTTTGTAGGAAGTAAAAAGTGCAGCTGTACCAGAATCACCAACTTGTTGCGTGTTAACATATGATATTATATCATCTTTAGTTGTTCCTGCTACATTTGAACACATAAATAAGCAGCAGAGAGTTATAAGCGTACCAATTATTTTTTTCACTTTTGATTACCCCCTTATTTGACTAATACTTTTTTAAGTCTTCATTAATAAGTAAAGCTCTTTGATTATATATAGTTAGTTTTTTTCTCATGTATCTACCTATCTTTTTATCTAATAATTTTATTACTTCCTCCCAATCTAAATACCCATTTCTTTTCATTGAATGAGTATCTGTTGCTAAAAAGTGAACTAAACCATCTTTAAGCATTTTTTTAGCTATCTTCTTTGCTTCATTTCCATGCCTGCCAATTATACTTCCTGAATTCACTTGGAAATACACACCTTCGCCTGCAAGCTCTTTAATTAATCTATAATTCTTTGTAAAGCAATAGCATCTTTCGGGATGAGCTATTATTGGAACAATATTTCTAATTTTTAATTCATAAATCGAATTTTCTATGTAATTAATCTCATTATTCATTGGGAATTCTACAAGCATGTATTTAGTATCTGCTAATGTTTTCGCATCAGTTTTTTCTAAAATATCTACTATGTTGCCATAGTCCCTTACTTCATTTCCTAAATATATTTTAATATCTATTCCTTCTTCTTGCATTCTGTTTTTTAAGAGGGTAACTCTTTCTTCTACTCCATCATTATTATAACTATTTTTTCCATCATCAATATAGTGAGGTGTAAGTATTATATCAGTAATACCTACCTCATAAGCAGATTTTAAGATAGCTATACTTTCTTCTATAGTAGAGCTACCATCGTCTAAATCAAATATAATATGTGTGTGTATATCTATCATTTTTATCCCCTAAACTTTTTAATTATAATACTTTACATAATACTTTTTACTGCTAATTTTTATACCATTTACAACAACACCTGCAATATTAGCTCCTACACCCTCTAACGTTTTTTTAGTTAATTCTAATTGGTCTATTGGTGTAACTTTAACTCTTGCAATTATAACTGTTTTATCCACTTTTGTTGCTATTATTGTTGCGTCAGATACTGCTGTAACTGGTGGCACATCGAATATAACAAGATCATACATGTTTTTTACATCTTCTAAAAACTTTTGAAATTTTTCAGAGCTCAAAAGCTCACTTGGATTAGGCGGAGTTGTACCTGCCACTATTATATCCACACCTTCTACTTTTGTGTTTTTAATGTATTTTTCATAATTTACATTTGGATCTATCATAAGGTCAGATAATCCATAATATTTTGACATGCCAAAATATCTATGTTGAGTTCCTCTCCTCATATCACAGTCTACTATTAAGACTTTCATGCCCAGTGCTGCATAAGCTACCGCTAAGTTAGATGTTATAAAACTTTTTCCTTCACCAGGAATTGACGAAGTTATCATGAGTGTCTTAAATCCATTATCAACACTAGAAAACTGTAAATTTGTACGAAGTATCTTTATACTTTCTGATACAATTGATTTCGGATTAGTATATGCGATTAAATT
Organism: Clostridia bacterium; assembly: GCA_028686615.1. Taxonomy (GTDB): domain Bacteria; phylum Bacillota; class Clostridia; order TANB77; family CAG-465; genus CALXJE01. Next base: position 3,987 of record JAQUBQ010000033.1, on the reverse strand, counting down.
TCTCATCTTCTTTTACCTCCATCATCTTGACTAAGTGGAACAGAACATAATATGTTAAGTCCTATCTTTTCTATCTGATTTTTGTCTTTAAGAGTTGTATCGAAATAAAACATTACAAATACTAGTGCCGAAGCAAGAACAAACCCTACTAAGAAGTATATAACTATTTGCTTAACAATATTAACATTTATTGGTATTGTTGGAACCTCTGCCATATCTATAATTGATATATTATCTATATTATATATGTCTACTATTTTTAAACTAAAAACATCCGCAAGTTCATTTGCAATCTTAGCAGTTTCTGGAGCATTCATTCCCTGAACAGATATACTTATCATCTCTGTTTCTGCTACAGATGCCACTTTTATCATATTATTTAATTCCTTAACTGTATAATCTAAATCTAAATTATTTATAACCTCTTTTAATACTGTTTTCGATTTTATAACTTCCCTATATGTTGCAACCAACTTAGAATTAAGTGTAATATCATTTTGAGTTATTACTGTTTGGTCAGAACCACTAGTTCCTGAAGAATCAGTAGTTCCTGTTAGAACTAAAGTTGTCATTGCCTCGTATTCAGGCTTTTGAAAAACCAATGAATATGTAGCCCCTGCTAGTACAACAAGCAAGGTAATAAATATAAGGATTCTAAGTTTACTTATATAAAATTCAAGTACTTCTTTTATGTTTATCTCTTCCATTTAAAGTCTCCTTCTTTTCTAATTATTGTCTATTATAACATACATATTTTAACATAATTAGATATACTTTGCAATTATATTTTATTTTTTAGATAGTTAACTGTATAGGTTTAAAATACATATGTCAGTAAAAACATAAAAAAAGAAGTACCGATATGATATAATAGATTTAACAAAACAATCAAAATATCGGAGGTGCTTCTATGAATAGTATAACACAGAAAGTTAAATATAAACAGAGTGTAGTTAAATTTTCATATAAATATGGTGTAAAAAGGACAGCAATAAAGTTTAATGAATGCGAAAGAACAATATATAGATGGAGAAAAAGATATGATGGTACATTGGAAAGTTTAGTGGATAAATCTAGAAAACCGCATTATCATCCTAATCAGCATACCATAGAAGAAATAAAACTGATAAAAAAATATAAAGCAAATAGTAAAAAAACGGGGTTGGTAATATTTTGGGTGAAATTAAGGCGAGCAGGATATACAAGAACAATACAAGGATTGTATCATGTTATGAGGAATTTAGGAATATATGAAAAAGCCCCAAGTAAGAAGAAAACCTATGAGCCAATAGAATGGGAAGAAATAAAATATCCAGGGCAAAAAGTTCAAATAGATGTAAAATATGTACCAAGAGTATGTATGACAAAAGAATTAATAGATAAAAAAGAAAGATATTATCAATACACAGCAATAGATGAATATACAAGGAAAAGATGTTTATGGTTTACTAATGAACATAGTACATATGAATCAGCAGAATTTGTAAAAAAGATTGTAAAGAAATTCCCATTTAAAATAGAATGTATTCAAACAGATAATGGCTTTGAATTTACTAACAGATTAAGCTGGAACGCATTTTTAAAGGGCAAAAAGACGTTATTTGAAAGTGTATTAGAAGACTTGGGAATAAAACATAAACTAATAAAACCACATACCCCAAAACAGAATGGAAAAGTAGAAAGAAGTCATAGGAAAGATCAAGAGAGATTTTATTATGAAAAAGTATTTAATAATTTAGAAGACCTAAGAGACAGAGCAAAATACTGGATAAATGAATATAATAATTTCCCTATGAGCCCCTTAAAATGGTTAAGTCCAAATGAAAAATTAGAAGAGTATAACAGGCTTCAACTTGCGCATAACATATAATTTTTAATTAACAGGTGAATCGTTATAGAATGTTTAGTACTAAAAACACAGGAATTTCTAAAAGCTACTGACAAATGATTGACTAACCTACAATTTTATTTTTTAGATAGTTAACTGTATATTTCATATATTCCAATTAATTATGTTTACACATCGTCATAAATTGGAAATTTTAAAGAATATAAAAAAGTACAAACATTTCTATTTGCACTCAATTTTAATTATTCATTTTCTAATATATCAGCTATTCTTTTTGATGCAAAGCCATCTCCATATGGATTTGATGCTTTACTCATCTTTAAATATTCTTCTTTATTATCTAATAATTTTTTAAATTCATCATATATTCTATTTTCATCAGTTCCAACTAGTTTTAATGTTCCTGCCTTTATTCCTTCTGGTCTTTCTGTTGTGTCACGTAATACTAAAACTGGTTTACCAAGAGATGGAGCTTCTTCTTGTATGCCACCGCTATCTGTAAGTATCATATATGACTTAGCAAGGAAGTTGTGGAAATCCAATACCTCTAATGGTTCAATAATTCTTATTCTATCACATTCACCTAATATTTCTTTTGCAGTTTTTCTTACTAGTGGATTCATATGTATAGGATATATAACCTTTATATCACCATATTCATCTACTATCCTTCTTATAGCTTTAAATATATTCTTAAGTGGCTCTCCTAAGTTTTCTCTTCTGTGAGCTGTAAGCATAATTAGTCTGGAATCCTTTGCCCATTCAAGTTCAGGGTGTGTATAATTTTCTCTTACTGTAGTCTTTAAAGCATCTATTGCAGTATTTCCTGTAACATATATAGTGCTTTCATCCTTCCCCTCACTTACTAAGTTTTGTTTAGAAGCATCTGTTGGTGAAAAGTTATATTTTGCTACAATACCAACTGCTTGTCTATTAAACTCTTCTGGGTAAGGAGAATATATATTATATGTTCTAAGTCCTGCTTCAACATGTCCTACTGGTATTTGCATGTAGAACGCTGCTAGTGCTGTAACAAACGTTGTACTTGTGTCTCCATGCACTAAAACAACGTCTGGTTTTACTTCTTCTAATACAGCCTTTATTCTCTCTAATATATTTACTGTAACATCAAACAAAGTCTGTTTATCCTTCATTATTGATAGGTCATACTCCGGCTTAACATCAAACGCTTCTAAAACTTGATCTAACATTTGCCTATGTTGTCCAGTTACGCAAACTATAGTCTCAATACTCTTTCTTTTTTTAAGTTCCTTTACAAGTGGACACATCTTTATTGCCTCTGGTCTTGTTCCAAAGACTAACATTACTTTTTTCATAACAACTCTCCTTCATTAAACAAACTGACAAATAAATTATTACATCCTATATGTTCCATCAAAATTACATATGTTTCTTGTATCTAATATTATTTTTCCACTTAACTTATCCATTTTTTCTTTAATTTCATTGTGACTTACCATTATTACAACAATATCTACATCTGATATAAATTTATCTAAATCATGATATTGATTTTTAACAATGTCTTTAGATATATATGGATCATATACTTTTAGTGAATCTATTCCTTTTTCTTCAAGATGTTCAAGCATTTGAAGTGTTGGACTTTCTCTTACATCATCAACATTTTCTTTATATGTTAAACCATATAATCCAACTTTTGAATAATCAGTTATTCCATTTTTTTTCATTATGTCTTGAATCCTGCCAAATACAAACATTGGTTGTCCATCATTTACTTCTCTTGCAGACTTAATTATATTAACAGTTTCCGGATAATCTCCTACTAAAAACCATGGATCTACTGATATACAGTGTCCTCCTACTCCAGGTCCAGGTTGTAATATATTTACCCTTGGATGTTTGTTAGCAATATTTATTATTTCATAAACATCAATGTTTGCCGCTCTACAGATTCTAGTTAACTCATTTGCAAATGCTATGTTAATATCTCTAAAAGTATTTTCTACAACCTTAGAAAGCTCTGCACTCTTTATATTAGTTAAAACAATTTCTCCTTTGCAAAAAGTTTGATATACTGTCTTTACTTTTTCTGCAATTTCTTTTGAATCGGCTCCGATTGTTCTTGAATTATTCTCTAATTCATATATCATATT
>JAQUBQ010000124.1 GCA_028686615.1 Clostridia bacterium | reverse complement strand
TTTTATAGCATCAAGACAAAACAAAGTTGAAAATCGTATTCCAACATTTGAAGATTTAAAACTATCATTAGTTTGTATTGATGATATTGTTAAAATGTATAATTTGAATCTTGTTAATGATTTGGTACTGGTTTTGATGAACCATTACTTCATACAATGTTTGTTGATAAAAGATTAAGAGGATTAAAGGCAGTGCAAACGCTTTCTAGATTAAATAGAATTACAACAGGGAAAGAAGATACCTTTATTATAGATTTTATTAATTCTAAAGAAGAAATAGAAGAAGCTTTCAAGCCTTACTATGAAGCAACTATTTTAGATGGAACAATAAATGTAAACCTTATATATGATACACAAATTTTATTACGTGGATTTAAAATTTATAATGATGATGACATAAATAAGTTTGTTAATATTTCTTATAAGAAGGAGAAACAATCATCAACTGATTTAGGAAAACTAACCAGTTCGATTAAACCAATAATAAATAGATATCTTGAATTATCAGAAGAAGATAAGTTGCAATTTAGAAAAATCATTAGAAACTTCAATAAATGGTATTCCTATATAATTCAAATAACTAGGATGTATGATAAAGAACTTCATAAAGAATATGTATTTACTTCATATTTACAAAAGTTGCTTCCAAGTCCTGAGAGAATAAATTTAGATTTAGATGGAAAATTGAAACTTGAATTTTACAAATTAGAAAAAAGTTTTGAAGGTAATATTGATATAATAGCAGAACCAGTAGTTGCATATGGTGAACTCGATACTGTTCCTGAGCTCAAAGAAGATGAAGATTATTTAGATGAAATCATAAATCGTATAAATGAAAGATATCAGGGAGATTTTACAAATCAAGATAGGGTAGTTTTAGATTATATATATAAAGAGGCAAGCCAAGGCGTTAGAAAAGAATCTTTAACAAATCATGCTAAGAAAAATGATAGCGAAGTGTTCAAGAATAGTATATTTCCTAAGGATTTTGAGGATATCGCTTACAAATTATATAAAGAAAACAAAGATATAGATAATTCATTTAAAAAACTGTTTCAAGATAAGGAATTTCGCGATGCTGTAATGTCAGCTGTTGGAGAAAAAATTTATAGAGATTTTAGAAGTTAGTAACATAACCCTTTTATACAGCACTAACATACTGACTTTCCATTGTTAGATTGGTAGTAAAGTAGAACTTCAAACTATAGGTGCAGGCTCACTTAATCAAGCTATAAAAGCAATTTCTATAGCATATGGGATCGTCACTCCAGAAAAGCAAAGATTTTATTCCATCGAAGAAGTAACTATTTATATAAAAAAGTCCTTATAAACAGTAGGTTTGCATACCAATATACTGTTAAATTGAGAAAGCAAAGATATATAAATTAAAAAACACAAAATTAAAATTGTGGTTTTTATATGCGAAACAAATGAATTTTATATTATAAAGAAAATTTTATATTAAGTTAATTTCTAATTTAATAAAAACTTTGCTAATTCTTTATTTTTATAATAATTATCAATCATTCTTTCCCGTTGTAAAATAAAAAAATTAATAGTGATTTGTAATGTTTGACTATAATCAAGAGCTAACTCATTTGATAAATTATTTATATACACATCTATTTCTTCAAATAAATAAACAATTTCCCAATTGTGAATAGAAGTTAAACTCAATTGTTTTAATATTAGATAAAGAACTGAAACATCTTTCTTATTATTTAAATCAATATTTTTGTCAATGTTTCTATTTTTAAAAAAACTTCTTATAATTTTTGATTGGTTAAATAAGTTTATAATATTTTTATAAAAACCATAAACTATTTTTTTTGCATTTCTATTTTAAAATATTCTATATATTTATTATCAGTAATATTATATGTAGAAAAAAACACATCATTATTATCATTGAATGCGAAAATTGTTTCTAAAATAATATTTTTTTGTTTTCCGATAAAATAGAAATCGTTTGAAAATATATTTATGAAATAATCAATTTTTTTTATATGATTTTCATCATATCTATTTTTTTTCTTGTCATTTTTTAAAGTTTTAGTAACTATATCTAATTTGTTATTTTTTAACAAAGAATAGATTAAAACCGAGTTATTTAAATTTAAGTTGCTAATAATATAAAGAAGCGAGTCTTTTTGAATTATGTGTTTCATAATTTCATCCTTTCAAGATTTAAATACTGCATTCAACTATACATTTTAGGTTGTGGTTCGATTTAAAATAAAAACGTATTATAGATTTAGTGGTGATATAATGGATCTAGCGAAACTATTAGGAAAAAATGTTAAATATTATCGTTTTCAAAAAAAATTAACACAAGAACAATTAGCTGAAAAATTAAATGCTAGTTCCAATTATATAGGAAGAATTGAAAGAGGTCAACATAGTCCTTCACTAAAAAAGATAGCTCATATATCAAAAGTATTAGATGTAGAACCATATGAACTTTTTATAAATCGAAGTGATAAAAAAACATTACCAAGCAGGGTTAATTTAATTAAAAACAAAAAGTAGTTCAAGTCATAAATGAACTTCTTTTTATTTCTATAATTAATATCAAATTGATATCCATAACAAATTTAAGTTGAATTTAAGAAATAATACTGAAAGTGTGCTATAATATTTTTAAATTTTATTTGAATTGAGGAGATTATATTATGTTAAACTTTACTGACAAAAAACCTTCAGAAGAA
>JAQUBQ010000032.1 GCA_028686615.1 Clostridia bacterium | reverse complement strand
ATTCGAGAGGGATTTGGTAAGTATTCTGGAATGACAAGAGAAAATGCTAGAGAAGAAATAGTAAATGACTTAAAAATATCAGGGGATTTAATTAAAGTTGAACCACATACACATAATGTAGGAAGTTGTTATAGATGTCATGCAACAGTTGAACCATATGCCTCAAAACAATGGTTTGTTAGAATGGAAGAATTAGCAAAACCTGCTATTTTAGCAGTGAAAAATGGAGAAATAAATTTTATTCCAAAAAGATTTGAAAAAACATATTTTAACTGGATGGAAAACATTAGAGATTGGTGTATATCTAGGCAGTTATGGTGGGGGCACAGAATACCGGCGTACCATTGTGAAAGTTGTGGGAATATAGATGTTTCAGAACAAACTATAACTAGTTGTTCTAAATGTAACAGCAATAAGATTAATAGAGATGAAGATACTTTGGATACATGGTTTAGTTCTGCATTGTGGCCTTTTTCTACACTTGGTTGGCCAGAGAAAACGGAAGACTTTGAATATTTTTATCCTACAACTATGCTTGTAACAGGTTATGATATTATTACTTTTTGGGTTAGTAAAATGATATTTAGTGGAATTGAACATACAGGGGAAGCACCATTTAAAGACGTATATATTCATGGCTTGGTAAGAGATAGTAAGGGAAGAAAAATGTCTAAATCTTTAGGTAATGGAGTGGATCCACTAGAGGTTATAGACGAGTATGGTGCAGATGCATTAAGGTTTTCTCTTGTGCAAAACATATCAGCAGGAAATGATATGAGATACATTCCAAGTAAAGTTGAAGCAGGAGGTAATTTTGCAAATAAAATATGGAATGCTGCTAAATTTGCTTTAAGTTATATTGATAAAGAAGAGAAAACAGATATTATTGATAAAGAATTACTTACAGAAGACAAGTGGATATTAACCAAATTAGGTAATGTGATTTTAGAAGTGACTAATAGTATTGACAATTATGAAATAGGAGTAGCAATTCAATTAATATACGATTTTATATGGTCAGATATTTGTGATACATATATTGAAATGATTAAACCTAGATTGTATAGTAAAGATAAGGGATACAATGTAGCAGTAAGTGTTTTAAACTATATATTAATTAATGCATTAAAACTATTACATCCATATATGCCATTTGTTACAGAAAAAGTGTTTTTAGAATTAAAGCATGATGAAGAAAGTATAATGGTATCACAATGGCCTGTAAAAAAATATAACTTTGAAAAAGAAGAAAAGATTATTAATGAATGTATAGAAGGAATTAAACAATTAAGGAATATTAGGGCAGAGGCAAATGTTCCAACTAGCAAAAAGGCAAAAGGAATAATTGTAAGTGAAAAACATATAAATGAACTTGAACTTTCAAAAGAAATGTTATTGAAGATGGGATATTTTGAAAAACTAAGCTTTAAGGAAGAAATAAATAATAATGAAGTAAATAAAATGACAGCAATTTACTTACAAAACATGGATATATATATTGACATGTCTTCAATAATAGATGAAGAAGCAGAAAAAGAAAAATTGTTAGAAGAAAAGGCGAATGCAAATAAAGAACTGAAGAGGGCAGAAGGAATGCTTTCTAATGAAAGATTTATTAGCAAGGCTCCTGAAACTTTAGTAAATGCAGAAAAAGAAAAAGTTAAAAAATATAGTGAATTAATTTTAAAGATTGAAGAAAGTTTAAATAAATATTAATAAAAACTTGAAAGTTTAATAGAAAGCAATCTCAATACAATATTTGTGTTTGAGCTTGTTTTTTGTTAATAATATTAATATAATTCTAAAAATGTATTTTAAATTTTGTGTTGGAGGTTTTTAATATAATAAATGGTTAAATTAATAACATTATGAGAAAGAAATCATAAAATGTTATAGAGGTGATATTTTATGAATAGACTCAAAGTGGGAGACATAGTAGCACGTAGATCTTATGGATATGATGTACTTTTTAAAGTATCTAATATATATGATGATATTGCAGATTTGATAGGAATAACAGTTAGAATTATAGCAGATGCACCGATATATGATTTAAAAATAATGACTGATGAAGAAATAAACAAAATATTAAAATCACATGAAGATAGGAACAGGCTTAAAATTAATAGGTGCTATCAAAGCGTAGCAAACAGATTTAATATTAGAAATGAATCTCCAAAAGGAGGATATAGTAATGTGAATTTACAGCAATCTCGGGAGAACAGAAACATATCAAAAGGAAAGTATATACAAGAGGCCGGGGCTAATAATGCATATGGATGGAGATCCTGAATACGCAGTAAAATGTAAAAATACATATAAAAAAATGGGATTAACAGCTTATGCCTATCATGTAAGAGAAAAGGATCAACCCAAATATGTATATAGTTTGCTTGCTAAAGTCAGACCTAATGTTTTAGTTATAACACGGACATGATGCATTTATCAGGAAGAGAAATGATATGTATAATATAGATAATTATAAAAATTCAAGAAACTTTATAGAAACAGTTTTAGAGGCAAGAAGGTATGAGCATAACTTAGACAACTTAGTCATATTTGCAGGAGCTTGCCAATCATATTATGAAGCAATCCTTAGTGCAGGAGCAAACTATGCAAGTGCTCCCAAACGTGTATTGATAGATATGTTAGACCCTATAATTGTAGCTGAAACAGTAGCATATACCCCTGTGGATAAGTTTGTACCACTTGCAGGAATTATATCTAATACAAGAGAAGGATTAAAGGGAATTGGAGGTGTACAGACAAGAGGACAATACAGAGAAGGAATGCCTGGAATATAATAAATATATCTCAAATGTAAAATATCAAATGAATATTACATTTGAGTTTTTTATGCACATTATATTAAATACTCCATAAAATATATAAATGTGAGGGAGTGATAGATATGGGTTATGGAGAATTAATAGTAAGAGTATATGCAGATAATATTGCACAACCAGTAGAAGGTGCACTAGTGGAGATAATAGGTGAAGGCACATACGTTAAAAGTAATACAAATGAAAACGGAGAAATAGAAGGTGTAGTGCTTAAAGCACCAGATAAAAAATATTGTTTTACAGAAGAACCAAAAGAAATGCCATGTGCTAAATATATAGTAAAGGTGAGTAAAATTGGTATGATAAATATTGTAATTAAAAACATTGAAATATATGAATCGGTAATATCTTATCAAGATGTTTTTTTAAAGACATTAACAACGGAAGAAAAAGAAGAAATAATAGATATAGAAGATAATACACTTTATAAAAAATCAGATCCAAAACTACAAGAAGAACCAATAAAAAATGAAGAAAAATATAATACAAAAACATCAGTTATAGTACCAGAATACATTACTGTGCATAATGGAATTCCTACAAACTTTAATGAGGCAAATTATTATGTTTCTTTTATTAATTATATAAAAAATGTACTTAGTAGTAATATATATCCAATATGGAAAGAGGAAGCTATAAAAGCAAATGCGCATATTATAATTTCATCTACCTTAAACAGAATTTATACTGAATGGTATAAGCTAAAAGGATATCCGTTTACTGTAACAGCATCAACAATATATGATGTAAAATATGTCCATAATAGAACAATATTTAACACCATATCCAAAATAGTGGATGAGGTATTCAATGTCTATATTAAAGTTCCTAATACTATACAACCATTATTTGCACAATGTGTAAACAGTGAAAACAAAAAAGAACAAGAAATAATCTGCAGATGGGAATCTCAAAAGTTAGCAGGACAGGGCTATAAAGCAATAGATATAATTAAAAATTATTATGGAGATAATGTATCATTAGAAAAAGCAGAAACTTCTTTTGACCAAGAGTGTAAAAAATGTTCTGTAGAAAATAATTGTAGGCAAATCTTAAAATTAATACAGATAAAACTAAATACAATAGCAGGAAGTTATCCGGCAATTCCTAAAATTGAAAGGCCGGATGGTGAATTTAATGAAGAAACTAAAAGAGCAGTAGAAGAATTTCAAAAAAAATTTTTGCTAAATCAAACAAGAAATATAGATTTTATTACTTGCTATAATATTATGCACACATATAAAATAGTAAAAGAAACATTAGAGAGTATTAATTTTTAAATGGGTTTTAAAGTATTAAAAGTATTAAGTAAATTAAGTTTGCCAAAACCATATTCAGGGTTAGGGTATATAATGTATGGATCTCTTATAGCACCATTAATAAAAAATGTTCTTAATCTAAAGGTGTTTAATAGAGGGTCATTTTGTTTTTTAATTCCCCATTGCAAAACAAGTGCAGCGGCTCCGGTAGTTATAGCAGAGGAAACACTAGTACCACTCATGTTTCCGTACCCATATGGGAACAAACCACTCACGTTTACGCCGGGAGCAACTAAATCAGGGGACATTGCTGGAAGCCTAGTTGGTCCCCAAGATGAACTTACAAGCAAACTGTTTGTAGCTGCATTATATGCTCCTAAAACAAGACCACCTATGGAAGTAGCAGGCAGAGTTATTGTATAATTTGGGCTAGATTCTATAAAATGTATATTTGGAGAGATAAGCCCAGTTGCAGGAAGCCATACATGGAAGTTTCCTTCAAGAAGAATATCTCCAAACACAGTAAGTCTCCAAATGCCAGGAGTAGGGTCTAATATTCTTATCATAGTAAGTTGATCTCCACTTTGTTCTATGGGAAAAAAATACTCAACAATAACTGTAGATTTTTCTAGTATAAGCTTAGATTCTATTTTTGTTTTATTTTTAGCGGGTATCTTAGCAAGAACTTCTCCTGTAGGAGATTTTACAGATACTGAAAGACGATCCGATGGGTTATTCCACATATACATTATAAAACTGTTAGAGTCTGTACCAACATCAATATCTACATTTTGTTCCTTTTGAAATTGTGTTAGTTTTCCGCATAAAATGATGTTTGGCTTGACTTTCATTTCCTGCCGCAATAGAAACACAAATGCCAATTCTTTGAGCAACATCACTAATGTATTCTTCTAAATAGGTAAAACCATCATGACCACCATAGTTATCCCCAATTCCAATACATATAGAAACAGGTTTATTTAATTTTATACCTTGCTCAATTAGATATTCTATACCTAGCATTAAATCTGTAGCTTGGTAAACATTTTCTTGTTCCTCTGGAACTAAATAACGTTCTAAAAAAAAGGGATTAGCTTTTTTTAACTTTACAACAATGAATTCTGCTCCAGGAGCAGCTCCTAATCGCATGGATTTACTACGTCCACCTGCTACAGAAGCAAGAAAAGTTCCATGACCGAACAGTATCTTGGTGCGGAACTATATCAAAAGGCTCCGTAGATTTTAAAGCTTCATTTATATTATCGTCAGTATATTCAGTTCCTATAAAAAAACCTTCAGGTGGGATTCCATCTATTGTTTGATCCCATAAATATTTTATTCTTGTTGTACCATCTTCGTATTGGAATTCTTCTTTTGTATAATCAATACCAGTATCTATAAAACCAAGAATAACATCAGTACCATCTAAATCTAAATAAGGTTGGTTTTGTACGGGAGTGATACCTGCATCATCAAGATCTTGTGTTCCCAATAAGGTTAATACAGGAGGATAAAGATGAAATCTAGAAGGGTTTATTTCATCTACAATATTTAAAGCTTCATCTTTATTAACATATATTATTGCAAAATTCCCCATACGTTTACCTAAATGTACATTAGGGTTTTCTCTTATTACCTTTTCTAATAAAGGAGTAAATAATGAGTATAGGGAAATGGTATCAGGTAAATTTATAAAATTTTTTAATTCTATATCATTATTATTCATAAAAAATCCTTTCAATTATTATTCAATTAATAAATTCATAGTGTTTGATATGCAAAGCGAACCAAAACCATAATAAGGGTTAGGATAAAGCATAGTAGGATCAAATCTAACAGCACCTTTTCTAAGGAATGCTTTAGCACGTTGCCCATAAAGAAAAGGATCATTTCCTTTAACAATACCCCATTCCATCATAAGAGCAACAGCACCTGCAACAAAAGGGGAGGCAATACTAGTTCCCGAAAAAGCATCATATTTGCCATTTGGGATGGTTGTAATAACACCTACTCCTGGAGCAACAAGGTCGGGTTTTTCTACTTCAGAGTTTCTAGTATATCCAAGACCAGAAAAAGAAGCAATGCTTTTTATATATGGGTTATACGCTCCTACAGATATAGAATATAAAGAGGTAGAAGGAAGCGTGAGCGTAGTTAAGGGGTTTGGAGTTGTGAAAGAAGTTTCAAGGGATACCTCTTCAACTGTTGGTAGCCATATGTTAAATCTACCATCAATTACATTTTTGGTATTTATTCTAATATCCCAAACACCAACAGGTACTTCAACTCCTTTACTTTCAACATAAAAATATGCTTCTTGATCTACATTATAATGAGTAGCTTCAGCATAAAACATACTAATTAACATATTGTCAAATGATGCATTAACTAATGGATTTGTTTGGGATAGTATAGCAGTGGTTTTACCACTAGGAAGTATTAACTTAAAAGAAAAATCATCTACAAAATTCTTCCACAAGGAAATGTAAAACGATTTAATATTAGCAGATGTGACAAATCTTACATCTATTATTTCATTAGATACTGCAACTCCAGCAAAATGGTGGCCAGCGTTTCCTTCATTGCCAGTAGCAATGGATATAACTGATTTCCATCTTTGACTAACAGAATCAATATATGTTTCAAATAATGATTTACCATCGTGAGAGCCATTGTTTGTTCCGAAACTAAGGTTTATAGATATTGGAACATTAAGGGATTCTGCGGTATCAATAACAAACTTTAAAGCACGCATAATTTCTGTTGTACGTGCAAAAGATTCTCTACCTTTTTCACCAAGCTTTACTACTATAAAGGATGCTTCAGAGGCTATGCCTGCATAGAGGCCATTACTTTGTTTTCCGATTTCCCCCTGCAACCCCTGCAATAGAAGTTCCGTGGCCAATAAAGTCTTGCGAAGGGACAACAGAGAAAGGATTATTAGAAAGTAATGCTTGGTTGATATCTTCAGCACTATAATAAGCACCACTTTTAAAACCTTGTGGTGGAGTTCCTTCCACTGTTTGATCCCACAGTGCAAGAAACCTTGTTGTACCATCTTCATTTATAAAGTCTGGATGAGTATAATCTACACCGGAATCTATAATACCTAAAGCAACACCTTTACCTGATAAGGCAAGCATTTTTAAATCTTTTACGGGATTAACACAACATAGATCAGAGCCTTGTTCTTGTGAATAATACAATAATTTAGGAAATTCAATATATTCCACTTCTGAATATGAATATAACGAAGGGATTTTTGTTCTTGTTAGAGTCACAATTGCATAATTTTGTCCTAAATCTTCTATTTCAATATCTAAATCATTTTCTAATTTATAAATATCACCATTATACTTTATTATAACTTCAATTAATAAATTCTCGTCAACTAAAGTAAAAGGTCTAATTGGATCAACAAACATAATAACACCTACAATCATTAATAAATAGCTTTAATTTTTGAAACATCAAAATTAATTAATTTCCATACATTATCACAAGATTTATATCCTACCACTTGTGTTTTGTGAACATTAATAATATACAACCAAAAAGAATCGCCAGAATCTAACCAAACATATATATAATGAAAAATAAGAGCTGAAATGCATGGTAAGGTTTTAAGAAAAGCAGATTCAGAATATGTTGGTTCAGTTTTAGGGCGAGGATGTGGAGGAAATAAATTCAAACGAGGAATGATAACACCACCACCTTTACTAGATAATTAATACATATGAAAGGTTAAATCATATTATGCAAAAAAACGCATAAGATTAAATATGTTATAAATGAAAGAGGTAGAAAGTATGATGAAATATAATAATTATATAAATAAGAGTAGTATGAAACGTCAAGAAAATATTGGTAAATTACAAGTGTTAGTGTATCATGAAAATTTAGGAGAACCTTTAGAAGGAGTTGATGTTTTAGTAAGGACAGAAAACAGTAGACAAGAAATGCACTTAACAACAAATAGTATTGGGCAAACAGAAATAATAGATTTACCTGCTCCTCCTATTGAATATTCAATGGAACCAAGTGACAATAGGCCATACACTGAGTATGATATAATTATAAGGAAAGAAGGATATAAAGATGTAATTATAAATAATGCACAAATTTTTCCGGATACTATTGCTGAACAAGAAATATTTTTAACAAAATTAAATGAGGTTGAAATAGAAGAAATAAATATTCAAAAACCTGTACTGTGGGGAGATTATCCTGAAAAAATTGAAGAAGAAGAAATTAAACCTTTACCAGAACAAACAGGTTTTGTAGTTTTACCAGAGCCAGTAATACCGGAAACAATTATAGTTCATGCAGGAGTACCAAATAATAGTTCTGCAAAAAACTATTATGTTTCATTTAAACAGTATATTAAAAATGTAGCGTGTTGCGAAGTATATTCAAATTGGCCTAAAGAAGCATTAAAAGCTAATATTCTTGCAATAATATCATTTACATTAAATAGAGTATATACAGAATGGTATAGATCTAAAGGATATAATTTTACAATCACAAATTCTACTGCTTATGATCAAGCTTTTGATTATGGTCGTACAATATATAAAGAAGTAAATCAAATAGTAGAAGAATTGTTTACAACTTATATAGGTAAAATAGGATATAAGCAACCAATTTTAACGCAATATTGTGATGGACAAAAATCAAAATGTCCAAACTGGATGAGTCAATGGGGTTCTAAAAGTTTGGCGGATAATGGCAGGTCGCATGTTGAAATATTAAAAACATATTATGGTTCTAATATAGTGATTAAAGCAGCAAAAAAAGTATCCGGAGTACCAAAATCTTATCCTGGTTATGAAGTAAAAAAAGGTTCTTCAGGTGCCAACGTCAGAACTATACAAGAACAATTAAACGGTATATCTAAAAACTATCCACTTATAGGAAAACTTAAGGTGGATGGTATATTTGGTAGTAAAACAGAGGAGGCGGTAAAAACTTTTCAAAAAGTATTTGGTTTGCCTCAAACAGGAGTGGTAGACATGAAAACATGGTATAAGATTTCTCAAATATATGTAGCAGTAGAAAAATTGGTGTATTAATATAAAGGCTTATGGATTTTATCTGTAAGCGTTTATATTAATATTTTTTGGCCAACTATAAGATTAGTATTATTTAGATTGTTCTTATTCATTATTTCTAATATGGAAGTTTCATTCTTATTAGCAATTCCATATAATGTATCATTGTTTTTCATAATATACTTTTTACAGGAGAACAATTAGGCTGATTAGCAGGTATTAGAAGTAATAATCCTGTACTAATTTCAGAATTTTCTAAATTATTTATATCTATAATTTTTTGAACACAGGTGTTATGAGATTTGGCGATACTTTCTAAGGTATCATTTGGTCTTACTATATACTGCACTATATTTAATGGATAATGTTTATTAGGAATTAAAAGATTTTGTCCAATAACAACTTCCGCATATGATAAATTATTAGCTAGCATTATATCATTTACGGTGGTTCCATATTCATTAGCAATGCTATATAGAGTGTCTCCACTTTTTACTACATATGTAATAAAATCCTCTTTTTGGCTAGAAGTGGAGGGAACAGCATATAAAAAGTTTAGTGTATTCCAAGTTTTTGGGCATACAATACCTACTGCTAGAATATTATTATTTAATTGAAATTGTTTAACAGCTTTCTCTGTTTTTACATCAAATACTGAAGTAATCTCTCCAGAATAATATAAAATAGATTTCAATTTGTTTTGTAAATCTGCGACTATTTCACCTGCATCCCCAAGCTGTAGTACGGGATTTATTAAAGTGCAATATGTCATAAGGTTTTGAGGTGAATTTGTAGAGCTGAAAAGTGCATTCCAGGTATGCTCGTCAACTATACCATTTGGAGTAATATTCATTGTTTCTTGAAATTTAGATACAGCAAGTGCTGTACTAATACCAAAACTACCAGTTATAGTTCCTGGAAACAAATTAATTTTTTTTAATTTTTGTTGAATGAATTTTATAAATTCTCCTGAATCTCCTTGTTGTAAAGTACCTTTAAAGTCTACTTCTAACTCACAATTTACAAGTGTAACATCTATATTGTTTGTCATTATTATCCCTCCATAACACATTATATGCGGTATTTTTAAAATCAGTTACATATGAACAAAAAATAATTAACATAGTGCAATTATCCTAAATAAAACATATATTAACTTCTTAGTAAAAAAAACATATTATATATTATCGATTAAGGTTAAACCTTAAAAGAAAGGAGATATAAATGATCGATAATAGATGCTGCAATAGCAAAAGTAGTATAAGTTGTAATACAACTTGTACTTGTTCTAATGAAAAATGTTGTGAAGTATGTGTAAAAGGTTGCCCTGGTCCAACAGGACCAACAGGGGCAACAGGACCAATGGGACCAATTGGAGCAACGGGGCCTCAAGGAATACAAGGAATAATGGGGGTAACAGGAGCAACAGGAGCAACAGGAGTAACAGGGGTAACAGGCCCAACAGGACCACAAGGAATGCAGGGGCTACAGGGTGCAGTTGGGCCAGCTGGAGCAACAGGACCACAAGGGGCAACAGGACCAACAGGATCGCAAGGAATACAGGGACCACAAGGGGTAATGGGACCAACAGGGGTAACAGGCCCAACAGGACCACAAGGAATACAGGGTTTGCAAGGAATACAGGGACCAATAGGCCCGACAGGACTACAAGGAATACAAGGTGAACAAGGAACAGAAGGACCAATAGGACCAACAGGGATACAAGGTGTTCAAGGAATACAAGGACCACCTGGACCAACAGGACCAACAGGAGCACAGGGGATACAGGGCTTGCAAGGAATACAGGGGCCGATAGGGCCAACAGGACCACAAGGAATACAAGGTGAAATGGGTCCAACTGGAGCAACACGGATCACCATTTTCTTCAGTTTACGGTACATTTTCAGGGTATGAAATAGGACCTTTTACAGGAAATGGCACTAATGTAGCAACAATTTTGCCAGTAACAGAGGTATCATCACAAAACACTCCAGGTGCATTTACCATGAATGGTGATGGGACAGTCACAATAAATACTCCTGGAGTATACTTTATAACATCTAGGGTGCAAGTTGCAACTCCTGGTACTGCAGCTTTTAACTTTACAATAATACACGCTGATACATCAACAGCAGTAGTAGGGTTGTCAGCTGTAGAAGATGGTGGTA
>JAQUBQ010000123.1 GCA_028686615.1 Clostridia bacterium | reverse complement strand
CACTATAGAAAATATAATGCACGCTGTTGCTATTATTTTATTAACAGGATAATGCTTTTCCATAATACACCTCACCTTATTCTATTCCATATTTTCTATAAAACCAATCCTGCGTAGCAGTTATTCCAAGGTTCAAATAGATGTAAAATATGTACCAAGAGTATGTATGACAAAAGAATTAATAGATAAAAAAGAAAGATATTATCAATACACAGCAATAGACGAATATACAAGGAAAAGATGTTTATGGTTTACTAATGAACATAGTACATATGAATCAGCAGAATTTGTAAAAAAGATTGTAAAGAAATTCCCATTTAAAATAGAATGTATTCAAACAGATAATGGCTTTGAATTTACTAACAGATTAAGCTGGAATGCATTTTTAAAGGGCAAAAAGACGTTATTTGAAAGTATATTAGAAGACTTAGGAATAAAACATAAACTAATAAAACCACATACACCAAAACAGAATGGAAAAGTAGAAAGAAGTCATAGGAAAGATCAAGAGAGATTTTATTATGGAAAAGTATTTAATAATTTAGAAGACCTAAGAGACAGAGCAAAATACTGGATAAATGAATATAATAATTTCCCTATGAGACCCTTAAAATGGTTAAGTCCAAATGAAAAATTAGAAGAGTATAACAGGCTTCAACTTTCGAACAACTTATAATTTTCAATTAACAGGTGAATCGTTATAGAATGTTTAGTACTAAAAACACATGAATTTCTAAAAGCTACTGACAAATGATTGACTAACCTACACCTACAGCAAATGAAAATAATATTTAAATTGACAAAGATATTTTATATATGATATATATGATATGTATATAAAGAGGTAAAATTATGTTATTAGAACTAAAAAGCATACTTGCTAAAGATGTTTTAGCAGAATTAAAAAATATAGAATTTTTTTTAAATGAAACAGAAATATTAGAAAAAGAAAAGGATAAGTATCCTATGTTTTCGGAGTTTGAAAAGAAAGAACCTAATTTTCTGCAAAAAATTTTTAATACGAAAGAAAATAAAGAATATAATCAATTTGAAAAAGATAAAAGTGAAAATAGAAAAAAGATAGATGAAATTGATACACAAATTCTAAATAGATATAAGAAAAACAAAGAATTTATAAATAAAAAAGATGATCTAAAAAGCAAAATAGAATTAATTAAAAAAGCAAAAAATATTAAGGATTTGGGTATTGAATTTGATAAATCTATTAGTATATTAAAAGAAAATAACATACCATTGGTACTATCATCAGAAGATACAGAAATGATAGAAAACCAATCAGACTATAATAGTTTATCTGACTGTCTGTTAGTACATAAGACAAGATACTCTCCGGAGAATAATATAGTAAAATGTACAACCTCTTCAGGAGCTAAAGTTACAAGAAGTTTTACAATTGAAGATAAGGAATATGAACATGAAATAGAGATTAAAAGAGAAACAGTACATTTTTCTATTAATGGTGAAGTTTCAGGTCACCTGTATGGAGATTGGGATGATTGTAAATATGTTGTAATGGTTCCAGCATCAGAAGTACCAAAAGAACAAATAGGACTTTTAGCAACACAGGATACAGCATTAAAAGGTGATGTAATGCTCACAGATAAATGTTATATATTAGCTCCAAAAAATGAAATGGAAGAAATAAAAAATAAAAATGATAAGCTGAATATAGTAGGTTATGATGGAGAGTACAAACCCGAATATCTTAAAACCTTTATAAGCAGTTTAGGATATAGAGTAGAAAATGTTGGTTCTTGGAGTTGGAATGATAAAGAGTCTCAAGATAAATTTAATGTTTTAAGAGAAAAAACGGGGATAGAAGGAACAGCTCATTCTTATTCAAAATTAAATTATGAAGACAATAAGAAAACGAGTGCTAATAGTCTGTCTAATATTGTTTTAGCAGTTAAAAATAATGGGTTAATAGAAAAAGAAGAAGATATAGAAAAAATTGCTTTAGAACTTATGAAAAACAAGCATCCAACAATTGGAGCAATACTATTAGAAGCCTATGGTTTTGGAACTGAATATATGGGAGAAAGAGATTTTAATTTCGAGTATCTAAAAGAGGAAATGAAAAATATTGGTATGAATATGGATGAAAAGTTAGACGCAATTGATAAAAACTACAAAAACAATGGTATAGCTAGCATAAGAAACGATAATAAAATAGTAGAACCTTCTGAAGAAACAGATGATAAAGACTTTTTAGAATATTACAATAATAACTTTAAACCAAGAAAAGAGCAATTAAAAAATATTAAAACTCAAAATGATTTATATACAGCATATTTTATTAATAGCGCTTTAAAAGAAATATATATTAATAAGGACATAGATAAATCTAAAGAAGGACTAAAAGCACTAGTAAAAGATGATAAAGAGATTATAGAAAATTATGTTGCGAGCCTTACAGAAAAGACAGAAAGTAATAAACCATTCGAAAAAGAAGAAAATCTAAAAGAAGAAATATAATACTTTTAAATTTTATAAAAACAAAAGGTTTTAAGGTTTACACCTAGAACCTTTTTTATAACATAATTAAGTATACTTGCATGTTTTTCTATTGTATTCTTGTATTTGCGAAAACCTTTTGATATAATTTATACATTGATTTAAAAGGAGAAGTTATGATTGAAGATAGAGTTGTATCTCCAGAATATGATGAAGAAAAAGATAGCCCAGAAACAGAGATAAACTTAAGGCCCAAATCATTT
>JAQUBQ010000122.1 GCA_028686615.1 Clostridia bacterium | reverse complement strand
AGAATGGAGTATATGGATATGATTATATCGTGGGAGAAGGAATACTAAAAGTAAATGAAGTTGAAAGAATAACTGTTAATAGAATTTATGATGAATATATTAAAGGAACTTCAATGCTTGGAATATGTAAAATAATGAATGACGAAAATGTTCAAACTAAACGTGGTGGGAAATGGAGTCAGTCAACGATAAGATCGATCTTAACTAATCCGCTATATATCGGAAGAGTTAGATATGGTGTTAATAAAAAGATAAGACATCGTGCTTTTGAAACAGATGGTATTGATGTTGAACCGATAATTGATGAAGAAAAGTTTGAACTTGTTCAAGAGACAATGAAAAAACGAGGCCAATTTAAAAGTAAAAAATATCCTAGTGAAAATACATATTATTACAGAGTAATGAAATGTGGCGCATGTGGTGGTGGAATGCATGCCCGTCAACAAAAGAAGAATGGAGTAACTTATATAACTTATGCTTGTAACAATAGATTAAATGGGACATGTACAGAACCAGGATTTTCACATAGCAAGATAGAAGAGGCTTTCGTAGGTTTGTTAAAGAAATTTAAGAAGTTTATGCCAGAAGAAAGTATTATATTAAGTGAAAATAAAAAACTAGAAAATAAAAAAGCAGCAACTAATATTGAAAATGAAATAAAAAAATTATATACAAAAAAAGATGAGGTAAGGGACCAGTTTGTTAGGGGATCTATTGAATTTGATGAATATAGATTAGTTATAGAAAAACTAGAAAAAAAAAGAACATTATTAAATGAGGAATTATCAAAATATAAAGAAGATGATAAAAAAGAAGAATATACACTTGAAGATATTAAAAAAGCAATGGTTGATATAAATAAGAATTGGCAAAAACTAACGAATTTAGAGAGAAGGAATTTTTTAGAACAATTTGTTAAGTATATATCAGTTAAAAAAGTTAAAAAGAAAATTGAAATCAAAGATGTTGAATTTAATAATTAACAAACTAAGCTTCAATAGTAAAAATATTGAGGTTTTTTGTTGTATAATCTTATCAAGAGGTGAATGTATGAATCAAAATGAATTATTTGAATACCTAGTTGCAACGGATCAAATTGATGATGTTTTAGGCACAAGAGAAATTATATTTTATTTACACGGTAATATTAAAGAAAAAATGAATCTTACTTTTGAGAATGCTTTTAAAACGAATGGAATGAAAGTTAAGGTTCATTTGAATAATGGTAATAAAGTGATAGGATATGCTGTTTTTGAATATGAGCAAGATAAAAATCATATGTATATAGGCATTGGAATAAATGAAAAACGTGAATTTATTTTAACTAGTATTCCATTTCAACAAATAATTAAAATAGAGGCAATACTATATAGTAATCCTAGATGGGGAGCTAAAGAAGATTTTAATAACTTTGAAATTTGATTATGAATTGTTGAGCATACCATTAGATTATATGACACAGGTTGTATATAGGAAGCAATTGTCCTTATGAAAATTGTACAAAAACAGTTGATAATCCATGTTATTTCTCTTATTGAGGAAACTGTAAAAGAACTTCGTCAATAAGTATGTAAGAATATTTTTGATTTACTTTCGCGTAGCCTCTATAAAGAATATTTAGCAAAAACTGAGGAATTATTATTTGATTCTTATCGCAGGTTAGAAGAGATAATAGCTGAAGAAAAAAAATTAATGATGAATTAAATGCGATACTTAAAAGTTCAAAATAGGAAATAACACTAAAGCGAACTTTTTAATTTAAAGTTTAATATTTTCGTTGTATAAAATAAAACTGGATAAACTTTCTTTGAAACAGTTCTTTATCCATAAAAAATATGTTATAATTATTTTAGAGAATTAATGATGAGGTGATTTTATGTTTAAAAACATTTTAAATAAATTATTTAGCACAAATAAAACAGACAAAATCCCTGTAATTGTTGAAGAAACTGAATCGTCAATTGAAATAGAAAAGATTACCGAAGATGATTTAAATAATATAAATGAAATTTCGAATTCAACTGAAGAAAAAATATTAGAAAATGAAGAGATTGTTGAAGAAGAGGTTGTATTTAATAAAAATGAAGGAACTATAGAAAACGTAATAAAAGTAATTGAACAAAATAATTATAATGAAATAAAAAAAACAGTAGAAAAGGATTCTGCTAATAAACTTGAAACTCAATCACTTGTTGAAGATTTAGAAGAAATGTTGACGGGTGATGCAGATTCTATTGAAATTCCTAAGTCAAAGACAGAAACTGAAACTTTCAAAAATATCCTAAGTGAACACATGGATAAAGAAGACAATCGATACGAAACAAAAAAAATCAAGGATGACATAAAAAAATCGATTGAAGAAAACCTTGGTCGCAATCCCGAAGCATTTTGTGTTATTTCTCTTGATGGAAGTGAATTAAAAGTCTTTCTTACCGAAAAAGGATATACACAAAAAATTACTGATTATCTTGGATTAAATCAAAGCAAACATCACAATGAATGTTTGGAGAAAGGGGAACCTATTGGTAAAACTATGAGTAATCCTTATTCGAGCATGATTAATTTTTCAGCAGATTATAAAAATACGAGAGAATGGACTGTTAAAGATGAAAACTTAATAAAAAGAGGTATAAACAAAGTTCTTATTAAACCTATATATAAATTAGAAACAGAACAATATATTGAAACTGGTATAGAAACACTTGCAGAAGAAAAGATAGAAGATTATATACTTCCGGAT
>JAQUBQ010000121.1 GCA_028686615.1 Clostridia bacterium | reverse complement strand
GCAGCTGAAGGTGGATTCTATGTTGTATTTAACACATTATTTGCTGCAAATACAATGAATATGTCTATACTGTTTTGGAGAATATATACATTCTATTTACCAATAATAGTGGGTACAGTATTTTTACTATACAAACCAAAAATTGAAAAAGAAAATGAGCCGAAAGAAGTAATTAAGCAAGAAGTAATGGTAGTAGAAGAGAAAGTAGGAGAGTAAAATAAGACTTTGATTCGGGGGGAATATAATGAATGATTTAACAAATTCAAAAATTGATAGACAAAATATTCTAAATAATAATTATGCTATAACAGAGATAGAGAGAGCTTGTAAAATCAGTGGTATATTATTTGAAAATAAAGTTAGATTTATAAAAGAACAAGTTGCTAAGTTTTATGAAGTAGATGTTAGAACTATTGATAGATATTTGGAACAACATTCTAATGAGCTTATAGAGAATGGATATGAAGTTTTAAAAGGGAAAAAACTAAAAGAATTTATTAAAACATATAGTTCATATGTGAACGACATTAATGTCGTTCACATATCTAAAACTACTGCTAACTTAGGAATTTTTGATTTTAGAACAGTTTTAAATATTGGTATGATACTTGTTGAAAGTGAAAGAGCAAAGATAATAAGACAGATGATTCTAGATATTGTTATTGATACTATTAATATAAAAACAGGAGGAGAAACAAAATATATAAATCAAAGGGATGAAGACTTTTTAATTTCTTGGTATGAAGAAGAAAATTATAGAAGAGATTTTACTGATGTTTTAAAAGAATATGTTGTTGATGATAAATTTAAATACTCTGCATATACAGATAAAATATATAAAAGTATTTTTAAAGAAAAAGCTTCCGAATATAGAAAAATACTGAAATTAGAAACTAAAGATAAAACAAGAGATACTTTCTATACAGAAGTATTGGATTTGATAGCCTCATATGAGTGTGGTCTTGCAGATATAATAAAATCAGAAAGTTTACAGTTAGGAAGACGATTAGAATATCTCGAAGTAGATAAAATTTTTAGTGAATTTGAGAATCAAAAATTATTTAAGCCATTGGTGAATAAAGCTAGAGAAAAAATGGCGAGTAGAGATTTGGCTTTTAGAGATGCACTTCACTTAAAATTAAAGGAATATATAAAGCCATTACAAGCTAGCGAATTCGAAAGATTCTTGGGTGAAAAAAGCAAAGAACTGCAAGATAGGATTAAAGAAGCGGAAGATGTATTTAAGAGATTAAAGGAGCGTGGATAATATGTTCTATATACCAACAGAACAAGCGCTTCATATACACAAGGTAACTGTAGAGGTAAGTGGTGGAGGTAAAACTGGGATTTTAGATTTTGGTAAATTAGAGTCTGTTTTAGAACATATCCAAAATGACGACTATTATCCTAATTTTGTTGATAAGTTGAATCATTTGTTTTTTTGTACTTGTCAATTTCATAGTTTCGAAGATGGTAATAAACGTTTAGCGATAAGTTTATCAGCTCAGTTTCTATTATTAAATGGTTATGTATGGTTAGTGCCAGAATTTATAAAAAACATGGAAAACATTAGTTACCATGTAGCTAGTGGTAAAATAAATAAAGAATTATTACATGACATAATGGAAGCAATTTTAAACGATGATTTTGAAAATGAAACTATAAAATTTAAAATATATAAAGCTATAACTTGAAATTAAAATGGTATTAAAAGTATAGAAAATGTTGAGGTAAAATTATTACCCCAACATTTTTTATATATTCATTTGTAATATTATTCAACTGTAACAGATTTAGCTAAATTCTTAGGTTTATCTATATCACATTTTCTGTTTTTAGCAACATAGTAAGAAATAAGTTGAAGAGCAGTTACTACTGAAAGTGATTGAGTAAAATCTGTACTAGTTGGAAGTACTAATTTAATATCATAGAAGTCTCCTGTTATATCTAACTCTTCATTTGTTATAAATATAACAAATGCTCCTCTTGCTTTAGTTTCTTTTATATTACTAATTGTTTTTTCGTATATATCTTTATCTGTTGCAATAGCTATAATTGGAGTATTTTTTTCTATTAAAGATATTGTACCATGTTTAAGTTCTCCTGCAGCATATGCTTCGCTATGCATGTATGAAATTTCTTTTAATTTTAATGAACCCTCCATACAAATAGCATAATCTAAACCTCTACCTATAAAGAACAAATCATTTTTCTTATATATACTTTTTGCTATTTCTTTATACTCATCTACTTTAAGTAGAGCATAGTTTAATATAGCACTTATATTTTTCATATCTGTCATCACTTTATTTATTTTATCTTGATTCATATTTTTCTTTGAAAGTTCAAAGGCAAGAGTAGCAAGTATAGCAACTTGTGATGTATATCCTTTTGTTGTTGCAACAGCTATTTCCGGACCAGCATATGCGTAAATAATAATATCTGCTTCTCTTGCAATTGTAGACCCTACAACATTTACTATAGCAAGTGTTGTAGCACCTTTACTTTTAGCTATTCTTAAAGCTGCTAAAGTATCTGCAGTTTCACCAGATTGTGAAACAACTATTACTAAAGTTTTATCTGTTATTATTTGGTTTTTGTATCTATACTCAGAAGCAACATCAACTGTAACTGGAATATTAGCATAAGTTTCAAATAAATATCTACCAACTAAACCAGCATGCATTGCACTTCCACAAGCAACAATATGAATATTGTTATATTTACTTAAATCTACACCTTGCAAATATGAATCATCTGTTAAATATCTATCAAAGATATTTTTAATAACAGCAG
>JAQUBQ010000120.1 GCA_028686615.1 Clostridia bacterium | reverse complement strand
AATATGTAACTGCAGTAGGTGCAGTATTCTTAGCAGCAGTAGCTGTACTTCCTATATTGTTACAAGGTATAACACCAGTTTCAATTACATTTGGAGGTACATCAGTACTAATTATAGTAAGTGTTGCGTTGGAAATTCTTAAAAATCTTGAAACTCAAATGATAAGTAGACATTATAAAGGATTTTTAGACTAAAATAAATATACTAAATATATGCTGATATGAGTTTTCATTTCAGTATATATTTTTTTTACATATATGCAACTTAGCATATATGTTTTTTTGTTTTTATACCCTTAATACCCATTAAATGTATAAAACATCTTATTTTGTAAATATTATAAATAGGTGATTTTCTTGAGACTAAATATAATTAAAAAGAATAAGAAAAATGTAAGAAAAACTGAAAATAATCAGCAAAATCAAAATCAAAATCAAAATCAAAATCAAAATCAAGATACAAGCACATTACTAAACTTTACAAATCTAAAAAATTTGCTAGGTGATAGTGAAGATATAAAGTGGAGGGACATAGTATTAAATGAAAATAAAGAGCTGAGTATCAAATTAGTATATATTGATGGACTAGTAAATTCTGCAGATGTAAGTGATTATGTTATAAAACCACTACTTGAAATAGACCTATTTAAGAAAGCTCAAACTTTAGATGATGTTATCAAACTTCTTCAAGACGGAACTATATATTTTGTATCTCAAAGTAGTACTACTGATATTACTAAAGTTTGTACAGAAATTTTAGCTGGAGGTTCAATTCTTTTATTTGAAAACCAAAATACCGCTTTTATTTTTGAGACAAAAGGTTTAGATAAAAGATCAATAATGGAACCAGCAGTTGAAAATGTTAATAAAGGATCAAAGGACTCATTTATAGAAAGCTATAGAACAAATACTGCTACAATTAGAAGTAAACTAAAGATTCCGGATTTAGTGTTTGAATCTATGGTAATAGGTGATCGTACCAAAACAACAGTATCTATTGTATATATTAAAAGTATAACTAATGATCAAATGATAAATCAGGTTAGAGAAAGGCTCAAAAGTCTAAAGGTGGATAATGTTCTTACTACTAGCATAATTGAAGATATTCTAACTGAGGATATTACTAATACACTTCCTCAAGTTCTAACTACTGAAAGGCCGGATACATTTTGTGCAGATATTCTTGAAGGTAGAGTAGGAGTTCTTGCAGACGGTATACCTTTTGGATTTATTATGCCAGCTACATTAAATCAATTTATGCAGACTCCCGAAGACTATTCACGTAAATTTATAGTATCATCATTTATAAGAATGGTACGTTATACTTCATTAATACTTGCAATATTCCTTCCTGGTTTTTTTGTAGCTATTACTACATATCACTTTGAATTTATTCCTACTAATATAGTACTATTTATTGCAAAATCACGTGAAGGAGTAGCATTTCCGGTAGCACTTGAAGCAATAGCACTAATACTTTCGTTCGAAATCTTATTTGAAGCGGGACTTAGGATTCCTAAAAGTGTTGGTATGACAGTATCAATTGTTGGAACATTAGTTGTAGGGCAGGCCGCAGTTGATGCAAAATTAGTTTCACCGTCAATTCTTGTTATAATAGCCATGACTACTATTGCATCATTTACACTACCTAATCAAGATTTTAGTAATTCGGTTAGATTATGGAGAATTATAGTTGTTATTTTTAGTGCAGCTATGGGACTAATAGGATTTGTACTCGCTATCATACTTTTAACATTTGAAACATGTAGATTATCGCCTTACGGAGTACCATATATGTCACCATTTGTTGGAAATGATGGTAAAGGTATGTTAAAAGATACAATGATTAGAATTCCATCTGATTATAACAAAAATAGGCCTGAACCTTTAAAACCAAAAGATGTTGCAAGACGAGGTAATTAAAATATGGATAGAAAAGTAAAAGAAAGAATATTATTTGTTTTAGTATTAATCTCTGGTATAATGTTATTTTTGGATTTAATTGAATACAAGTTAGCTTTTTATACATCTGGAGGGATTGAGAATAGTTCATTTGTACTTGCAGTAGGAGTGGATAAAGCGGATTCTAAAGACAATAAGTATAAAATAACAACTATTTCCGAGAAATTTTCAGCTGACTCAAGCAGCAATTCATCCACAAACCAAAAAGCTGAAGATATATTTACTGTTGAAGGAACTAGTGTATTTCAAGCAATAAGAAACTATAATATGTTTAAAAGTAAAACTTTAGAATGGGGCCATATAGGGTATATTTTAATAAGTGAAGAGGTTGCAAAGGAAGATGTATTAGATGTATTAGACTTTTTTATAAGAGATCATCAACTAAGATTTAATGCTAAATTAATTGTTGTAAAAGACTTATCTGCAGAAGCATTTATACGTTCTGGAAAAAAAATTGGAAAATTTCTGCCGGATTTACTTGATTCTGTATTTAGTAATGAGGAAAAAACTTCCGTATCTAGTAATGTTGATTTAGTAGAATTTGTTAGAATATTAGATGATAAATATGTGGATGTATTTATTCCAAGTATTACCCTTTTATCCAGAGAAAATGACGAAGCAGTTTTCAAAAAACTTGATCAAACTAATAAAAAGAATAATGAAAAATCTGATAAAGATGAAGGCGAAAAAAACTTAGAAGCAATTGTTAATAAAGAAGATAAAGAGAAAAGCGAAGAAAATAAAGACTCACAAGAAAATAAAGGTTCACAAGAAGGTTCTAGTTCTCAAGATAAAGGGAGTTCGAAGGAACAGTCTGAATCCGATGAAAAAACACAATATTGCCTA
>JAQUBQ010000119.1 GCA_028686615.1 Clostridia bacterium | reverse complement strand
TAGGATGGTTAAGTCCAAATGAAATGTTATTAAAATATATAAATATGTAAATCGTTAAGAGCATATTAGGTAGTTCTAATTAAACGACTTCTAAGGTCGACTGACAAATGTTCGTTTAACCTTCAAAAAGACCATAAAATTTAAAATGTGAAAATGTTATTAAACACTCGAAAAAGCACTAAAAAGTATGAAAGTTTAAAATTAATAAAAAGTAATTGTATATTTTTTTTTAATATGATAATATAAAATTGAAAATTAGTATGTAAGGAGGAAGAAATGTTCGGAGAAGAGAAACTATCTAAAGACAAGGGAGATAACTTAGTTAATATAGATATAAAAGAAGACAAAAATAAAAATAAAGAAATTGAAATGATTATAGCAGATTTGAATTTGTATAATGATAATGTTCAAATGCTTACTAAAAAATATACGGAATTATTACTTGATGATAATGTTATTGATATTTTCACAAAGCTTAGTCATGACAAAATTTTTATTGAACATTTCCCGGAATTCTATGTTAAAAACAAATATGGGGAAAGCGTTATTAACTGTCAACAAAACAATAGATACCACAAATATGGAGTGTTTCGCCATACTTTATATACAGTGGAAGTTGTTGGAAAAGAAAACATACAAAGAAGCAATAGAGAAATGAAATTATTGAAATGGACTATGTTGTTACATGATATAGGAAAACCATATATTAAAACGATAGATGCACAGGGTAACGATTCTTTTGCAGGTCACGATGATTTATCAGTAGAAACTTCAAAAAAAATATTAGATAGGTTTGATTTCTCAGAAGAAGATAAGAAGATTATATTGACATTAATTAAATATCACGATAGATATTTAAATGAAGGTGAATTAACATTTGATAATTTAAGCTTCTTAGCAGGTGAATTGGATAATAAAAAAGACTTATTTTATTTATTAATTGATGTTAAAATAGCAGATAGTAGAGCAAAAACTATAGAAGTATACAATAAGTTTACGACTATAATACAAAAATATTATGATTTTGCTGCCTATTACTTTAACAATAGAAATAAAAGCTCAGAAGAATTTGAAAGTCAAAAGGACAACTTAATGAATGAATTTATGCAAGACGATACTGAGACTGGAAGCAATTTAAGTGGAATTCAAAATATATTAGAAGAAATAAATGAAAAAGACTTTAAAGAAATATATGAAAAACTTCTAGAAAAAAAAATAACATATCCAGTATATCAACCTATTGTAGATATTGAAAAAAATTCAATATATGGATATGAAAGTTTTAATAAAATAAAATATGATAAAAACGTAAATATATTGGACTTTATTAAAAAATCAAAGGATTATAGTAAATTTGATAAAGTACAACAATTATTATTTATTAATTCAATTGAGAACTTTCAATCTACAAAAACTGAAAAGAATAAAAAAGTCTTTGTACAGATAGACGTTAATAGTTATATTAAATATATAAACAAACCAAGACTTTATGACTTGATGGATAAAAATAAAATAATTATTGAATTTACCGGATATGATAAAATTCCTTTGTCTGAACTTCAGAAAACAATAAAACAGATCAGAAGCAAGGGAGCAAAAGTTTTATTAAATGATTTTGGAACAAATAAATTTAAAATAAATGATTTAAACAATATAGATGTAGATTATATTAAGTATGACACAACACTCTTAAGTAGTTTTGAAGAAAATGAAGAGAATAAAAAACACTTATCGGAACTATCAACATATTGTTTGTCTAGAGATATAGAATTAATTGTAATTGGAATTGAAAATATAGAACAACTACAAATAGTTTTAGGCATGGGAATAAAATTAGTCCAAGGATATGTTTTTGGAAAACCAGAGAAAGAAATTGAGAATTCTTTAAAAAGAGTAAAAGAAGTAAAAAGTATAATTGAAAAAGATGAAAGTATAGTATAAAACAAAAAATAGAAACAAAACTTATTGTTTCTATTTTTTTGTACATAATAATAATATGATATATTTAATAAGTTTAGTAAGTGGTGTTTTAAACGGATTATTTACAGCAGCTGCAGGACAAGTAATGATATTTTATTTAATATTTATACTTAAATTGGATGCATATAAATCAAGAGCTACAAGCATTTGTTGTATTTCTATGATAACTATAATAACATTCATTGGCTATTTAAGGTTTATAAATGTTAAAGTAGAACAAGTAATTATTATAGTATTGTCTGCAATGTTATTTGCTAGTTTAGGAAGTTTTATTATGAGAAAGATAAAATCTAATATTTTAAATTTAATATCAGGAATATTAATAACTGCGATTAGCATTTATAAATTGTTTTGGGGTTAAGGAGAAAATATGGACTATAAATTAATGATAATATCATCTTTTTCGTGTTTGCTTGCTGGAATGGGAATGGGTGGAGGAAGTCTATTTATAATAGCAGGAATGTTTTTTTTAGAAATATCTCAAAAAGACTTACAAGGACTTAACCTTATAATGTTTATAATATCAGGAAGTATTGCTACAATAAATAATTTTAAAAATAAAATGATAGATAAAACATTAGTTAAAAAAATTATCCCTGGGTTAATTATAGGAAGTATAGTTGGGACTTATTTTGCTACAATTATAAATGAAAACAAATTAAGAAAATATTTTTTAATTTTTATTACAATAATAGGAATTTATGAAATAATTTCAAGTTTAATTAATATAAAAAAGGGCAAAAATAATAATAAGGAAAATAAAATTAGAAAGGAGAGAATAATATGAAGTTTATAAAAGGTATAATAATTGGTACAACTATTGGAGTCGCAGTTGGAATG
>JAQUBQ010000118.1 GCA_028686615.1 Clostridia bacterium | reverse complement strand
GTCAGGTCCGGAAGGAAGCAGCAGTAAGTAGATCATTTTGTGTGTCGCGAGAGTGCTGAGTTTGAGTTAACTGTTGAAGTATCGCTCGTAGATTAATGTCGAAGAAAGGGTGCACAGCCCTTGATATATATGAATGATAAAGATGAGATTGCTCATCTTTTTTTTATAGCCCTAACCCTATTTTTAAGAGTTTTTTTTTTGAACAACTGACACCTATCTAATATATAAAACTGTATCTTTTAAAGAGCACAGAATGTTATATAATTATATTAGAATAAATATATAGGAGGACGAGGCTATAATGAAAGATAAAAAAATAAAAGATATGGTATACATTTCACTGCTTGCAGCACTTATATGTGTAGCTACATTTATGATTCAAGTTCCATCAGTTGTATCTAATGGATATGTGCATTTAGGGGATGGTTTTATATTTATTGCTGTTATATTACTTGGTGGTAAAAGGGGAGCTTTTGCAGCTAGCATCGGAGCTGCTTTGTCAGATATATTAGGTGGATATGCACATTATGCAATACCAACATTTATAATAAAGGGAATAATGGCATTAATTATGGGATATGTAATATATAAAATGAATAAGGAAAGTAAGATTAGTTGGATTATTGGTGCTGTTTTAGGAAGTATTTGGCAAGTAGCAGCTTATTATGTGGTAGGCTCTTTAATGGTTGGTAATTTTATTTCTACTTTGATGGATATACCAGGCAATGCGGTACAATCAATAGCTGGAATAATAGTTGCAGTAATATTTGTTGCAGCATTTAAAAAAACATCTATTAGCAGAAAAATAATGGAAAACTAAAAAAGAAAAAGTGATCTTAAAAGAGATTCTTCACCTACCGTTCTGTCATCTTGAACGGTAGGGAATGCTCTCTTTTATTTGTTTAATAGTTTCTTATTAGGTTTGTTTAATAAATTTATTTTTGCATTTTGGACAGGTCACTGCAATTTTTCCTTTACCTTTTGGAGCTCGAATCATTTGTTTGCAACTTGGACATTTAAAATATTTATAATATTTTCTTCCTTTTAACATATTTACTTTTGATTGCAATGTTTTATTAATAGGACTCCAAATTCTTAAAAACTTATAGTTTTCTTGTGAACGAAGCGCAATATCTCTAGACATAATTCTATATATACATATAAAAAATACTATATAGGACAAAAGTGTAATAATAGAAGAAGAAAAAGTTTCAGCTACAAAGGATAATGTCATTCCTAGTATTAATAGTGCCATAGATAATTGGTCTGTCCCATACCTTCCCATCATGAACATTCTAAAACGGTTCATATTTTCCTCCTAATTTGTTATTTCAGGATTAATGAATTTAGGTGGAGTTAAAATTCCAGATAAATCTCTGTCCTTTACAAAGTTTGTTAATGGTTTTTTATTAACTGTTATTTGTATGCCATCCACATTAGGGATAGAAGTAAATGAATATATTAGAGATTCTATCATCATAAGCTTTAAATCATCTTTATTATTATAAGAATTAGTAAATTTTTCATTAAAATCTAATATTAAGTTTCTGCCTTCTATCGTAACAGTATTTAATTTAACATCATTAGGGATTGGATTTCTTCCATAAGTTAATTTTACATCAGAATAATAATCAAATAATTTTTGGGCTTTTATTTCAGTTGAATCATTTTTATTGATTCCTGCAGCCTGAGCGTCGATTGGCAAATCAAATAAATAGTATCTTTCATTAACTTTATATGCTAAATATAATGAATAATTATATTCTGTGTTTGGTATAGCCTTTGAAGTGTCAATTCCATTAAAATAGGTTTCGACTTTCTTTCTGTCTATTGTAAAAGATACACTGTATATAGGCCAATACCTATCTACATCAAATATTGTTTTAACAAATGCATTGTATGCTAATGTGCCAATATTAACATTATTGTATAGGTTATAGCTACTAGGCAAATCTATCACTACATTTCCGTTATTATAAGTGCAATTTGTTACATCACCTATTATAGTTTTCATATTTGTATCTGATGGACCATTTTGGAGCTGCTCAATAGCCATTCTTGTAATAGACTTATCTTCTATAGAAAATTTTGTAACTGGAATTAAAGTATCTAATTTTTCACTTGTAAAATATATTGTCAAGCCTTTCGTTCCTACGGGAGCGGCATTTAAAGCTGGTACATATGTGCCAGCTGTATCATATGTTACTTGTATATCAATAGAAGAATACTTTGAGTCCGCAATTAAATTAGATTGTAGAACTATCTTGTATGTTCCATCATCTAATTTTAGTTTTTCTTGGCTTATATCTAATGTAGTTACCATTGGGTTATCCTTATTAATAGTTAAAGTAGTATTAGATGAGAGATTTACTAGCTCTAAGTTTGATATATTTTCATGAATTAGTTTATTATCTTTATATATGTTAGCCGTAAATATATTTTGGCTAAGTGATTTTAACACTTCATCTGTATTAGAAGTATGCTTTATAACTATTGATTTTGGATTAAGAAAATCAATAGTTTCATTTTCTATTTCTAATCTTAATTCACTTGTTTCAACAGGTGTTTGTATCTCAATTGAATTTTTGTAATTAATTGGCGAGATGTCGAATAAGTAAGTAGAAGACAATAAGCCAATTAATCCAATAATAATTACATTAATAATTATCTTCATAAAGGTACCTCTTTCATAAAAAATATAAGCATATTTATATTATATACCATGAACAATAAAAAACAAATACTTTTTAACATTTCTGATTCTAACCATTGTTCCCCAATAGTTTTAAGTTCATATAATAAATTAAAAGTATTAAGGTGGGTG
>JAQUBQ010000117.1 GCA_028686615.1 Clostridia bacterium | reverse complement strand
GACATAAGAGTAATTGGAGAAAACATAAAAATGTTAAAGTATGAAATAGGAAAGATCGACAGCAATGACGCTAAAACATATTTTAATAAAAATGGTAAAGTAATAGAAAATAATAGAATAAAAATGCTAGAAGAGGGGACAATTACATTATATGCAGAAGATGTAGATGGCAATTATACTGCAGAATATAGAGGAATTCCTAAAATACCGTATTCTTTTTACTACGTGGGAGGAACAATAGACACCGGAACAGTAATTTCAGATAACGCGTTAGATGCTAATAAAGGAACGTCACATAGCGTAGCACAAACATTACAAGGAAACCAGTTTGTATGGGTGCCTGTAGAAAATTTTGATGAGTTTAAAAGACAAAACTTTAAAACAGATGAAACAATAACATTTACTAAAACACCTAAAGCAAATGGACAGTACTATGAAATAGAACCAACTACAAATGGAACAAAAGAAGTGGATAAAATGTATGCAAGTGTAGAAAAACATAGAGGATTTTATATAGCTAGATATGAAGCAGGAGTAGCAAATGGTATGGGAAAACCATCATCTACAACAATTGCAGATGCAGATGGAAATAAAAAGCCAGTAAGTAAACAAGGTGTAAATGTATGGAATTACATACCATGGGGAGGTGTAGAAATTGGTACTTCTCTATATGATGGTGCTGCAGGAGACGACACAGCAAATGGAGCAGTAAAGGTAGCAAGAAGCCTATATAGTGAATCATCAAATGTAGGTTTGGTTTCAACACTTATGTATGCAGTTCAATCAGATGCTATAATAAGATGGTTTGTAAATAGTGGTATAAATGTAATGGATTCCAGAGAATGGGGAAATCATTATAATTCAACTGGAGCAGCATCTCAAGGATGTAGGCAAGTACAAGTTACAGGATATAATGCAGCATGGAATATGAAAAATATATATGACTTAGCAGGAAATGTTTATGAATGGACAATGGAAGGACATAGTGCAGCCTATAGAATTATTAGAGGGGGGAGTTATAATGTTAATGGTAATGGTAGTGGAGGACACCCATTACCTACACGTAGTTTTCCTAATTATCCATCGCATTCTTTAATAAAAACAGGTTTTAGGATAGCATGTTATATAAATTAAGATATGATTCTATTATTACAAGTTAAGAGTAATTAGTTACAATATATATTCCTATAAATTATAAAACTCACTTGATAATAAAAGCAGAATGTAATGAATATCTTTATCTCACATTTATTATAGAGAATGTTTAAAATAAAGGAATACTTGAAATTAAATTTTTAAGATGATAAAATAAATATATTATAAGGAGGGAAAAGCATGGCAAAAACAAAAAAAGAAGAAAGTGCAGAAATTGTAGTTGAGAACGCTGTAAATATAGATAATGAAGGTATGAATGTTCAAATATCAAATAATTTATCAATTTCAGAAGATGTAATTGGAATTATTGCAGGTATTGCAGCAGCAGAAGTTGAAGGTGTGTCGGGGATGACACTAGGGTTAGTTGATGGTATTAACCAGATACTAGGAAGCAATAAGAAATATTCAAAAGGTGTAAAGATTGATCTTGAGGGTAGTGATGTAATAATTGATCTTTATGTTATAGTGAAATATGGTATCAGAATACCTGATGTAGCATTTTCAATTCAAAATTCTGTTAAATCTTCAGTGGAGACAATGACAGGATTAAATGTTGTTTCAGTAAACATTAATGTGCAAGGTGTAACATTTGAAAAAGAAGCAAAGGAAAAAGAAATAGCAGAATAAAAACAATATATTAACAAATTCAAAATATCAAGAAGTATCTAAAACAGGTACTATTCTTGATGTTTTTTTATAAAAGTCTTGAAAAACTAACATTAATATTATACAATAAAATTATAAACATTTGTTTGTTTTGTGATAATATAGATAATATAAAAAAGAGGTGAACATGAAGATAGATATAGATAAGGATATAACATATTTAAGAGGTGTTGGAGAGAAAAGAGCTTCTCAATTAGAAAAAATTGGAATAACTACAGTACGAGATTTGATTACACATTTTCCAAGACTATATGAAGAGAGAAATAATATTAAAACTATTGGAGAGTTTTTGTTTGGTGAATATGTGTTGTTTAAAGCAAAAATAATTAACAAAATTGTTACAAGAAGAGCAAGAGGGAAGTTGATTGTTAGTTCGTTTTTTGTTGGAGATAACACAGGGACAATAAAAATAGTTGTATTTAATCAACAGTTTTTAATTAACACATTAAAGGAAGGGGAAGAATATGCTTTCTATGGGAAAGTAGAAGGAAATGTACTGAGGTTTGAAATGCATAATCCAGAGATTGTAAGTTCTAACAAAATAGAAACAATTTCTGGGATAAAACCAATTTACCCACTTACAAAAGGAATAACAAACAATTATATTATAAGTTTAATGAGAACTTTAATAAATGAAAGCTTAGAAATGGAAGAAATATTTACTAATGAGTTTTTAAATAAATATGACCTTTATAATATTAATAAAGCAATGAATGAAATACACTTTCCAAGCAGTTTGGATGAAATTGAAAAAGCAAGACACAGACATGTTTTCGAAGAATTATATTTATATCAACTTGCTCTTATGAGTATTAGATTGAAACAAGAAAAACAAACAAACATGCCTATGAAAAATACAGATATATCAAAATTAATAAAACTGTTAAATTTTGAACTTACAAACGCACAAAAAAATACAATTAAAGAAATAACAAAAGACTTATCTTCAGATAAAGTAATGAATAGATTAGTACAAGGGGATGTTGGAAGTGGTAAAACAATAGTTGCTGCTA
>JAQUBQ010000116.1 GCA_028686615.1 Clostridia bacterium | reverse complement strand
GAATTATTCCAGACTATGAAGGACTTAGAATAGAGCCCTGTCTACCAGCTGAAATTAAATCATATAAAATCAAGAGATTTTTCAGAGACTGTCTATATATAATAAATATTGAAAATAAAGGGACAGGAAAAATTGAAGTAATAGTAGAAGGGGAAATCATAAAAGATAACTTAATTCCTATACAAAATAAAGAAACATGCAATGTAGTGGTAAAGGTTTAAATCATAACAAAAAGGTTAGCAAAAGCTAACCTTTTTTATTTGTAGTGTATTTCAAATTCATGGAATTATCAAAATATGTAGTATTATATCATAGTATAATTATCAATGAAAATTATATAAATAGGAAATTTTACATGGCACCCCTTTTATCATTTTATAGATTAATAAAATAGTTAAGTGAGAATCTTATGTGGAAGTATTTTGTAAAGTATACTTGACATAAGAAATAATATATATTATTATATATGTAAAGCTAGTTTTACATAACATGCAAGTATTTGCGTGTTATATTTTTAAGGGTCATGTAAAGCTTGTTTTACATGGAGGTGAAAATATTGAAGAATCGTTTAGAGGAAATAAGAAATGAAAGGGGAATTAATCAAGAAGTTTTAGCAAAGGATTTATCAGTCTCTCGTCAAACAATAAGTTCGTTAGAAAATGGTCGATACAATCCGTCTATTATACTTGCTTTTAAAATAGCAAGATATTTTTCAATGGCAATAGAAGATATTTTTATATATGAGGAGGATTTAAAATGAATAAAGTAAAAGTTAAAACAGTTGAATACACTTTATTTGGGATTTTAGGTATAGGGATGTTTATTTTAACAGAAGTGTTTAAATCTCTAAATACATTTTGGAGCGGAATGGGAATAGGGTTTGTTATTTTATCAGCAATCAGGTTAATTCAAATATATCGATATCAAAATGATGATAGTTATGCAGAAAAGGTAAATATACAAAATGGTGATGAAAGAAACAAATTTATAGCAGAAAAAGCACGTAGTATGACCTTTTATTATTTTATAATTATTGGGTGGATTTCAATGATAGTTTTAATGGTGCTGGATTATAAGCAAGTAAGTTCAATAATTGGATATACAATTTGCATGCAGCTAGTAATATATTGGTTAAGTTACTTATGGCTTAAACAAAAATATTAGTTTTAAAGTTTTTTATTATACCTTAATAGATATAAATATTGGACATATTCTTTAGATAATGTACAACAGTAGAATTATGTGTCATATGTAAAAATTAATTGTATACCCCTTAGTATAGCTGTCTGCATTTGTAGACAGCTTTTTCTAAAAAATTTGTAACGAAATCATATCTCATTAGTTAGTGAGGTGAAAGGAGGATTTGACTTTGGAATTTGAACAAGTATATAAATTGTATTTCAAAGATGTATATACATTTCTGTATGGTTTATCACAAAATAAAACCGTTGCCGAAGATATTACACAAGACACATTTTTAAAAGCAATAAAGAACATTCATACATTTGATGGACGAAAAGATATTAAAGCATGGCTTTTTACCATAGCGCGAAACACATATTATACAGAGTATAATCGCCAAAAAATTTTCTCGCCTTACGACCTTGAGGACAATATGGATGGTAAAACTAATGTTTTGGATAATTTGATATTAAAAGAACAATCTATTTTGATACTAAAAGTTTTGCACAATATGAGCGAACCATATAAAGAAATTTTTATGTTAAGATTTTTTGGCAGTCTATCTTTTAAGGAAATCAGCTTAATTTTTACCAAAACTGAAAGTTGGGCGAGGGTTACTTATTACCGAGCTAAAAAACAAATATTAGAACAAATGGAGGGGAATCATAGTGAATAAATTAAACTGCAACATTGTAAAGGATATTTTGCCTTTATATGCTGATAACATTGTCAGCGAAGACACAAAGATACTTGTTGAAGAACATCTGCTGAATTGTGATGACTGTAAAAAGGAACTTTCA
Organism: Clostridia bacterium; assembly: GCA_028686615.1. Classification (GTDB taxonomy): domain Bacteria; phylum Bacillota; class Clostridia; order TANB77; family CAG-465; genus CALXJE01. The sequence continues at coordinate 855 of JAQUBQ010000116.1, read as the reverse complement.
TTATTAAAATCTGATTTAGAAACACCTACGATTGTTATAACTGAAAAAGATGATATAGCATTTCTGAAAAAAATAGGTTTAGATATAAAGAAAAAACGAGTATTTACTGCAATACTCTCAGCAGTGATTACAGCCATCGTTGTAATACTATCATTTGCATATCTAACCGCACCTGAATATATATCCTATGCTCAACCATCTGAAATTATTACTGTAGATGAGAATAATAGCAGTGTAACACTTTCTTTTGTTGGAGAATATGAACTAACACAAAGTGAGCAAGGAATATATAATATTAGTATTTATAATACAGCATGGAATGAAATTATTGGCGCTACAAAATCCCAGACCATTACAGTAAACCCGAACAATGAAGAAGTGAACACGATTTATTATGTTTCTAACGGAGGAGAAGAGGATAAAGTAATATATGGTAAAAATCCAATTTCTAATGGCGGTGTTATTACCTTGCCACGATTGTTTTTGAATTACTATATTACTCTTGACATATTAATTGCATTTGTTTTAGTAGGATTCTTTCTAATATTCAGAAAGAAAGAAAAGATTAAAGCTATCATAGTAAAGATTCTATTTGTACCTGTTTCTTACTTTGTAAGTCATGTTATGATTACAGGATTTAATGCTACCACATATTCAGCAACTCGTGATTTTTATTTGATTTTGCTTTTAGTAATACCTATTTATTTTCTATTTTATATTTTGTATAAAAAGAAACATTTGAAATCTAGGCACTAACTATTATGAGAAAAACACGAAATCCACAAATTCCAATTTCTAGTGTAACTATTGTAGATTATGTGACATATAATGGATTTTTTTACTTTCATTTGAGCA
>JAQUBQ010000031.1 GCA_028686615.1 Clostridia bacterium | reverse complement strand
CTGCTATTTTTAGCAGTTATATTTTTTATCCTTTACCAAATAATTAAAATTATGAATGTATATTTTAAATTACTTGATTTTAAATCATTTGCAGTGTAAAATAATTCCATACAAAGATTGGAGGTTTTATGAAAAAAGTTATAGTTGGAATGAGTGGCGGAGTAGACAGCTCTGTTGCAGCGTTATTATTAAAACAAAAAGGATATGAAGTTATAGGAGTAAATCTTAGAATGTGGACTGATGATTGTTCTTCTACCAGCAAATGTCATGATACTATTGCTATAGAAGATGCTAAAAATGTTTGTAAGTTACTTCAAATACCTTTTTATACGATAGATTTCAGAGATGTTTTTAAGGAAAAAGTAATTGATTACTTCGCATGTGAATATATAAATGGCAGAACACCAAATCCATGTAATACATGCAATAGATACGTTAAATTTGAAGCACTTTTAAATCAAGCTCTTACAGTATTTAATGCCGATTATATTGCAACAGGACACTACGCTTCTGTAGAATATAATAAAGATACTGGTAGGTATTATTTAAAAGAAGCAAAAAACACTTCTAAAGATCAAACCTATGCTTTATATAATTTAACTCAGGAACAATTAAAACATATAATAATGCCTCTTGGAGAGTACACAAAAGAAGATGTTAGAGAAATAGCTAAAAAAAATAACTTGGTTATTTCTGATAAACCCGATAGTCAAGAAATATGTTTCATACCTAATAATGATTATGCATCATATATAGAAAAAAATTATAAATATAAATCAAAAAAAGGGGATTTTGTAGATAAGGATGGCAATGTTCTAGGTACACACAAAGGTATTATTCATTATACTGTAGGACAACGTAGAGGTCTTGGACTTTCACTTAAGGAACCAATGTATGTATCAAAATTAGATGTTAAAAATAATAAAGTTATTCTATCTAAACATGAAGAATTGTATAAAAACTCATTAATTTGCACAAAAGTAAATTATATGGCTATGGCTGATTTAAAAGAAGAAAGAACAATATTAGCAAAAATTAGATATTCTTCAAGAAAAGAAAAATGCAAGCTTACTTTATTAGAAAACGGAAATATAAAAGTCACATTTGATTCACCACAACGTGCAATAACACCCGGGCAATCCATTGTCTTTTATGAGGATAACATAGTTTTAGCTGGTGGAACAATATTGTAGCGAGGAGATAAAATATGGAAAAAATTGAAAAAAACCAAAATAATTATTTACAAATAGCAAGTAAAAAGTTATATACACTTGGAGAAGAAATCTTTAGCTCTGTAGTGCATGGAATTGGTACTGCTCTTGCTATCTCTGCTCTAGTTTTATTACTTGTTTTCACTGTTAAAAATGGTGGAGATGCATTAGATGTAGTTGGTATATCTATATATGGCTTTACATTAATATTGTTATATACAATGTCAACACTTTATCACGCAATAACAAATGATAAAGCAAAAAAAGTGTTTAGAATTATTGATCATTGTTCCATTTATTTATTAATTGCTGGAACATTTACTCCTATGATTTTTTCAATACTAAGAAATAACGGTTCTACTCCCTGGATAGTCTTTGGTGTAGTTTGGGGAATTGCTATTTGGGGAATACTTATGTATGCCTTTTTCCCTGGAAAATTCAAAATATTAAATCTTTCTTCATATATAGTTATGGGTTGGAGTGCTGTTTTTTTAATTCCAGGCTTAATGAAAGAACTTAATACTATAGGTAGTAAACATAGTTTAATATTCTTACTTGCAGGAGGTCTTGCTTATACAAGCGGCGTTGTCTTCTATGCAATTAAAAAAGTCAAATATTTTCATTCGATATGGCACATCTTTGTACTTGCCGGATCAATATGCCACTTCTTTTGCATACTTGCCTATACATTAGCTTAATTAGTTAAAAATAAAAAACCATTACACTAATATTTTAGATGTAATGGTTTTTTTTAAACTTCATCAATATCTGGATTTATATGTACTACTGTGTCATATACCCCTTCACTTTGTCTTAACAATGAACGTATTCTTCCTGCAATCTTATGGCTTTCTTTAACTGTCATCTCAGGATCTACTGATATTTTTATAATAAAGATATGTTCATTTCCTGTAGGTTTAGATTTGATTTCATCTATATGATTAACGCCTTCAATATCTTCAATTATCTTTTCTAACTCGTCTGAAAGAGCTACATTTGCTTTTTTATCAATAAGTATATCATACGCTCCTGCAGTTATTTTAACACCAGTATATATTATTATAATAGAAATTATAGCAGCAACAAGTCCATCAACAAAATAGTAGCCATAATATCCAAAGATTATTCCTACTAAAACTCCAAAAGAAAGGAGCACATCATTTTTATGATCTTCTGAGTTTGCTTGTATTATTAGACTATTCTCTTTTTTATTTATACTATTTACATATATGTATAATATTGCTTTAATCATTATCGTAACTAATGGTATTGCAATTAATAAATATGATGTTTTAAAACTTTGATTTTTAATTGATGTAATAATTCCTTTATATAATGTTTGGAAACCTGCTATTAGCATGAATAGTCCTATTAAAAATGAAGCTACATACTCTGCTTTCCCATGACCAAATTCGTGTCCTTCATCTTCAGGCTTTTCTGATATCTTACCACCAATAAGTGTCGCAGTTGAAGAAAACACGTCCCCAAAACTATTAATAGCATCTGCAATTAACCCTTGGGATTTAAATATTAATCCTCCTATAAGTTTAATTACAAGAAGAAATAGGTTTGCTATTATTCCTACTCCTCCAATAAATTTTATCTTATCTTTATTTTTACTTTTTTCCATATCTCACCAAATCCTTATATGTCTTTTTTGGTTTTTTTAACTTTATTTTCTGTTTTTTTTGATGTTTGCTTTTTAACTGTTTTCTTTTTAGTAGTACTTTTTTTATCTTCTGCCCCGGGTTTATTCCAAGAAATATAATCACATGTTTTTTTATCATCATTTGTATTGTTTTCACACAGATAGAAATTTCTTTTGGTTTTTGTCTTCCTTATAAGGACTTTTCCACCACACTGTGGGCATGGCTCTTTTATTTCTTCTACAATTGGTTTTGCGTTCTTACATTCTGGATAGCCAGGACATGCTAAGAATTTCCCAAACCTTCCTTGTTTTATTACCATGTTTCTTCCACACAGTTCACAAATCACATCTGTTTCTTCTGCCTTAAGTTCTGCCCTTGGTATTATATCTTGAACTTCTTCTAAGTTTTTATTAAACGGATTATAAAAGTTTCTAAGCATTTCTATGTAATCTATTTTTCCTTCTGATATTTCATCTAACTTTGTTTCCATATCTGCTGTAAATGTAACGTCTACAACATCTTTGAAATATTTTATCATAATATCATTAACTACTTCTCCTAGGTTTGTTGGAACTAAATATCTCTTCTCTTTCTCTACATAAAATCTATCAATTATTGTTGATATTGTAGGAGCATAGGTACTTGGTCTACCAATTCCTTTTTCTTCTAACACTTTTACAAGACTTGCTTCTGTATATCTTGCTGGCGGTTCAGTAAATTTTTGTTCAAAATTCAATTTCTTTTGAACTAATACTTCATTTAATATTAATTCAGGAAGCGTTCTCTCTTCTGAAACATCTTCTTCATCATCTTTTTCAGTTTTTTTCTCATCTTTAGATTCCATATATAATTTAAGAAACCCATCAAATTTAATAGTTGAACCATTAGCATAAAAAATATAATCTTGAACATTAATTCTAACACGTACAGTATCATATATGGCTACTGACATTTGGCTTGCTAGAAATCTATTATATATCAATGTGTATAATTTTAATGTATCCTTATCCAGAGTGTTCAAAATATTAGTATCTAAACTTGTTGGTCTTATTGCTTCATGTGCATCTTGCGCTCCTGACTTTCCTTTAAACACTCTAACTTGATAATACTCTTTCCCAAAGCTTGTTAATATATGTTTTTTAGCCATACTAAGTGCTACATCTGATATACGAATAGAGTCTGTTCTCATGTATGTAATATACCCCATTTCATATAACTTTTGAGCTATCATCATTGTTTTCTTGACAGGGAAACCAAATTTTCTTGATGCGTCTTGTTGAAGACTTGACGTTGTAAAAGGCGCTGGTGGATTTTTCTTTTTTTCAGATTTTTTTATATCTTCCACAATATATTCTTTACCATCAATCGTTTTAACTATTTCATTAACCTGTTTTTCTTCTTTAAGTTCTATCTTTCCTTTAACGTCTCCGTAAAATTTTGCAAATATATCTGATTCATTATTTTTACTATTTAATATTACATTTAAATTCCAATATTCTTCTGGTTTAAAATTTCTTATCTCAAATTCACGATCCATTATGATTCTTAATGCAACTGATTGCACTCTTCCTGCACTTAAACCAGTTTTCACTTTTTTCCATAGAACTGGACTTAATTTATATCCTACAATTCTATCAAGTATTCTTCTTGCTTGTTGTGCATTAACTAAATCTATATCTATTTTTCTTGCTGATTCTACTGCCTTTGTTACTGCATCCTTAGTAATTTCATTAAACTCAATTCTACATTTTTTGCTACTTTCTATTCCCAATTCATTCTTCAAATGCCATGCTATGGCTTCGCCTTCACGATCAGGGTCAGTAGCAAGATAAACAGTTTCTTTATTCTTTGCTTGTGATTTTATTTCATTTATAATTTTAGCTTTACCCTTCATTTTTATATATTCGGGTTTAAAGTCATTTTCTAAATCTACCCCCATTCTGCTTGCTGGAAGATCGATAACATGACCTTGTGAAGCTATGACATCAAAATCCTTGCCTAAATATTTTTTAATTGTTTTTGCCTTTGATGGCGACTCCACTATTACTAGTTTTTTTTCCACGAGTATTAATACCTCCCTACTATTTCTTTTACAAGTTCTTTTGCTTTCAATATATTCTCTTCTTTATTAGATATTACTAAATTAATTGCTTCTGCAATATCTTTCATATCATTTTCTTTTAGTCCTCTTGTTGTAACAGCTGCTGTTCCTATACGAATTCCACTTGTTACTTGTGGCTTTTCAGGATCATTTGGAATACAATTTTTATTCACAGTAATATTCACATTATCTAAAATTTCCTCTGCCTCTTTACCTGTTACACCTTTGTTTCTTAAGTCAACAAGCATCAAATGGTTATCTGTACCTTTTGAAACCAAATTAAATCCTCTTTTAATTAATTCATCTGCAAGTGTCTTTGCATTTTGAACAACTTGAATTGCATATTCTTTAAATTCAGGTTTTAATGCTTCTCCAAAGCACACTGCTTTTCCGGCAATTACGTGTTCAAGTGGTCCTCCTTGAATTCCCGGAAATATTGTTTTATCTATAATCTTAGCGTGTTTTTCTTTGCATAATATTAGTCCTGAACGTGGCCCTCTTAATGTTTTATGAGTTGTACTTGTTACAAAATCCGCATATGGTACTGGTGATTCATGTTCTCCTGCAACTATAAGTCCAGCAATATGAGCCATATCCACCATATAATATGCATTTATTTCATCTGCTATCTCTTTTATCTTTTTAAAATCTATTTTTCTAGGATAAGCACTAGCTCCTGCAACTATAAGTTTAGGTTTATGTTCTAATGCCTTGTTTCTTATATCATCATAATCAATATAACCTTCTTTTGTAATTCCATATGATACGAAATTATATAATTTCCCTGAAAAATTAGCTTTGCTACCATGTGTTAAATGTCCTCCATTTGATAAGTCCATTCCTAAAACAGTATCTCCTGGTTTTAAAATTGACATGTATACTGCCATATTAGCTTGACTTCCACTATGAGGTTGCACATTTACGTGTTCTGCACCAAACAATTTTTTAGCTCTATCTATTGCTATCTTTTCTATTTCATCTATATTTTCACATCCACCATAATATCTTGCATTTGGATATCCTTCAGCATATTTATTAGTAAGTATACTACCTACTGCTTCGAGCACTCCTATGCTTACAAAGTTTTCAGAGGCTATTAGCTCAATATTATTATTTTGCCTTGCCTCCTCTTTTTTAATTAATTCATATATTTGATTGTCATTTTCCTTTAAATAATTCATATATTCACATCCTTCGAAATTAATATTGCTATTATATCGTCTTTGTATTATATACAATATGCTTTATATAGTCAAGAAAGTGAAGTTTTAAAAACACTAAAAAGAATGTAGTTTGCAATTTGCATAACTACATTCCTTTTCTTTTATATATATAAATATTCTTTTTCTTTAGCTAGTTCATCGTAACCTATGTAATTATTTTCTTGATTGTATTTTTCAATTTCAACTGTGCATCCATTTTGCATACTTTCTTTTACATCAATAACTCTTTGGTTTTTTGAACCTCTAAATTTTAAATTTAAACTTCTTTCATCTTGCTCGAATTTCCCATCAATCAATACATCAATATTTTCCATAAGCCCTCTTATATCCTTTCTATATTCCATCATTTCACTTAATCTTTCATAGGTGAATCCTGTATATGCCCAAACGCTTAATCCTTGTTCTTTGCAGAATTTTGCTATTTCTTTTGAAGCTTCTGCTTGAAAAAACGGATCTCCTCCAGATAGTGTAATACCATCTTGTTTATTTAATTGTAATATTGCTTTTTTAATATCTTCAATATCAATTTCATATCCTTTGTTAAAATCGTGTGTCTGTGGATTGTGGCATCCTTGGCACTTATGTGCACAACCTTGTGTCCATATAACAGTGCGTATTCCTTCTCCGTCTACTATACTGTCTTGTTGCAATGGACACGCTAATTTAATCTTCATCTATACTATGTTTTACCCTATCTCTTTCTTCAGAACGTTTACCATTATTAAATCTGTCAACTGTACCAACTAGATATCCTGTAATCCTTCTGATTCTTTCAAATCCTACGCCATCTGTTTCTTTTCTACCACAACCTGGACACTGATCACCAATAACTCCTGTAAACCCACAAACTGGATCTCTGTCTACTGGATGATTTACTGCTCCATATCCTATATTACTCTCTTTCATTAATCTAATCACTTTTTCAAAAGCTGATACATTATTTGTTGTATCTCCGTCAAGTTCTATGTATGATATATGCCCCGCATTAGTGTAGGCATGATATGGTGCCTCAATTTTTATTTTTTTATCAACTGATATATCATAATATACTGGTACATGGAATGAATTTGTATAATACTCTCTATCTGTTACTCCTTTTATCTTTCCATATATCGCTTTATCTATATTGGTAAATCTTCCTGAAAGTCCTTCAGCTGGAGTTGCTATTAATGAGAAGTTTAGATTATATTTTTCTGCGTATTCGTCTGCTTTTTTTCTCATAAAACTAATAATTTCTTTTCCTAATTTTTGAGATTCTTCACTTTCACCATGGTGCTTACCTGTAAGTGCTTTAAGGCATTCTGCAAGTCCTATAAATCCAAAAGTCAGTGTTCCATGTCTGTATACTTTTTTAAGTTTATCTGTCATTTTTAATTTTTCACTATCAAGCCATACATTTTGTCCTAATAGAAACGGAAAATTATATAATCTTTTATTACATTGAAATTCAAATCTTTCTAATAATTGATCCTTTACTAACTCCATTTTTTCTTCAAGTTCTTCAAAGAAACTTTCCATATTCATTTTTTCATTACTTACAATTCCATGTTTAATTCCCATTCTTGGAAGATTTATAGATGTAAAAGATAAGTTTCCTCTGCCTGCTGTAACTGATTTGTTTGGATCTACTACATTTGCTAGAACCCTTGTACGGCATCCCATATATGCTACTTCAGTATTGTAATCTTCTGGATTGTAATATTCTAGATTAAATGGTGAATCTAGAAATGAAAAGTTAGGGAATAATCTTTTTGCAGATACTTCGCAAGCAAGTTTAAATAAATCATAATTCTTATCTTCTTGGTTATAATTTATCCCTTCTTTAACTTTAAATATAGAAATTGGGAATATTGGTGTTTCATTTTTACCAAGTCCTGCAGATGTTGCTTTTAAATAATTTTCAATTACCATTCTTCCTTCTGCAGAAGTATCTGTTCCAAAATTAATAGAAGAGAACGGTACTTGTGCCCCTGCTCTTGAGTGCATTGTGTTTAAATTATGTATAAATGCTTCCATTGCTTGGTATGTTATACGATTTGTTTTTTGATGTGCTTTTTCTATAGATTTTCTAAATAACCTTTTTAATTCTTCTGATTCTTTGTAGTATGTTTCAAATATTTCAATATCTATTTCAATACTATTTATTTTATTTATTTCTTTTGCTATACGTTCCATGTTAATATAATACTTAAAGTCTGTATAATCCAAATAATCATATATAGTTTGTTTTAATTGTTTTTTATATGTAGCAAGTACTCCTGGTGCCATATAATAATCAAAAGCTGGTATACTTTGTCCACCATGTTGATCATTTTGATTAGATTGTATAGCTATTGCTGCAAGTGCAGAATATGACATTATATCCTTTGGTGTTCTTAAATGTCCATGACCTGTTGAAAAGCCATTTTTAAATAACTTTGCTAGATCTATCTGACAACAAGTTGTTGTTCCCATTGGTAAAAAATCCATATCATGTATATGTATTTCTCCACTTTCATGTGCTTCCGTAAACTTTCTTTTTAACAGATATGATTTGGCAAATTCCTTTGAAACAGTACTTCCATATTGAAGCATAGTTCCCATTGCTGTATCTCCATCTACATTCGCATTTTCACGTTTAGAATCTTCTTCATGAGAAGATTTTAAACCTAACCCTTCTAGTGCCTTTAAGAATTTATGTTGTTTTTTCTCATCAAAGAAAAGCTTTCTTGATTGAGTTCTTCTCTCTCTATAATTAGAAAAAGCTTCATATATTTCTTGGTATCCCTTGTTTTTTAATTCTTCTTCTATTATATCTTGTATGTCTTCAATTTTAATCTTTTCTTTTTCTTTACTATATAATTCTAATCTATCTATTACAGATTGATATACAATATGTACATCTTTTTCATTATATTTTTCTACTTCATCTTCTTCGCCTTTTACACTGTCAAATCCTTTTTTTATTGCAAGTGCTATTTTTGCTCCATTAAAATCTACTTTCTTTCCATCTCTTTTAACTACAAGTAATTGTAATTTTTGTTCTTGTATTTCGTGCATATGATTACCCCCTCTTTGTATACTGATATATTACATCATATACTTTTATAATTCAAGGATAAAATTATTAAATTTGTATTACATCATTTTTTCATTCTTATGTAGTTTTTATGCATTTTCATTTGACTTTAAAGGACAAAAAAGTGTTGGTTTTTACCTATATATCAACCAAAGAAGACATTTAGGTGTTTTAGACTTTTTTCATCATTTTTACACTTTTCACAAAAACCATTTTTTTAGAAAAGTCAATTTTTACATGTTTTTTTGAAAATTATGTGTACAAAAACTGTTTTTATACTACTATTATCTACTTTAAAAAAAATCTATGTTTTTACATTTTTATCTATAAAAAACTTACCATATTTCTTATAGAAATATGGTAAGTTTAAATTACATTAAATCCTTCATGCTATATATCCCATTGTTTTTTGAAACAATAAACTTTGCTGCTTTTATAGCTCCTTCTGCAAAAATGTTTCTAGACATTGCCGAATGTGAAATTGTAAATACTTCATCGTTGCAAGCAAATATAACCTCATGTTCCCCTACTATAGTTCCACCTCTAACAGAATGAATTCCAATCTCTTTTTTATCTCTTTGATTTCTGCTAAGAGTCCTATCGTACATATTGTACTTTTCATCACCTAATGCTTGTTTTATTGAATCTGAAATCATAATAGCCGTACCACTTGGTGCATCTATTTTTTGATTGTGATGTTTTTCTATTATTTCAATATCTGATTCTTCATTTAGAAGTTTAGCAGCTTTAGTTGCTAGATCAACTAATAGGTTGGCACCAAAAGACATGTTTTTACTCATAAATATGGGAATGCTTTTAGATGCTTGATAAACGTAATCTAGTTGTTCATTTGATAATCCCGTTGTAGATATAACAACGGCTTTGTTATTTTTTAAAGCATAACTTACGGATTCTATTGCACCTTCAGGGATAGAAAAGTCAATTATAGCCTCAAAGTCTTTCGTTACGTGTAAAATACTTTTAAAGCTTTTATCTTCTTCGATATCATAGTTTTTATCCACCATTGCAACTACTTCCATGTCCTTTTTCTGATGAATAAGATTACATACTGCCTTTCCCATTTTACCATTTGCACCGTTAACTAATATTCTTAACATATTGCATTCCTCCAAAATTATATTAATAATTTTTATATTATATTGTTTTACAGTAATTATTATACCATAGATTACATAACCTTTCAATGAATGTTCTATTAGTTTTATATAGTACATCAAGCGCTTTTATATTTTTAATATAATATCTTTAATGCTTTTAAAGTAATATGTTAATAATGATTTTTCATTTTATTTTGAAAAAATATAAGGGTGTGATATAATACGCCTAGAAAATATCAATGTTTAATTTAAATTTAAATTAAAGGAGGATTACATTTATGAATAACGTTTATTTAATAGGCGTGACAGGAGGGCCTTGTGCTGGTAAAAGTACCGGCATTGATAAGATAATTGAAAAACTCACAGAAAAGGGTTATATGGTCTTCTTATTGCCTGAGGGAGCTACCTTTCTTATGGGGAACGGAATAAAACCAAAAGAAAATAAAAACGATGATGGACTAACGATGTATGATTTTGAAGAAATAGTAATAGCTTATCAATTAGAATTACAAAAGCTTTATATTGATATGGCTAAAAAATACTGCAATAAAGATGTTATTATATTATGTGATAGAGGTATACCTGATGTTCTTGCATATATTCCAAAAGAGCAATATATTAGTATTCTTAACAAATTCGGAATAAATGAAATATCTGCAAGAGACATGTATGATATGGCAATTCATATGATAAGTCCAGCTGTTGAAATGCAAGAATTTTATACAAAAGCAAATAACAAACATAGACGAGAAAACTGCATGGAAGCTGCAGAAAAAGATCAAAAAACATTGGACTCTTGGACTGGTCATCCTCACCTTAGAGTTATAAATGCATATGAGAAATTCGAGGATAAAATCAATCATTTAATGTCAGAGATTTATTCCTTTTTAGGGCTTCCTATACCAATAGAAATAGAAAAAAAATATTTGATAAAAATGCCAGACATTGATTATTTAATAAATGAATATCGTGCTAATAAATCAGAGATATTGCAAACTTATTTATTATCAAAGCACGAAGAAGAGAGAGTCAGGCAAAGAGGTGTTAACGGTAACTATTGGTACACAAATACTATCAAAATTAAAATAAACGAAAAAGAAAGATTAGAACAAAATGAGACAATTAGTAAAGAAGATTATCTAGCTTGTCTTATGAGGACTGATACTTCTTTAAAACAAATACGGAAAAACAGATATAACTTTGTGTATAACCATCAGTATTTTGAGCTAGATGTATATCCTATATCAAATGAGGTTGCTGTTCTCGAAATAGAATTAACAAACGTAAATTGTGAAGTTGGATTGCCTCCTTTTATTGATATTATTAAAGATGTTACTGATGATCCAAGGTATAAAAATGCAGCTCTTGCAAAAGATATGACCCCTTTAACAAAGTTTTAAGATTAAAATGCAGGTACAAATATTGTATCTGCATTATTCCTTTTGTATTGACATATAAACATAAAAGCAGTATAATATATTTTATTAATTCATGTCT
>JAQUBQ010000115.1 GCA_028686615.1 Clostridia bacterium | reverse complement strand
AGCCTACAGCAAACACAAATACAAATACAAATACAAATACAAATACAACAACCACTTCAAAATCATCAAATGCGTATTTGAAATCCATTATACTTAGTGTTGAAGGAATGACTCCAGCATTTAGCAAAAACAACTATTCATATTCCCTAAATGTTGGTGAGAATATAAGTAATATTAGTGTAAAAGCAACAGTAGAAGATAAAAGAGCAACATACTCTGTAAACGGTAATACAAACTTAAAAGTGGGAGAAAATATCATTTCTATAAAAGTGACGGCGGAAAATGGAACATATAAAACATATATAATAAGAATCTTAAAATCTGATGATCCAGTAAGGTCAGATGCAACACTAAAATCTTTAATAATCGGAGGATTAAATTTAGGTCAAGATTTTGATCCTGATGTTACAGAGTATACTGCAGGAGAAGTTAAAACAAATGATAAGGAGTTAAATATATTTGCTGTAGCATCAAATGAAAATGCAAAAGTTGAAGTTGTAGGTAATGAAGGTTTAAATGTGGGAGAAAATAAAATACTTATTAAAGTTACCTCTGAAAATGGAAAGATTACTAAGGAATATATAATAAATTTTACTAAGACAGAAATAGAGGAAGTATCAAATTTGATTAGTAAAAAGTCTAAAGGTTTATATGATGAACAAAAAACAAACGTAATTCTTTCCTTTGTGAAAGAAAATGGAACAGTTTTACTACTATATGCTTTTGTTTGGTTTGAATTTATACAAGTAGTATATTTATATGAAAAACTAAAAAAGTCTCAGGGAGTTAACAAAAACACAGAAGAAAAGGGGAAAGAGTATAAAATCAAAAAAATAAGACGTATAAGAGAAAATCCTATTTTCCCTGAAAAAGAAACTAACAATAAGAAATAACTAATAAATGAATTTTTCTAAATAAAACGGTAAACAATAATGTGTATAAACATATTATTGTTTACTTTTTTTAGGAGAGTGAATATATTGTCGAAAAATATTAAAGCATTTAAAAAAATACAGAGGTATATGATGTTTTTATTTATTACATTTTTAATTATAAATAATTGTAATAATATATTTGCTTATACAAAGTATGTTGGAATTTCTGCTTTTCCTGCAAGTTATCAAGTATATTTAAAACAATTAAATAAATCACACCCGACATGGACATTTACAGCATTAAATACAGGACTTGACTGGAATACTGTTGTTAAGAATCAAAGTCATGAGGTTTCTCTTGTAAGAAGTGCAGTACCTTCATCGTACGAGAAAATCTGGAAATATTATAATTCAAGTGGAAATGTAAATTCTATAGAGACTGGATGGGTTACAGCTTCAAAGCTTGCAGTTGGATATACGATGGACCCTAGAAGGTATTTAAATGAAATGCAAATGTTTCAATTTGAAACTTTAAACTATAATTCATCTCTGCAAAATGAAGCAGGAGTTGAGAAGATATTTTATGGAACATTAATGTACCAAAAAACAGTATCATACAAGGATGATAAAGGAAACACAATTACACCTACTCCAAATAAGACTTATGCTAAACTTGTAATGGAGGCTGCATCTAAATATAATGTAAGTCCATACCATTTGGCATCTAGAATAAGGCAAGAAACAAGTTGCGATATTATATCAAACACATCAATATGTGGAACAGTAAAAGATTATGAAGGGTTATACAATTATTTCAACATTGGAGCTACGGGGGGAGCGAGTCCTGCAATATCAGGCCTTGCCTATGCAAGGAACGAAGGGTGGACTACTCCGGCTCTTGCAATAGATGGAGGAGCAAATTTTATAGCAAGTAAGTATATAAGTAAAGGACAATATACTGGATATTTACAAAAGTTTAATGTAAATCCTGATAGCGATTATGCTTTGTATACACATCAATATATGCAAAACATATTAGCTCCAGCAGGGGAAGCAATAAGTACTTATAATGCTTATAAAGAAATGGGAATTATGAATACTCCTTTTAATTTTGTTATACCTGTATACACAAATATGCCAACATCACCAGTGGATATATATGTTTCAAATCCTAATGATTATATTGCAGATAGTACAAAAATAGTTACAACTGAAAATTTAAATATTAGATCAGGACCAGGAATAGGATATAGCATTATACTAAATGCAAAAAAAGGAACAGTTATGACTAGAATTTCTAAGGGTGTTCAAGCAGGCGAAAGATGGGATAAAGTAAGATTAGATAGTGGAGTAGAAGCTTATGCTTTCCAAGCCTATACAAAAGAACATAGTTATACAAAAGTTTCAAGTGTATCATTAAATAATACAAACACAAACATTACTCTTGGTGAAAACAAAACATTAACAGCAACAGTAAATCCATCAGGTGCAGCATACAAGGGAGTGTATTGGACATCTAACAATAATGATATTATATCAGTTTCAGACACAGGAGTTGTAACTGCTAAAAAGTTAGGCTCTGCTATAATTACTGTGACAACTGAAGACCAGCTTAAAACTGCTACTTGTGTAGTAAATGTTGCTCCTAAAAAGGAACCAGTTATATCTTTAGATAAGACAGAATATAGTATAATTAATGGGAAAGAAATGAGTTTAAATGTTACTATAGAAAATTCTAATGAAAAAGATTATACTGTATTAATTGATAATCAAGAAGTGGTTGCTTTTGAAAATGGAAAGTTAATTGGTAAAAAAGCAGGAGAAACTAATATAACTGTTAAGATAAAAGGAATTGAAATCAAGACAACTGCAAGGGTAAAAGTGATAGACATAGAAGAAGGAGCAATTGTAATAGACGAATCTTTAAATGTAGATGGAGATGTTATTACTAAAATAAATCCTGAAACAAAGGTAACAG
>JAQUBQ010000114.1 GCA_028686615.1 Clostridia bacterium | reverse complement strand
ACAACTGATAAAATACTTATCCATACTCCTAAATATATTAATGTTTTTTTGTTCATATTTTATAATTTACGACGCCGCGAACTACTTTTTCTTAATTTATGATCTTCGTGCGTGTTTTATTATAGCAGATTTTGATGAAATATAAATTAACTGTTGTTGTACAAAACCCCATTTATGAGGTTTTAACGCGTCTCGCAAGGCTCTCAAAGTGGCTGGACTCTTCACAACAGTAGAAATAATAAATCTCTAATGTCTGTAAAGCTTTCTCAGTTTTTTTTACTTTACATGTTTCTAATTAATTATCTACTTTTATAAAAATACTTTCAATACAGCCTCTCTAGTAAAATTTTACTCATTTCACAAGTAGGGCATCCGTTGTGTGACCCTGTTTCGCCTCTTACACAACTCCTTAATTTGTAACCTTTAGGAATTATATATTTGTAACCCAAATTTGAATAAGGACAATTTGCTTCTGTCCAAAATTCTATTTCTTCTGGAAGATTGTCTTTCACTAGCTCTGTAATATTAAAAATTTTAAATTCATTTTTTATTACTTCTTCTTGCTTTTCTTTCAACAACGCTTTGCCCTCACTAGTTTTATAATAATCACCTCTAATAATATCTTCATTTAATCTTTTTAAAGTTAAATCCTTCTTATTCCATTTGTAGATGTTATAGAGATAATTCTTTTGAGGATAAACTTTTCTTCCATTTATATTTATATCGTCGGCATAAATTGCTTTCTGTGCAATAATTTCATTTTCACCATCATGATCGACATCATCTGATAAAATATTCGTTCTTCCTTCATAATTAGTACATCCTTCTAGTATAAAAGAGTCCATCGGATAACATATAAAATTCATATCATGCAAATTGCACAAAAAGGATTCTTCCTTAGCTGACGCGCAAGTAGTTATACTACCGATGTAAATCCTTTTTGTAATAAAAAAATAATCCCCATTAACTTCTATCATTTGAATCGGAAAATAATCATCAGTTCTCACATTATATGTTTTATACTCAAGATCATCGTTCATTATAAAGACATAATTACTATCGATAAAAATCATTATATATTCTTTATCATTACTCGAATCAAGCTTTCCCCTGAAAAAACCATTAGCGGCTCTCGTGTTTCCATTTATCGCTAATAATTTTTTTATTTCTTCATCAGAATTAAAAACCTTGCTTACGTCTTTAACAAAACCAGCAAGCCATTTATAAGAGTCATAGCTATCATTACTAAATTCTTTCAAATCGTATTTCCCCGTTACTTCGTCTAAATAGTCACTATTATCAAAAGAAGCTTTTTCTAACACAAAACGATCAGGTGTCATACACCACTGATCAGCACATTTAGTAAGTGAAATAACTTGCATATTTGTATCCTCATTTTTTGTACACTCGGATACAATATAATCCTTTTTAGTCTCATATTCATTATCCATACCAATATACGGGCACTCTTTATCTGTTAAAAATGAAATAGATTCGGGTAGATTATTATTCACTATTTCAACAGCTTCAAAAAACTCTAATGCTTCTTGATGTGTCATTCCTCCTTTGTTTTCTTCAATAAATTCATTCATCTTAAAACTATCAATCTCTGATTCATTCATTTGACTGAGAATAAATATCGATGAATTATTTTTAACACCTTCTTTAAAGACGTGTGAATACGCCTTTAAACTATAATCTGTTGTTAAGTATATATATTTTCCATCTGAGTATACCGGCCCTCTAGCATAGCCCTTAAATTCTTCCTGATCTCCGCTAACATCTTCGAATTTGTAATTGTAATAATCAAAAGTAAACGCTCTTAATCCGTTATATCCATTTACCGTGTATATATAATTATCGCTAACATAAAGCCCTGTTAGTAATTTATTGTGGTCAGTAAAAATTTTTGCCACAGCCCTGTTTGTAAGATTTTTCCCGTCAAAAGTATATGCTCTTAATTCATCCCCTCCTATAGAATAAATATAATCTCCCTCTATATATATTTTATTCACGCCTCCGTCATTAAATTGCGCTATATTTGTAAGATTTTTCCCGTCAAAAGTATATACCCCTAGCGCCCCATTTACTAAATAGATATAACCATTATCAACAAAAACATCCACTATATTTCCATAATTGAATTGCGCTATATTTGTAAGATTTTTCCCGTCAAAAGTATATATTCTCAACCCTCCGATTCCATTTGCTAAATAAATATATTTGTCATCAACAAAAACATCCTCCGCAAATTGATAGGCATATTTTCCAGGTTCAATAATTGTATTCACATCATCGCTTGCCACCTTATCAACTTCTTTTCCGTCAAAAGTAAAAATCTCTAAGCCCTTATACTTATTTGCTATATAAATATACTTATCATCAACAAAAATTCCATTACCAATAACTCCTTCTATTTGAGCAACTTTTGAAAAATTCTCTCCGTCAAAAGTAAAAATCTGCCCCTTAGATAAATAAATATAATTGCCATGAACGTATATGTCCGAAATATACGTCTCCTCCAAATCAAATTCAGCATTTTTAATAAGTTGATTTTTAGAGTTTTCAATTATTTTCTCTTCTTCGAAAAATTGACTTACAGGCTTATCAATAAATCCTATGCATATAGAAATTAAAAATAAGATTAATATAAAAACTAGGAATATTACTTTTTTATTGTACATCTATTTTTTTATTAATAATTATCGAGGTACTTAAAATTTTATCATTATCATTTACTTCTAGAGTTTTTTTTAAATCTAATTAAAAAATTATACTTAAACTATATCGCGAAACAATAAATTTGCATAGACTCTATATACAAAAAATCTATAATATTTTATGGAATTTATTTTGTAAGCTACGCGTCTCGTACCGCGCTCAAAATGGCTGAGCGTTTCGTGGTA
>JAQUBQ010000113.1 GCA_028686615.1 Clostridia bacterium | reverse complement strand
GCATTTTTATTCTATTATTTTCTATTACTTTACCATTTTTATTAAAATATGTTTTAGCGTCATTGCTGTCGATCTTTCCTATTTCATACTTTAACATTTTTATGTTTTCTCCAATTACTCTTATGTCATTCAAATATATTTCATTTGTTGCACCATTTGTCACTACTGTAAAATCAGAAGTTGTTATTTGTATATCTTGAGTTATCGGAGTAGTTGTTTCTGCTATTTTCTCATTTCTCTTTTTTATTTTAATTAATTCTTCGCTAAGCGTATAATATGTTTTTCCATTTGCTTTTACACCTTGCAAATAATAAACCTTTTTTGTTTCAAGAGAAACAACATATATATCTTTTGCATTTTCATCTAACTTTATTCCAAACTTAGTATTGTTTATACCTAATTGTTCTAGATCTAATCCATATAATTTAATTTTATTATCAACTTTAGTTTCTTCCTCAAATTCATTTATTGACTGAGAGGTAATCTCATTTAAATCTAAATCATATATTTCTGAATTAATAGGATCCTTTTCTTTAGGATTGTTCTTATAATATTTATCTACTTCTTCTTGTATGCTAGAAATCTCAATTGCAAACATTATTTTGTTTGAATTTTCTATATTTTTATATGATGCTATTGTAATAGTACTTGCTAAAACAAGTATAATTACTGTCATTATTGATGCTGAAACTAGTGTTATTCCTTTTTTTCTCATATTATCACCTAATTTATAACATAAGTTACTACTTGAGTATCTACATTTCCTGCATTATCCTCAAAAACAACTTTAATTTCACTTACATCTTTTGGAAGCTTTATCATTCTAGCATCAGATATGGTTCCAGCATTATAAATATAATCCCAAGTAATTGTTATAGGTTGATTATCATAATAATCCACTTGTGTTTCTGTGCCATTTATAATTACTCTCTTTTTGGTTTTTAAATACCTGAGATTTTTTACTCCACTTTCATTGTTATCTATTAAATTTGATAATTTTATTAAATTAAAACTTTCATTTTTAGACACTGTCATTGATGGTGCTACATCATATTTAAGGGCTCCTATCATGTCTACATTATCTATATTAATAGTTGTTTCTGCTATAATTTGATTTAAACTATTTAATTTTTTCACTGTTAATGTTTTATTCTTATTTATCACTACAGCTTGCCAAACACTGTTATTCGTTTCTTTTAAATAATCTTTAATTATAAAGGTATAATCAGCTTGTGTAACATTTACTAATGTGGCTATGCCCCCTAAAAAAAAGCTCATCTTTTCACCCGATTCAAAGGTGGTTTTTACATTTACTTTTAAATCATTTGTCCATTCCTTAGTGTTTTTGGAGATTTTTATTCCGTCTGTCTTAGAAACAATGTTAACGCTAGAAGTATCTTCTGGTTCTAAGGAATTCACTATTTTTTTACCAGTTAATTTTTCTGTAAGAGTAAAATAATATTTTCTAGCAATTCTTCTACCCTTAAGATAATATATGTTGTGGTTTCCTTCAGAGATATAATAGGCATCTAGAGGGTCTCCATCTTCTTTCATTCCATATTGAGAAAATTTAATTTCAAGCTTACTCATATCTATTTCATAAAACTTTTTTTCTGTATCATTTAACTCATCAATCTCTTTTGATAACACTTTTTTTCTATCTTCTTCTATCAATTGATTTATCATACTAGTTTTGGTATACTCTGTATCTAATACTATAGGTAATTCTTCATTGTTTAAGTAATACTTTTCTACTGCTTCTCCTATTGTTTCTAAATCTGATATAAAGGCAGCCATCTTTGAATTATTAGTAGCCTCAGCGGATGTATATACTACAGTACCTGCCAGTATTATCATTACTATTATAATAATTGTAAGCACTAGAAGTGATATTCCCTGTTTTTCTTTCATTTTTATCCCCCCTTACTCTAATGTTTCACTTGTAAAATAAATGTTTTTTCTATATTTAAATGCTGAATAATAATAAACTTTAGCGGTAGTGTTTGAAACAAGAAATATATCATCTTCACCTTTTGTCTTCAGTCCATATTTACTAGATTCAACATCTATCTTTTGTATATCTATTTCATAAAAATTTGAATCCTCTTCTTTGTTTTTTATTAATATTTTATCCAACTTATTTGATACTGTTTGTCCATACTTTTCTTTAATATGTTGTAAGAATTCTGCTTTAGTTATGTTAAGTCCACCTGTTTTTATAGGAATGTCTCCATTTACAAGATAATATTCTTCTGTAGCATCCTCAATTGTTTGATTATCTTTATAAAAAGTTGCTTCCTTTATATCTTGCATTATCCCTATACCAGAATAGCCAGCAAGACCAGCAAACATTATTAGAACAATTATTACCATTACTAGAGCTATTAATGATACACCACTTTTTATATTTTCATTCATTTATAAGTTCTCCTTGCTTATCTTATATATCATATTTTATATTAAACTAAAAAAATATTCAACATTATGCATTAATTAATTCTTATTCATTTATTTCAATAGTTTTTTGTAAGTGAAAAGAATAAATATAACTTCTTACATTTTTTTTACTGTTACTCAACTTAATAGCTCTTGCATATATCATAATTTGTTTTTTATATCTATCAACTAGTTCCTCATCATTATTAATTCTATCTGTTTTAAAGTCTACTATTATATATTCATCATCCGTTTCTATACACAAATCCATTACACCTTGTATATATATTTTTTCATTTAACTCTGTTCCTTCTAATCCTTTTAAGTCATCATACATTACAAAAGCTTTTTCTCTTTCAATGTTTACTGATTGATTTATATATTCTCTAATCTTGCTATTTAAGAACAACTTCACTTTGCTTTCAATGGGCTCAATTTTATCTATCTCCTCATTAAAATGTTGTTCAAAAATATATTTTATTTTTTCTTTT
>JAQUBQ010000112.1 GCA_028686615.1 Clostridia bacterium | reverse complement strand
TTATGAAGTATGAATTTTATAATAATAAGATTTTAGTATTAATATCGTTTCCGTTAGTTATTTGAATATTTATCATTGGTATATATGCTATAGGAAATTTAACTTGTTCTGTTACGACTCTGATATCTTATATATTCTTAGGATTTGGTATTGCAATTTGTATAATAGCAAGTTATAGACAATTTATATCAAAACTAATGATAGATAATATAGGAATTGGAGAAGTTTCAGGAAAAAGGTTAAGTTTTTTAAATGGGAAGAAATTTCATTAACAAAATACAGAGGAACTCCGAATTCATTAATAAATGAAGCTGTAATTATTCACGATAATTATGATGATATAATAGGTATTGGATGTTATAGAAAAAAATAAAAAAATATGGAATATTCTATTTAAAGAGGCTGCAAATAAAAATAATAAAATAATACTTAATGATAATTTTAAAAAAGTAATGAAAAATAATATTCAGAAATAACAAATTAAGAGTTAACAAATCGTTAGCTCTCTTTCTCTAAACCGCCATCGTGGATATTACAATTTTTTTTTGGTGTTAAGTGAATTTATATGATTATAGGAAAAAATAATTTTTAGAGTTGGTATTTACTAACTCTCTTTGTATGGAAGGCAGAAGAGTGTATTCTAGGATGAAGAAAGCACTAATGAAAATAGATATAATTACTTACATGATAGACTAAAGAAAATAACACACAACTCATTTGATATAGAATTTGAATATGATACATTTGGAAACACTAAAAAAGTAAAAGCAGCAGGTAATACACTCATAACAAACAACTATGAACAAAGAAATGGTAAGCTTTTATCAAGCGTATATGGAAATAATCAAACAGTATCATATGTATATGATAAATTTGAAAGAGTAAAAACAAAAACAGGAACAACTGGGGCATATGAATACGTATATGATAATAAAGGGAATATATCAAAGATCAAAGATAACGGAAATAACGATATAAAAACACATGAATATGATTTAGCAAATAGATTAATAAGATTAAATGTTTCAGATTTACTAAAGATAGAATATAATTATGATTTAAATAGTAATGTAAATAAAGTAGAAACAAAATTTAAAATTAATAATACACTATTAAAAACAATGCAAGAATATATATATGATAAAGACAATAAAAATTTAAATGGAGAGAAAAATAAAGGACTGCAATATGATTATGATACACTAGCAAGGCAAACAAAAAGAACAATAAAAGATAACGAAAAAAGATATGAAACAAAATATGAATATGTAACAGATAAAACAAATCCATTTAAAACAACAACCATGTTAAAAGATATAACAAATAAAGATAATAAAATATCATATACGTACGATGCAAATGGTAATATAGAAACAATAAAAAAAGGAGAAGAACAAACACAAAAATATTACTATGATGAACTAAATCAACTAATAAGAGAAGACAACAAAGAACTTGACAAAACAGTAATATACGAGTATGATTTAGGAGGAAATATACTAAACAAAATAGAGTATGAATACACAGAAACAGAAGATATAGAAAGCATGCCAACAAAAGACCTGCAATATACATATGACCAAGTATGGAAAGACAAATTAATAGAATATGCAGGAGAAGAAATACAATATGACGTGATAGGAAACCCAACAAAAATAGGAGATAACAAAACATTAACATGGGTAAATGGAAGACAGCTAGCAATATACAAAGATACATTAAAAGAAATAGAAGTAAGTTACAAATATAACGAAAATGGAATAAGAACAGAAAAGACAGTAGATGGAATAACAACAAAGTATTACCTAGAAGGTGACAGAGTAGTATATGAAGTAACAGGAAACAACATACTACACTATCAATATGATGAACAATCAAACTTAATAGGGTTCAAGTATAACGACAATCAATACTACTACATAAGAAACGGACAAAATGATATAATAGGATTACTAGACAAAGATATGAACCAAGTAGTAACATACGTATATGATTCATGGGGTAATATAATAAGCATACTAGATGAAAACAACCTAGAGGTATCAAACAATCAAGGACATATAGGAAATATAAATCCATACACATACAGAGGATATAGATACGACAAAGAAACTAACCTATATTACTTACAGAGTAGATACTATAATCCTGAATGGGGACGCTTTATCAATGCAGACGGACTTGTGCAAACAGGACAGGGACTACTAGATAAAAATATGTTTGCGTACTGTGCCAACAACCCTATAAACAATTATGACCCTAATGGCTATTACTTTTACGGTATTTCTACTGGTACTGTTAAATTTACGACACCACCTCCTGCACCCACACCTAAACCAGCATCTGCAAAAACAACACCTAAAAAAAATATTATAGCTAATACAGGTGGCTCAATAAGTACAGCACTTGATATAGGAAGTAGTGTTGCAAGTAGTTATACTAAAACAGTTCCAAGGTTAAGCCTTGTTACTGCTTCTGCTACAGGAGCATCAAAATATGCAACGGTTAGTTTTACTGTTAAGGAAAATTTAAAGATTGCACCATATGCGAAAGCAGGCAAAACTTTAGGTGCTATTGGAACTGTAGCATCGGTTGGTTTGATAGCTTGGGACATTGGTGATACTTGGACAGCACAAAATAGAAATACAACTCAAGAGAGATGGATAAAAACGGGAGTACAAGTAGAAGGATTTCTTGCGGGCGTTCTTACAGGTGCAGCAGGGGGCATTATGATTGGTTTTGGAGTTGCTTCTATAGCTACAGGTGTAGGCATTCCTTTGGGAGTTGCTGCTATTGGAGCTGGAGCAGGCGTTATTGTAGGCGGAAACGTAGGAATAACTGCTACGCAGGATTGGTTTTATAGAAAATATGGAATAGAATAAGGTGAGGTGTATTATGGAAAAGCATTATCCTGTTAATAAAATAATAGCAACAGCGTGCATTATATTTTCTATAGTG
>JAQUBQ010000030.1 GCA_028686615.1 Clostridia bacterium | reverse complement strand
AATAATGACAATCATTTGTGGTAACAAGAGGTATATTTAATTCTTTCGAAATCTTAACTATATTTTGATTTACAATCATTTGTTCTTTATATTTATTATCTTGTATTTCTAAATAGTATCTACCATTGTCAAATATATTATTATATTGTATTGCTGAGTCTTTTGCTCCTTGTATATCATCCTCTAATATTTTTCGTGAAACTGTTCCTGCAAGGCAGCCTGAAAGAGCTATTATTCCTTCATTGTATTGCATTAATGCTTCTATATCTACTCTAGGTTTATAATAGAAACCTTCAGTATATCCTATTGAACATAATTTTACCAAATTGTTATAACCAACATTATTCATTGCAAGCAAAATCAAATGGTTAGGTTCAGTGTCTATTTTTCCTTCTTTTTCAAACCTGCTTCTTGGTGCTACATAAACTTCACATCCAATAATAGGTTTTATACCATTTGCCATACATTCTTTATACATGTCAATAACACCAAACATATTTCCATGATCAGTAATTGCAACAGAATTCATTCCTAATTCCTTAACTTTTTTAACTAAATCTTTAATTCTGTTTGCCCCATCAAGCAAGCTATATTCAGTGTGCATGTGTAAGTGTACAAATGGTTTATTGCTCATTATTACTTCCCCCATTTTTCTTTATTTCATTATACATTATTTGTTTGTTAAATTCAATAATATTAAATTTTAAAAAGTGTAACATATATTTGCCTTTTCTAGAATAATCTCTTATTCGCAATTTTGATTTATTGATTATATTTAGATATTGTGTTATACTTTTAAAACAAATTTTAATTAATCTTATGAAAATAATTTTTTAGGAGGCCTTGTTATGTGTTCTAGATTCAAATGCCCTTTGTGTGGAAGCTTGCTAAGTACCTTTGACGAAAGCAATATCCGGTGCACATCTTTAAATTGTCGCTTTGAAAGCAATTTTCTTGAAGTTGTCGATATTTCTTACAAGGATGGATTAGGTGCTACAAAAGGACTTTCAAATTTAGCCCCTTATAAGTTTACTTTTGATGGTGTCAAGTGTGCTTCTTTTGAATCCTTTCTTCAATCCCTTAGAGTTAAAGACCCTAAGATGCAAATTGAAATATGCTCTTTTCCTGCCCTTTTCTGTTATAACATTAGATTTGACTTAAATGATTGGCGTAAGGATAAATTGGTTTATTGGAATGGAATAGAAATCCCCCGATTATCTTCTAAGTATTCAAGTCTAATATATAGCGCATATGATGCTTTATTTATGCAAAGTTACACCTTTAGATATTTATTACAATTAACAAAAGGAAAATGTCTTCTTCATTCTATAGGATGTATATTAAAAACAGAAACACTTTTAACTCCAGAGGAATATTTGGGAAATCTAGAAAGGTTAAGAAATTTATTATAATTAAATTTAAAAAAACAGGCTATATATCATATTACCAATATGATATATAGCCTGTTTTTACTTTTATTATTTTAACTTTACTCATTAAGCCATATTTTAAGATCATCTACTTCATTTTTTGTGGAAGCCTTTATATCTTTTAATTCATTTTTTATACCCATTTCCTTCCACTTATATTCTCCCATTTTATGATATCCGAGAACATCAATTTCAATTATATTTTTATATTTTTGTTTTATTTCTTTTAACTTATCTAATGTGTCTTTTGCATCATTTATACCCTTAATATATACATATCTTAAAACTGTTGGCATATTTTTCTCTTCTAAATACTTAGCAAAACTTATAGTGTTTTTATTACTTTTGCCAGTAAGTTTAATATGCTTTTCTTCATTCATTTCTTTTAAATCAAGAAGCATAAGGTCTGTAACATTAAGTAATTTATTTATCTCTTCTTTAACGTCTTTATCAGTTAAATCAATGTTTCCAGCAGTGTCTATCGTTGTATGTAAACCTTCTTCTTTAGCAAGCTTAAATAGTTGTAATATGAATTCCAACTGTAATAACGGTTCACCACCACTTACAGTAATTCCTCCGTTTGATTTTTTATAATATACACTATATTTCATTATTTCATTCATTACTTCTTTTGCTGTATATTCGTCGCCAGCTTTTTTGTCCCAAGTATCTGGATTATGACAAAATTTGCATCTAAATTCACAACCCTGCATAAAAATTACAAATCTAATACCAGGACCATCGACTGTTCCGAAATTCTCAAAAGAATGTATTTTCCCTTTAATATTGCTATTTATATTATACATATATCTTTGTATCTCCTGTGCCTAATCTATCATAAAAAGTTCTTGATATTACTTCCATTTGGTGTTTTTTTGAAAGCCTAGTAAAATTAACTGCATATCCGCTTACTCTTATCGTAAGTTGAGGGTATTTTTCTGGATTTCCCATAGCATCTATTAATATCTCTTTATTTAAAACATTAATATTTATATGATGTCCTGCTTCCTTCATGTAACCATCTATAATTCCAACAAGATTATCTACTCTCCACTCTTCTGTTTTTCCAAGTGCTTCCGGTGAAATTGAGAATGTATAAGATATTCCATCTAGACTATCTTTATAATCTAATTTTGCAACCGAAGATAATGCTGCTAATGCTCCATTTTTCTCTCTTTTAGGCATTGGATTCGCGCCAGGGGCAAAGGCTTCTCCTTTTTTTCTTCCATCAGGTGTATTTCCTGTTTTTTCACCATATAAAACATTAGAAGTAATTGTAAGTATTGACATAGTATGCTGACTTCTGCGATATGTTTTATGTTTTTTAAGCTCACTCATAAACATTTCTTGTACACTTTTTGCTATTTTATCAACCCTATCATCATTGTTTCCAAATGCCGGATAATCTCCTTCTATATTAAAATCTATAATTAAGCCGCTTTCATCTTTAATAGGCTTTACTCTTGCATATTTTATGGCACTAAGTGAATCTGCAACCACTGATAGACCTGCTATTCCTGTGGCCATTGTTCTTTGTACATTCATATCATGAAAGGCCATTTGAATCTTTTCATAACAATACTTATCATGCATATAGTGAATTACATTTAATGTATTAATGTATAGTCTTGCTAACCAAGATATTATTTGTTGAAAGTTTTCCATCAGCTCATCATAATCTAAATATTCTCCTGTTAAAGGCTGTATTTTAGGTCCAACCTGTTTCCCTGAAATCTCATCTTTTCCAGAGTTAATTGCATATAACAATGCTTTTGCAAGGTTACACCTGGCTCCAAAAAATTGCATTTGTTTACCAATTTTCATAGCAGATACACAACACGCTATTC
This sequence comes from Clostridia bacterium, assembly GCA_028686615.1. Classification (GTDB taxonomy): domain Bacteria; phylum Bacillota; class Clostridia; order TANB77; family CAG-465; genus CALXJE01. Next base: position 9,337 of record JAQUBQ010000030.1, on the reverse strand, counting down.
CATAATCATCCCCATATATAGGTCTCATAATATCGTCATTTTCAAATTGAAGTGAACTTGTCTCAATTGATATTTTAGCACAATATCTTTTAAAGTTTTCAGGTAAGTTTTCTGACCATAGAACTGTTAGATTCGGCTCTGGTGCTGGACCTAATGTTCTTAATGTATTTAATATTCTGAATGAACTTTTTGTAACTAGTGTTTTACCTGTTAGGGCCATTCCGCCAATTGCTTCTGTTGTCCACGTTGGATCTCCACCAAACAAACTATTATAATCTTTTGTTCTTAAAAACCTTATCATTCTTAGTTTTATTACTAGTTGATCAATAAGTTCTTGAGCTTGCTCTTCAGTAAGTATGTTTTTATTTATATCTCTTTCAATATATATATCTAAAAACGTTGATACTCTTCCTAAACTCATTGCTGCTCCGTCTTGCTCTTTTACAGCTGCAAGATATGCAAAGTATGTCCATTGAACAGCTTCTTTTGCACTACTTGCAGGATATGATAAATCAAAGCCATATATGTTTCCTAATTCCTTTAATTCTTTAAAAGACTTTATTTGATCTGAAATTTCTTCTCTTTCTCTTATTATTGATTCTTCCATGTAATCAACTTCAAGAGATAATAATTCTTTTTCCTTTTCTTTTATCAAAAAATCAAGTCCATATAGTGCTAATCTTCTATAGTCTCCAATTATTCTTCCTCTTCCATAAGCATCAGGAAGTCCAGTTATAATTCCCGAGCTTCTTGCAAGTCTCATCTCTGTTGTGTAGGCATCATAAACCCCTTGATTATGAGTTTTTCTATACTTAGTAAAGATCTCTTTTACTTCTTCATCTAATTCTTTTCCATATTCTTTAACTGCTGCTTCTACTACTCTTATTCCACCAAATGGCATTATAGCTCTTTTTAATGGACTATCTGTTTGTAGTCCAACAATTAATTCTAGATCTTTATCTATATATCCTGCCCCATGTGATATTATTGAAGAAACCTTTTTAGTATCAATATCAAGAACTCCATCATTTTTTCTTTCCTTTTTCAGAAGTTCAGCAACCTTTTTCCATAATTTTTTTGTATTGGGTGTTTCTTCTTTTAAAAAGTTTTCCTCTCCCTCATATGCAGCATAGTTTGCTAATATGAAATTTCTAACATTAATCTCTTCCATCCATTTTCCTGCCGTGAATCCTTCCCAAGCTTTATATAATAAGTCTTTATCCATTAGTTTTTCCTCCTATACATATTTTAAGATTAAAACTGGCAACAGAATATTCTGCTGCCAACTTCCATTATTGTTTTTATACAACTTCTACTATATCTTCCTCTAGCATATCCTCTTTAATTGCTTCTAATACTATTTCATCTTCATTTTCTTCATAAATATACTTTTTTAATTCTAGTTGTATTAAATCTCTTGTTACTTCCAAAAAACTAGTTTCGTTTGCTTTCCTTAATATGAATTCTTCCACTACTTCATCTTGCATTGCTTTTGAATATTCTAAATATTCATCTTCAATTTTTATTGTTCTATGCACATCATTTACCATAGTCTTTATCTTTTTATCATAAACCTGCTGATAAAAGGATACATAGTCAGAAATGTTAATACTTTCTCTTTCTAATGATTCTTCATAAACAGCTTGTATTTTTTCAAATATCTTGTCCACTATTTTAAAGTATCTATATGCATTTTTGCATATATTTATAATTAAATCATATTGATGAGATAATTCATCTATATCTGATTCTATTCCATTTATTGTCGATTCAATAACAAGTTCTATAATTTCTTTTTCATCATCTGGAAGCTTAGAAATATCATAATTGTCATTAATATAACTTACATATTCGTCTAAATATTCGAATATTTGATTATATACTTCCTCGCTATATTCATTTTCTTTTATTTTGCAATCTATTTCTTCAGCATATTTAATCACTCTGTTATATCTTAAGTTTTTTCCTTCATCTTTTATACTCTGCTTAACTGTTGCTATTGCTGCTGAAATAATTAGTAACATATACTTTAGTTCTTCTCTACTTTTAAATTTTATTTTTGTAATTCTATCATATTCCATCTCTAAAAAATCTTTCTGTAAATTTAGTCTTTCTGTTTTATCTGTAGAATTTATATTGTCTATAATTTCATCAGAATATGACATTTTTAAATCATACATTGTTCTTTGCATAATATCATATTGATATTTGACATATATAATTTCTCTCAATATATTTTCTTGATATATTCTCTGATCATCTCTATCCGTATTTTTTATAACTTCAAGGTGTTCATCAATTGCACGATTCATTTTTCCCATATTGACCATTATTACTACGCTTTGTATTATCTTATCCAATACATTTACTTTTTTTACCGAATTTACTATTATATCTGACAAAGTGTTCCCTCCCTTAAAGAATCGTTTGTATACTATTTTATATGTTTTATTATATAATAAATTTAAATAAATTCAAGCCCTTTAAGTTATTTTGTAATATAAATGATATATATAATACTTATTACCCTAAAAAAGCACCATTTGTTTGGTTTTTAGCGAATAATATAAAAACTCCAATCATTATAGCTAAAGCTATTTATACTTAGAGTTTTTATGCTTATTATTGGCTAACCTTTATTTCACCACAAGCTATTCTTTCACCTGAATTCCCTGCTGGTTCAGTTTTAAGGTCATCCATATTTTCATGCACAATTATTGTATTATTTAATATGTCTTTTGCTTCATATCTATCAGTATAAAATTCCATATAAGCGTAACCATTGTTTGAATATATCATAGGCAAATCACCCGTATGTTGTGGATGTTTATCCCCTTCTAAATTATGATGTCCTCCTGCTTCTGAAAAGGGATTATCTCCTTTACCTTCTCCACATATATTACCTTCATGTATATGTAAGCCAAAAAAGTTGTTTTTATTTTCTCTTGGTAAATTTTCTATTTCTATACTAATGAATACACCGTTTCTCAGGCTATAAAATTTAGCTTTTCCTTTTATATCCGGATATTTTTCCCCGCCTCTTATATCTGCTACAGCAAAAAGCATGGTTAATGGTTTCTTTTCTCTAATTATTCTTTTTTTCACTCAATTACACCTCCTCCATGATATATCTTATGTTTTATAAATAATTTTGTCACAACATTTTTATTGTCGTGGCACTATATTTTGAAAATGAAGAACATCAAAATAGTTAATTATAATATTTAGAATATTAGATGTTAAACTCCTTTTATCTTTAAAGAAAGCTTGTTCTATATAACTTATAGCATAAAAACAAAGACTACATCAGAGATTTTCCCCTCTTATATGTAGTCTTTTTTATTTAATTTTTTATATTAATAGTGTTTTGCATTTTATCACAAAGTCCACAAGTTTTTACAAGAATCTATCTCTTTATATTACCTGATATTACAAGTCATTCACGTTTTTTTCATACACAACTTTTCTATTCTTATATTATTTTAGATTGTTTATAAATTATAAGTAATTACTTTATGTATGATGCAATTCGAAAACCTACACCTTCCTGAGGAGTCACAACAGAAGCTGAATAACGCGTACTTATAGGAACTTCTGAACCTGGATAATAATGACCCCCACGAGCAATACGAAGGGAACTATCAGCCTCCATAGTCCACTCATATACATTTCCTGCTAGATCATATATATTCTTTTTTTGATAGTTTTCTGATGAACCTGTTACTTTCATTCTATCTACTTTTGAGTAATGCCCATATGTAGAGCTGTCTTTTACATCTATTCCACTGTTTTTATACCATCTTACTATTGCATCCCATTGTACTCCATATATCAAATGGCTTACTAATCCTTTAGTGTTTTGACTATTATCTGGATATAAACTTCTTGCCACCTTTACTGCTCCATTTGCACTATCATTCCCCCTAAATCCATCATAAGATGATATATCACTACTTGTTCCTCCCCATGGGATAAAATTCCATACATCTATTTTCTGTTTTATTTGAGGTAGATTAGTTCCATCTGCTAATTCTACTGTTGAACTTGTTGGTTCACCCATTCCTTCTGCTACTCCTGCTTCATATCTTCCTACATAAAATCCTTTGTATTTCTGCACACTTGCATACATTTTTTCTACTTCTCTGTTTTGTCCCTCTTCTGGCATTATTTCTTCATAATAGATACTTAACACTTTATCATTTTTAAAATCATACCTTATAAATTCATTAAGATTTTCTACAGGCACCCATACAAATTGATTGCCTTTTAATATTGTTCCATGTGATGTTCCTTGCCCCTCATCTTCTATGTTGTCTGATATCACTAATCCTTCTTCTACCGTTCCTCCTGCATGGTAGAAGCCTTCTGGTATTATTGACTTAATATCATATACTGTTCCTTTTTCTGTTACGTTATATTCACTTTCTTTAAATCCAGCTTGATTTAGTTTATCCTCAACATGCTTTTTTAAAGTTTTTTCTCCTCTGTCTGCATCTGACATAAGCTCATATTCTGCATTCGCAAGTACTGCTACTTGTTTTGCATTTGCTATATTACTTTTACGTGTTGCTTCTTCTGCTCTTCCTATAATATTGCTACTATTTAATGATAGTATTATCGTTCCTGCTAGTACTATCATTATAATTATTGTAATCACTAACACTATTAATGATATTCCTTTTGTTTTCATTTGTTTTCCTCCTCTTTAATATTATATAATTATACTACCACATTATATAAAAAATTGTAAACACATATTGATTTTATTATTGAACTTTTTATTATCTTAAAACAACTACATTTACCAGTTACCACCAATAAATGTAGTTGTTCTTAATTAATACTGTTTTGCAAGATATACTGTGTTATTTGCTGTTTTAGAGCAAAGTCCACAAGTATCTGCTATTTTTTCTTCGTCAAAAGGTATACATCTAATCGTTGCAGATGTTTCTTCTTTGAGTCTATCTTCACATTCCCTATCTCCACACCACGCTGTTTTTATAAGGCTCTGTTCTTTACTAAGTATTTCTTTTATTTCATCTAAACTTTTAGCCACATGTGTCTTGTTAGTCCTGTTTTCTTTTGCCATTTCAAACATGTTCTTTTGTATGTCTTCTAATAATCTTTCAATTTCATTTTCTAAGTTGTCTAATGATACACTTTTCTTTTCATAAGTATCTCTACGAAATAATATGCATTCTCCCTTTTCAATATCTTTTGGTCCTATTTCAATTCTAACTGGTATTCCCTTTAATTCTGAATCATTGCATTTATATCCTGGTGTATAAGAATCTCTTATATCTGCCTCTATCCTGAATTTATTTTTCAATGTGATTCTAAGTTTATCAACTTCTTCTAATACCCCTTCTTTGTGCTGAGCAAATGGAACTATTATAACTTGAATTGGTGCAACTTTAGGAGGTAATTTAAGACCTCTCTCATCTCCATGAGTCATTATAATTCCACCTATCGACCTTGTGCTCATCCCCCATGATGTTTGGAAAGGTGTAGCTTCCTTACTATCTCTCCCTTGATATTTTATATTATATGCTTTTGCAAACCTATCACCAAAATAATGAGATGTTGCAGACTGAAGAGCTTTTCCATCATGCATTAATGCTTCAATTGTAAAAGTATTTTCTGCTCCAGCAAATTTTTCTTTATTAGATTTTTCCCCTTTAATTACAGGGATTGCTAGAAATTCCTCAAACAATTCTGCATATATATTTAACATTTTTATTGTTTCATCCATTGCTTCTTCTGAAGTTTCATGAAGAGTGTGTCCTTCCTGCCATAAAAATTCAGTTGTTCTTAAAAATGGTCTCGTTGTCTTTTCCCATCTTACAACATTTGCCCATTGATTGATAAGTACTGGTAAATCTCTATAGGATTTTACCCATTTTGCATACATTGTCGCTATAATTGTTTCTGAAGTTGGTCTAATACATAGTCTTTCTTCTAACTTTTCTTCTCCACCGTGTGTAACCCATGCTACTTCTGGTGCAAACCCTTCAACATGTTCTTTTTCTATATTCAACATACTTTCTGGTATTAATAATGGGAAATATGCATTTTTGTGCCCTGTTTCTTTAAATTTCTTATCTAATTCTTTTTGTATGTTTTCCCATATTTCATAACCGTATGGTTTAATTACCATGAATCCTTTAACTGGTGAATAATCTACAAGTCCAGCTTTCGTTACTATATCTGTATACCATTTTGAAAAATCCTCATCCATTCTTGCGATATCTTTTACAACTTCCTTTTCCATAACCTTCTCCTTTATATTTTCTCCTTATTATATCATATTAAATTAATAAATAAATATATTTGTAATACATTTATTAAATAAAATAAAAGCTAGGTTAACCCTAGCTTTGTATATCCATTATAATTGTTCTGACTGACCTGTCGTATTACCTAAATCAAAAGACATTTTAATTTTTTCTTCAATTTCTTCTCCTATTACCTCATGATTTAAATCTTGAGCTAGAACAAGTTCACTTATTAAAATTTCTTTCGCAGATGTTAGCATTTTTTTCTCACCTGTAGATAGTCCTCTTTCCATATGTCTATGCGAAAGGTCTCTTACTACTCCTGCAAGTTCTAAAATATCTCCTGATTTTATTTTGTCAACATTAGCCCTGTATCTCTTACTCCAATTATTTTCGTATACATATTCTTGCTTTGGTTGTTCCAATACTTTAAAAACGTCATCTGCTGCACTTTCTGTAGAAACTTCTCTGATTCCTACGTTCTCAGCAGCTTTAGTGGGCACCATAAGTTTCATGTCTCCCATTGGCATCTTTATGATATAGTATTCTGATTTGTCACCGAACATTTCTTTTTCTTCTATAGACTCAATTGTTCCTGCTCCATGCATTGGATATACTACTTTATCACCTATACTAAACATCTTTCCGTCCTCCATTCTACGATATTTCTTAATACATTAATATTATAACACATTTTTAAAGCAAAGTAAATGATTTTTTAGCTTTACTTTTTAATTCTACTCTGATTTTTTATAAATAAAACAGTCAATAAGTTTACATAATGTGTCGTTTGAATAAAACCTTTTAGTTTTTGGTTTTAATAATAAACTTTCTTTGAATAATTGACACAATACCAATTATATTATATAAATAATGTAAGTTTATATAATAGGAGGAATATATATGAAAAACAAAGGAATATCATTAATAGTATTTGTTATTACAATTATAGTAATGATAATACTAGCAGGATCTATAATACTATCCCTATCAAATAATGGTATTATAGAAAAGGCTAAACAAGCAAAAGATAGTAGTGACTTTTCAAATTTAAAACACGCTGCATCATTAATTGAAGCAGATTTACAAATCCAGTTATCAACAGGCAAAAATCCGCTGACAGGGAAAACCAGGGCAGATTACTATAAAGAAAAATTAATAGAGCAAGGATTTAATCTTGATAAATATGTAATATCAAATATTGGAAATGAAGTAATTATAGAACAACTAAATGTGAAAGACATAATTGCAGATGGATATAACGTTTTTGCATTACTAAATAATGATACGGTTTTAGCCTGGGGAAAAAACAATTATGGACATTTAGGTGTAGGTGATTTAATTGATAAAAACTCACCTGTACAAATTCCAAAAGAACAATTATCAAATGTTAAAGAAATAACCGTAGGTTCATCTAGTGTTTATGCATTATTACATGATGGTACTGTTAAATCTTGGGGTTCTAATTCTTATGGACAATTAGGCATCGGTGATCTAGTAGATAAAAGTTCACCAGTACAAATACCAACTGATAAACTTTCAGATGTAAAACAAATTATAGCAGCTTCTTCAAGTGTTTATGCACTACTAAATGATGGTACTGTTAAATCTTGGGGATATAATTCTAGTGGACAATTAGGGTTAGGTGATACTGTAAATAGAAATACACCTACGCAAATACCAGGTCTTTCTAATGTTAAAATAATAAAACCAGGTTCTGGTTGTATATATGCCATACTTAATGATGGTACTGTTAAATCTTGGGGATATAATTCTAATGGACGATTAGGGTTAGGTGATACTGTAAATAGAAATACACCTACGCAAATACCAGGTCTTTCTAATGTTAACAAAATAGAAACAGGTAGTGGTAGAGTTTATGCCATACTTAATGATGGTACTGTTAAAGGTTGGGGGTATAACGAAACTCGATTTCTAGGTTTCGGTAATAATTCTACTGCCAAAACTTCGCCTACAGATATGCCACAACTTTCTAACGTTAATAGTATACATGTTAGTGGTTCAGGTAGTTTTTGTAGTGCATATGCCGTATTAAATGATGGTACTATGTTCTCATGGGGACATAACGGGCATAGAATATTGGGTTTTGGACATACTTCTGATATTTATTATCCTACTCAAGTATCTACAAGTAACCTTTCTAATGTTAAAGAAATGCACACAATTAATTTTAGTTGTTTAGCCTTATTAAAAGACGGAACTATAAAATCTTGGGCATATAATAATCCTGGTTCCTTAGGATTAGGACACAACTATGATGTAACTTATCCAACATTGATACCAAATCTTTCAAATGTTAAAAAACTATCCACATACTTTTATAGTGCATACGTACTATTAGATGATGGAACTGTTAAGGTTTGGGGTTCTAATTACGATGGTCAGTTAGGCTTAGGGGATACTAATAATAGAAATGTACCTACAACTCTTAATTTAGATAAATTCTTAAGATAATAAAAAGATAAAAGACAAGAATGTTTAATATTCTTGTCTTATTTATTATTCAAATTATTAATAGTATTTCTTGGTATCGGTGGTGGGACTTGAACCCACACGATTTCTCGAACGATTTTGAGTCGTTTGCGTCTGCCATTCCGCCACACCGACATGTTATATGCTAACATATATATGTTAGCATAATTTATTTTTTAGTTCAATAATTTTTGAGCTATTTTTTCAAAAATTATTTCTTCTTTAATCTTATCTATATATAATGGTTCACTTTCTAGTACTTTTTTAAGTGTTCTTTCTGCCTTTTCACATTTATTTATTGCGACATAGCATTTTGCCAAGTTATATTCTGCTTTATTTTTGAAATTTTGATCTTTTTTTGCTATTTCTAAAGCATTTATACTAACATTGTAATCTCCCTTTAAATAGTTTATTATTCCAATGCTAAACCATGCTGCGTATAGCTTATTATTAATTTCTACTGCTTTATAATAATACTTTTCTGCTTCTGATTGTGTTTCAACATCAATATAGTATAAATTAGCAAGATTATAATAAACTTCCTCGTCTGCTTCTCCCTTATCAATAAT
>JAQUBQ010000111.1 GCA_028686615.1 Clostridia bacterium | reverse complement strand
ACATATTACTATGACCACCTTCGCCTATTCTTTTAAATGCATATCTTACAACAATAGGTCTACCATATTCTCTTCTTAATCTATTCCAAGCTTCCATTAACCTTCTATCTGTCCATATAATATCTGATTTAGAACTGCCTCTAAATTCTCTTACACTTAAATTATTGGCATATGGCATTCTTTCACTAAGTCCTCTATAATACACTTCCATTCTATTTGTTGATGGATTATATACCATTATTTTTGCCATTAAAATCCCTCCTTTTACATTGTATGCAAAATGAATTTCTTTTGTTTGTAATTTTTAATATTTACTGGTTATATATTTTATATTTTGGAACAAAAAAAGTATGATTTTATTAAAAACCATACTTAATTTTTTATACTTTATTTATATCATTTGCAAGCATATCTATATTTTCTATTAAAATACCTTTGTTTACTTCCGTATTTGGATTATTGGTTGTCTTTGCCACCATCTTTGTTATGATTTTATCTAGAAACTTCATTTTATCTATATTAAGTTCACCACCAAAAAGTTGCATAGATACAGTAGATTTTTTAAGTTCATCTGAAAAGGAAACTTTCATTGCCTCTTCTCCTCTTTTTCCACCAAACATACTACATACAAATACTCCAAGTTTTTTTCTTTTCAATACTTCTTCATTATTCTTACAAAACTCATCTAAATTTTCGTGTAGCCTTCCCATATATATTGGTCCACCTATTATTATTTTATCATATAAGGATAGATCCGGATTTTCATTTTGTGTTAAACTTACTAAATCTGCACCTCCACTAATTCTTTCCATTAATAGTTTTGCACACTTTTCACTACATCCATACTTAGTTGAATATACAATTAAAGTTTTCATAACTTATCTCCCTTCTATATATTAAATAATATATTACAACAAAAATAATTTAAATACAATAGAAAAAAATACTACCATATATATAGTAGCATTTTCCGTTTTATATTTTCTTTCTTACTTTTCCAATTATATAAATAATTATTGGTATACAATATCCTATAGCTATATTTAAAGGTGTAAGGAAGCTTTCAGTTAATACTTTTAATTCTAAGGTTGAGTTTGCTAAAACTAAGGCTAGAAAGAATATCATAAAAACATATGGGGTTACTAGTACTCTTACATTCTTGATTTTAAATGAATTTTTTATTATATGCATAACAGAATATATGAAAACAGCCATAAGAGTAAATTCAGATACCATCCAAAATACTATTATTCCTGATTCTATTCTCTCAATTACATCAAATAAGTTGATTTGCATCATGGTTGCAAAAAAAGGTAGTGGTAATTTATTCGCTACAGATGCTCCAAACACAAGAATAGGCATTACTATAATAAGAAAACTAAATATTAATATTGTAGCTAAAGTACTTAAACTTAACTTTTTAAAGTTTCCATTATGTTCTATGTCATCATTAAAGATAAAAATTACAGACAAGTACGAAAGTAATGTAATAATTGACATGCTTCCTTTTAATATAGGAACTGTATCATTAAGTGTTACAGGTAATAAATTTGTTATATGGATTTCAGGTAATATTAAAAGGTTATATATAATAAACATTGCACCAAGTAAATAAAAGAAAATTTCACCCATTTTAGCTAATGTAACAATATCATTTTTTAATATTATAATAAGTACTATTGTCATACTCGCAAGTATATAAATAATATGAACGTTTGGCATAGTTGAGGTCAAAATTCTTTCAGCATACATTCTTAAATAATATGCTACTAATAATGTAATCCAAATAAAATAAATTATACGAATGATAGCTCCTACGAATTTACCCGTCATTTCATCTATTATTTCCAAATAACACTTTTTATTGTGTTTCTTAAAAATATCATTCCATACAAACATATATATGATTCCTAAAATTAATGCTGGGATTATAACAAGCCATGCTGCCTCATTTGCTTTCCCTATAGCATACATTGGTACATATCTTACTGCTGGTGCAGCAAAAAGAAGTACAAATAATATTAGTGATTGCTTTAAAGATATTTTTCCATTATCATTAACCATATCTAACCTCACTTAATAACTTATATTTAATAATTTAAGTATATAATATGCCACACTATCACCATATTTATACATATTATAATACAACCCAAATCCTAGTATACCAATAGAGAAAATTGTACACATAATCTTTAATACTTTATTGTTATCTAAGCTATTTTTTATGTAATAAATATCATATATATATAACATAAATACAAATACTATTATAAACATCATTTCTTTTCACCATATCCACTTCTTATTGGCTGTCTTATATGATACGTTCTTGTAATTTTTGAGTTAACATTTACATCTATTTTCATGTTTTTTAAAACATCATCCCAATTTTCTTTTATTTTATTCCATTTGTCTGGATTACTTTTGTAGATAGCATCACTTAAATTAAATATATCTACTGAGTTTTCCTTTGCATAATTTATTACTGCTTCAATTTCACTTTTAACCTTTTCATTTTGCTTTTCTACAATTATTTGATTACCTTCTTTAGTTGATACATCCTTTTGACCATTAATTTCAGACAGATTAGTTATAAACTTAATATTATATGTCACTTCTGGATTATCATCATTAAATTTTATTTTAGTTTCAAGCTCTGATCTTAACACCTCAACAGTAACTTCTTCGCCATAAACATCATCTAGAACTATTCCAGTTGTTTTTATATTTGCCTTAAGCCAATTTAAACCTCTAGCATATACTTCTTCTAAATAACCTATAAGTTTTAATTCTTTAAATATTGCAAAACCGTTAAGTGCTAGGCAATATTGTGTTTTTTCATCGGATTCAGACTGTCCCTTAGAACTCCCTTTATCTTGAGAACTAGAACCTTCTTGTGAATCTTTATTTTCTTGTGAACCTTTATTTTCTTGTGAGTCTTTATTTTCTTCGCTTTTCTCTTTATCTTCTTTATTAACAATTGCTTCTAAGTTTTTTTCACCCTCGTCTTT
>JAQUBQ010000029.1 GCA_028686615.1 Clostridia bacterium | reverse complement strand
CTTTTGATATAATTTATACATTGATTTAAAAGGAGAAGTTATGATTGAAGATAGAGTTGTATCTCCAGAATATGATGAAGAAAAAGATAGCCCAGAAACAGAGATAAACTTAAGGCCCAAATCATTTTCTGAATATATTGGACAAGAGAAAGTAAAAGAAAATATGAGAATATATATTGCATCTGCTCTTTCTAGGAATGAGCAGTTAGATCATGTTCTTCTTTATGGACCACCAGGACTTGGTAAAACAACGCTTGCTGGAATTATTTCATCAGAAATGGGAGTGAATATGAAAGTTACATCAGGACCAGCAATTGAAAAACCTGGTGATTTGGCGGCAATATTAACAAACCTAGAAGAAAATGATCTGTTGTTTATTGATGAGATACATCGTTTAAAAAGAAGTATAGAAGAAGTTTTATATCCTGCACTTGAGGATTTTAATTTAGATATTATGATAGGGAAAGGACCTTCTGCAAGATCAATAAGAATAGACCTACCTAAATTCACGCTAGTAGGTGCTACAACAAAGGCCGGATCCTTATCTGGTCCACTTCGTGATAGGTTTGGAATTATACATAGACTTAGTATGTATAACGAAAAAGAACTTGCAACAATTATTGAAAGAAGCGCATCTATTTTAGAAATAGAAATAGATAATGATGCAGCACTAGAAATTGGCTCAAGAAGTAGAGGAACACCAAGAATTGCAAATAGATTATTAAAGAGAGTTAGAGATTTCGCAACTATAAGTCAAAGTACATCTATAACATATGAAATAGCAAAAGATGCTTTAAATAAACTTGAAATTGATGAATATGGACTAGATGATATAGATAGAAAATTGTTAATCACTATGATAGAAAAATTTGAAGGAAGGCCTGTAGGTTTAGAAGCAATGGCTGCAGCAATAGGAGAGGACAAAGAAACTATAGAAGATGTGTACGAACCATATTTGATGCAGAAAGGATTTATTAATAGAACACCAAGGGGAAGAATTGCAACTAGAATTGCATATGAACATATGGGAGTGAAATATAATGAATAAATTATTAATACATGCATGTTGTGCACCATGTCTGGTAGAAGTATATGATGTATTATTAAAAGAGCAGCAATCACTTAATATTTCTGAGATGGACATTATATGGTACAACAAAAATATTCACCCAAAAGTAGAATATGATAAAAGGAAAAAGGCATATATAGAATATGTAAAAAGTTTGGATAAAACGCCATATCTAATAGATGAATATGATTTAATGAGTTTTACAAAAATTGCTTCTAGTATAGAAGACACAGAGTATACTTCAAGATGCGACTATTGTTATATATCAAGACTGGAAAAGGTGTTTATCTACGCAAAAGAAAATGGATATACACATGTAACAACCACATTACTAATTAGCCCATACCAAAACCATGACCTGATTATTTCTGTGTTACTAAGACTAGAAAAAAAATACAATATAAAATTCTTGTATAAGGATTTTAGACCTTTATTTAGAGAAGGGCAGAGAAAATCTAGAGAGTTAGGGTTATATATGCAAAAGTATTGTGGATGTATATATTCTATTGATGAAGGAAGGTGGCAAGGTATATGACTAGAGTAAATGGCAAGAAAAAAACAAAAAAATTGATACCAATTATAATTATATTGTTTACAGTTTTAGCAGCTTCTACAGCACTACTAATATATATATATACGCAAAACTATATAACAGTAGAATATTTTGATAAGACGTCAGATAAAATAACATCTGAAGAAGTTTCAAAAGTTAATCCTATAATTATAAACAATATAATTATGGGAGGGGTAACAGATAAAGGAAGTTTTGTAAAAAAGGATATATTAGATTCTAAAAATAAAGTAGAAAAAGGAATGGAACTTGATATGTATTCTCTTGGTGGCAAAATAGGTACTTATGAAATATATAATGTATCATATGATGAAAAAAGAGAAATTACACATGTAATGCCCTTTAAAGAAAAACTAGTAGAAGAATATATAGCAATCCAAAAATCAGATGATAATATAATGCCAAGAACAGTTAAAAAGTTTGAAGTTAAAAAGACTGATATAAAAGATGCAAAAAAAGCTTTAGGAAAGTATCGCTTGTTTAATAATACAGTCAATGTTCATGAAGCCTACGAAACAAAACTTACAAAGGATAGAAGTGTTAGAATTATATCAGTAACATCTTCAGGAGAGAACACTTTTGGGGTTTATAGTGCTATAATAGCTATTGAAGGAGATAATGCACAAATTATAAAATATTCTTATGTAAAAAACACTAAAAGCTCTGTTAAATGGCCAGTATATTCATTTAAGTTTGCATGTGATTTAAATAATGATGGGAAATATGAACTAGTAATTCAAGAAGCAAGAGAACTTACAATGAAATACTGTATAATGGAATATCAAAAAAACAAGTATAAAGAAGTATTAGGAGTAGAAATTAAAATATAATAAATAATATAAATGTATAAGAAAAAAGGAGGAAAATAATGAGTGTTAAAATTATAGATAAAAATGGAAAAACATCAGAATCAGAATATAAGGATAATATATCAGTTATAAGACACAGTGCATCACATGTTTTAGCAGAGGCAGTAAAAAGAGTATATAAGGATGCAAAACTTGCAATTGGACCTGCAGTGGAAAACGGATTTTATTATGATTTTGATAATGTAAGTATAAAACAAGAAGATTTAAGAAAAATTGAAAATATAATGAGAAACATTATAAGTCAAGATAAGGAAATAAGAAGTTATACTTTAAGTAAGGAAGAAGCTTTAGCTAAAATGAAGGATGAACCATATAAGATTGAACTTATAAATGAACTAGCAGAAGATGAAGAGATATCTTTTTTTGAAAATGATGACTTTGTGGATTTATGTGCAGGGCCACATTTAACAAGTACTAAACAAATTGGAAGTATAAAACTTTTATCCGTAACAGGAGCATATTGGAGAGGTTCAGAAGAAAATAAAATGCTTACTCGTATATACGGGACAGCCTTTGAAACAGAGAAGGAGGTAGAGGAATATTTAGAACAGTTAGAAGAAGCTAAAAGAAGAGACCATAATAAATTAGGTAGGGAATTAGAACTGTTTACTACAGTAGATTATATTGGTCAAGGACTTCCAATACTTATGCCAAAAGGAGCAAGAATTATCCAAATATTACAACGTTTTGTAGAAGATGAAGAGCAAAAAAGAGGATATCTTTTAACTAAGACACCACTTATGGCTAAATCTGATTTATATAAAATATCAGGTCATTGGTCACATTACAGAGATGGAATGTTTATTATTGGAGATGAGGATAAAGCAGATGAAGAAGAAGTCTTAGCACTTAGACCAATGACATGTCCATTTCAATTTATGGCTTACAAAAACAAATTAAGAAGTTATAAAGACCTTCCTTTTAGATATAATGAGACATCCACATTGTTTAGAAATGAAGATTCAGGGGAAATGCATGGACTTATTCGTTTAAGGCAATTTACTATTTCAGAAGGACATTTAGTTGTAAGACCGGACCAATTAGAAGAAGAAGTAAAAAGCAGTGTAGACTTAGCTAATTACATGCTAGATGTTTTAGGATTAAAAGAAGATGTATCATATAGATTTTCTAAATGGGATCCAAATAATAAAGAAAAGTATATTGGAAGTGAAGCAGATTGGGAAAAATCTCAAGAAACACTTAAAAAGATACTAGATAATCTAGAACTTGAATATGTTGAAGAAGAAGGAGAAGCAGCATTTTATGGACCTAAATTAGATATTCAATGTAAAAATGTATGGGGCAAGGAAGATACAATTATTACAATTCAAGTGGATTTTTCACTTGCTGAAAAGTTCAACATGACATATGTAGATAGTGATGGAAGTAAAAAGACTCCAATAATTATTCATAGAACATCTATAGGTTGTTATGAAAGAACATTAGCCCTTTTAATAGAGAAATATGCAGGAGCATTTCCATTATGGTTAGCTCCAGTTCAGGCAAAAATACTTTCTATTTCAGAATCACATTCAGAATATGCTAAGAAAATAGCAGATGAACTAAACAGATATGGGTTTAGAGTTGAATTAGATGTAAGAAATGAAAAAATAGGATATAAAATTAGAGAAGCAAGACTTGAAAAAGTTCCCTATATGTTAATTGTAGGAGACAATGAAATGAATGATGAAAAAGTAACCGTAAAAGCTAGAACCGGTGAGGATTTAGGAGTTATGTCTCTAGATGACATTAAATTTATATTCGACGAAGAAATAGAAAAAGCAATGAAAAAATAATAAAACAAAAGAAAAGAAGAAAAATACACTAGAGTATTTTAGAAAGGTGATTTATTTTGGAAAAGAGAAGAAACAAAAATAATATTGGAGAAACAAAATCTTCAAAAAGGACATCAAAAAATAAAAGTAATATTGATAAAAGAAAATTAGTAAGTCTAGTTATAACTTTAATAACTATAGTTACTTCGCTAGCATTAATTATAACTATAGGAGCTATAAACATATTACCATTTAAATATATGATATCATTAATTCTAGTACTGTTACTAATAAATTTTGTAATGGGCACTATTTTGCTAAAGAGAAAGAAAAAACACACTACAAGAGTAATTATTAATATATTACAAGTATTAATCTCTGCTATTAGTATTTTTGTAATGATATACTCAATAAAGACATACGGACTATTAAGCAAGATGAATAAAGGCACTGATAAAAAACAAAAACATTATTCTGTAATTGTTTTAAAAGAAAGTAATTATAAAAAGTTAGTGGATGTAGAAGGAAAAAACATTTTATGTCTTGAAAATGAGATGCATAGCTCAAAAGAAGCAATAAAAAAATTAAAAGATGATATAGATTTTGAAACAATTAATAGTGAAGATATTATGGCCATTGCAAATACGCTTCTAGATAATGAAGTGGATGCAATACTTATTGAAAATTCATATAAAGAATTGTTAAATGAAGAAGTAGAAGGGTTTGATGATAAAACTATAACTATTCATACATTATCTATTAATGTAGAAGTTGAAGTAATATCAAAAGATATTGAAGTAACTTCAGAGGCGTTTTGTTTATATATAAGTGGCATAGATACTTACGGAAAAATAACATCAGTATCAAGAAGCGATGTAAATATTTTAGCAGTAGTTAACCCTACGACACACCAAATATTATTAATAAATATACCTAGAGATTATTATGTACAACTTGCAGGAACCACGGGAATAAGAGATAAATTAACACATGCTGGTATGTATGGTACTGAAAAATCAGTAAAAACAGTAGAAAACCTTTTAGAAGTAGATATTAACTATTATTTAAAAGTAAATTTCACCTCAGTTATTGATATTATAAATGCAATTGGTGGAGTTAATGTATACTCGGAATATGCTTTTACATCATATGTAGATAATTATAACTTCAAAAAAGGTTATAACAAAATGAATGGACAGCAGGCCTTAGCATTCTCAAGGGAAAGAAAATCATTCGCAGCAGGAGATAGAATGAGAGGTAAGAACCAACAAGCAGTAATAGATGCTATTATTAAAAAAGCAAGCTCACCAAGCATAGTTACTAAATTTGATTCTTTGCTTAAATCATTAAATGGAAAGTTTCAAACCAACATGGATGTTTCTAAAATAATAGAACTTGCTAAGTTTCAAATTTCTAAGGCACCTAGTTGGACTATTACAGCTATAGGACTTACTGGAGGAGATGGTAAAGCCGCAACATACACAGGTGGTAGCCAACTATTATATGTAATGTATCCAAGTAAAACATCAATAGAAGATGCTCAAGAAAAAATAGATTTAATAATTTCGGGTGGGAAACTAGATGGTACATATCAGGAAGTAACCGGTAATATATATGTTCCTACTAAAGCAGAGAAAAAAGTAGAAACACCAAAAGTAGAAGTACCAGAACCTGAGAAAACGGAAGAACCTGAAAAAAAAGAACCAGTAATTAAAGAGCCAAAAAACGAAAAAAATGAAGAAGTAAATCCTTATTAATAAGATAATAACATAAAGAGTTAATATGAACAGAAAAACACTATGCGATATATTGTATAGTGTTTTTTATTATGTGCAAGGTAGTTGAAAAAAGTTTTAGTATAATATAAAATAAATTGAAAGATAAGAAATATATATAATTATAAAATAATGAGGTGTAAATGTGGAAAATAAGCAGCGGAGTAAGTATTATTGTTTTAGTTATCACAATGGTAGTAATACTCATACTAGTAAGGGGAATAATTTCATCTATAAATAAAAGCAATATTATAGAAAAATCAAATGAAGCTGTATTTAAGTCAGACATAAAAAACATACAACAAGAAATAAACTTATATGTAAATATGCAAGAAGATGGAAACTACATATATCCAGAAAAAGATGATATAAAATCAGCAAGTAAGTTTGATAAAAAAACACTTGATATTATAAAAGGTAAAATAGTATATAGAAATCCAAATGATAATCAAAGAGTTTGGTTAGATGATTTGGGAATAAATTCTGATTACACAAATGGGTTGGTACTTGACTTACCATTAGGTGAATATAAAAGTGGAACATTTATGCTAGATAAAACTGAATACCAGAACAATGCTACTCAAAATAACTGTACTTTAACAACAAATAGATTTGGAGAATTAAATAAAGCAAGTAATATTGCTGGTTATGGTGGTATGTATGTTCCTGATAATGCATCTTTTTCATTCAACTCATTTACAATATCAATGTGGTTATATTATAGAGATTATACTTATCCAAAAACTTTTGGAGCCATAAATAAATCTTCAGGGGCCTATACAGGTTATAATGTGGGTTGGGATTTTGGACATGGTTATACAAGTGAAGGGGTTGATGTTGCATTAAATGATGGAACAAATAGAATGAGAAAAACACTAGTATTTAATATTGGTTCCAAACCTCTAAATTTATTAAATAAATGGACACATATAGTTTATGTTGTAGATAGAGATGAAAACAAAATATCAGCATATATAAATGGGGTGAAACAGGAAAACCAAATTGATATAAGTTCAATAAAAGGAACTTTGACTAATAAATCTGATTTAAGAATAGGAACTTTATATGGTTGGCAAACAGATGCAGCTATAGATGATGTTAGAATATACAATAGGGCATTAAATGATAATGAAATAACATCTATTCATAATTTGCATTGGGCAGATTAGGTAATTAGTGAAAAATAATTAGAAAGATTAAAATAAGTTAAGATAAAATTATCAATATATAGGTAGTCTATTTAAAATATAAAGTAGGTACCTTTTTATATGTATTAAACAAGTTATAGATATATATACTTTAACTCTAAATACAACATTTAAAGATAGGAGTATTCTAGCTTGAAAAAGTATTAATAGTAATATATAATATTTAAAACAAATAATATGTAATATAAGGAAAGAGGGTAGATTTAATGCTTAAAATATATAACACACTATCTAGAAAAAAAGAAGAATTTAAACCATTAGATGATAAAGAGGTAAGAATATATACATGTGGTCCTACAGTTTATTATTATGCTCACATTGGGAATATGAGAGCATATTTATTTATGGACTCTTTGAGGAAAGTTTTAAAACTTAATGGATATACACTTAAGCATGTTATGAACATAACAGATGTCGGACATATGACTTCAGACGCTGATGAAGGAGAAGACAAAATGAACAAGGCTGCAAGAGAACAAAAACTATCACCTTGGGATATTTCTAAAAAATACACAGATGCTTTTTTGTTTGATTGTAATAAACTTAATATAGAGCTACCAGAAATAATTGCAAAAGCAACAGAGCATATTTTAGAAATGGAAGACTATGTTAAAAGGATAGAAGAAAATGGATACTCTTATGAGACATCAAAAGGGGTATATTTTAATACGGAAAGATTAAATAGTTATGGCGAACTTTCTAAAGCGAATTTAAAAGATAATAAAGCCGGGGCAAGAATTGCTATAGATAAAGAAAAGAAAAATCCACTGGATTTTGCTCTTTGGATAAAAGCGCCTAAGGAACACATAATGAAATGGGACAGTAAATGGGGAGTAAGTTATCCTGGTTGGCACATTGAGTGTTCAGCAATGGCAAAGAAGTATTTAGGAGAGAAATTTGACATACATACAGGAGGAATTGATCATATTCCAATACATCATGAAAATGAAATAGCTCAATCTAAAGGTGCATATGGAACAAATCCTGCAAAATACTGGATGCATGTTGAGTTTTTACAAGTCGATGGTGGAAAAATGTCTAAAAGTTTAAAGAATGATTATAGAGTTTCAGATATTGAAGAAAGAGGATATTCATCTTTAGCTTTAAGATATATGTCATATACTTCACATTATAGAAACAAGTTAAATTTTACATGGGATTCATTAGATTCAAGTCAAAAGTCATTAGTTAGATTAAAAGAGGCATATAACGAACACAATAATGGAAAAGAAAGCTTTGATGCTAATAAAATAGAAGAATACCGAGCTAAGTTTAAAGAGGCATTAAATGATGATCTAAACTTCCCAGTGGCTCTGGCTATTACTTGGGAACTTGCAAGAACGCAAAAAAAATCCAAACAAATAGCTAACCTTTTGCTAGAGTTTGATAAAATTTTATCTCTTGATATTGATAAAGGAACTCAAATAACAGAAGAATCAGAGTTTGATTTATCTTTGGAGATACAAGAATTATTAAATAAAAGAAAAGAAGCAAGGAAGCAGAAAGATTTTGTGCTTTCAGATGAAATAAGAGATAAGCTTAAAGAAAAAGGCTATATTATTATAGATTCAAAAGAAGGGCAACAAGTGAAAAAAATATAATTTGCAAAGGAGTATGAAATGTCAATATTAGATAAAACAAATAATGAACAGGTGAAAAGATACTGTGATTTTATAGAAAATTATAGGGGTGCTAGTCTTATGCAATCTTATAACTGGGCTGATGTTAAGAGTGAATGGGAATCAGAATATGTATATATTGAGGAAAATGATGAAATAGTAATGGCAATGTTATTACTTATAAGGAAAGTAGCTTTGGGTGTAACTATTCTTTATTCCCCAAGAGGACCAGTGGGTGACATTACTGACCTTGATAAAATAAGTAAGATAATGCAAGAAGTTGATAAGGTAGCTAAAAAGTATAAGGCTTTTGTTTTTAAATTTGATCCTGAACATATATATGATGAAAAGCTTGAGGAAGAATATAAAAAAAGAGGCTTTAATATTCTGAATAAAAACACTAGTAAAGAAGAATTGATTCAACCAAGATATAACATGATATTAAATATAAAAAATAAAACAGACGAAGAATTATTAAAAGGATATAGTGAAAAAACTAGATATAATATTAGATTATCAGCAAGAAAAGGAGTTACTGTAAGATATTCAAGAGACATAGAAGATTTAAAAAAATTTCATGATTTATATAAAATAATGAGTACTAGGGAAAAAATTGCATGGAGGGATTTTAATTATTTTGAAAAAATGTTAAAAGCTTTTGATGAAAAAAAATTAAGAATATATATTGCAGAATACGCAGAAGAAGCCCTAGCTGCAGCAATTGCTATAAACTATGGTGGTAAAATGTTCTACTTATATGGGGCAAGCTCAAATGAAAAACGAAACCTGATGCCTACTTATTTAATGCAACAAGAAATGATACGTTGGGGATTAGAATGTAAATGTGACTTATATGATTTTGGTGGAGTATATGTTTTAGACAAATCAAATGGATTATATAAATTTAAAGAAGGCTTCTGTAGACAAGAAGGGGTAACAGAGTTTATAGGAGAAATTAATAAAGTCTACAATAAAACATTGTATTTTATGTACACTAAAACATTACCACTTGCTCAAACTGTTAGAAAAAGATTGAAGAGAATGTTTGGAAAATAAAGGAGAAAATTAATGATTACTGAAGTGAATGGATTATTAGTATATGAATCAGAAGCATTAAAAGATTATAAAGATAAAGTAAATTACTTTGTTACAACTAGACTTGGTGGAGTTAGTAAGTTTCCATATGAATCATTAAATGTCGCATTTAAAAATAAAGAAGACAGAGATAATGTATATGAAAACTTAGAAATTATTTGTAACAAATTAGGTTTTAATAAAGAAGCAGCAGTATGTGTATATGAAGATCATACAAACGAAGTAGTAATTATAACAGAAAAAAATAAAAAAGATTACCTTTTTAGTAGTCATCATGATATTGTAGCTGATAGTATGATTACCAATCTAAAAAATGTTCCGTTAATAATAACAATAGCTGATTGTAATGCTATATTATTATATGATCCAAAAAACAATGTGATTGCAAATGTTCATAGTGGCTGGAAAGGTACAACTAAGAGGATAGCATTAAAAACCTTAGACAAGATGATGAAAGAATTTGGGACAAACCCAACAGATGTAATATGTAGTCATAGTCCAAGTATACAAGCATGTTGCTGGAAAACTAAAGATAGGGACTTAGTGGAAGGGCTTAAAAGATTTTGGGATTATCAAAATGAATATGTAAAAGAAGATTCTAACGGATGGATACATGTGGATTTCGCATATGTAATAACAAAAGAACTTATTGAAGCAGGTGTTAAAGAAGAAAACATATTTAATGAGAAAATATGTACTTGCTGTAATGTAGACAAGTTTTTCTCTTATAGAAGAAAGACAGAACTGGGTCAACCGGCTTATGGAGTTCAAATAAGTATAGCAGAGTTAGTATAATATAGTTCTAAGAAAGCATAAACATTTATTTTTAAAATATTGTACAAATCTTGTCTTATTTTGTATAATATCACAATAAGGTGGTGTTCTAATATGGATATAAAAGAGTTATCAATGCAAGAAAAAATTGGTCAAATGATTATAATAGGTATTCCAGGTGCTGAAATAGATTGCCTTACTAAGCAATTAATAACTGAGGGAAAAGTTGGAGGAGTAATATTATATAGAAAAAATATAGTTAGTGTTTCCCAACTTCTAAATCTAATAAATGGATTAAAAAAGTTGAATGAAAAAAATAAAGTACCGCTTTTTATATCTATCGATCAAGAAGGTGGAAGAGTAAATAGGATGCCTGTAGAAATCCACAACTTAAGAAGCGCAAGAAAAATATCTAATCTTGGTAAGGATTTTTGCTATAAATCAGGTTATGTTATAGGAAAAATGTTAAAAGAGATAGGGATAAATATGAATTTTGCACCAGTTTTAGATATAGGCAGTGTTAGAAACAATTCTCATTTAGGAGATAGGTGTGTAGGATTAGATGCTAAAACAGTTTCTGAAAATGGGGCAAGCATAATGAAAGGATTAAAAGATAATAATATAATTTCAGTAATAAAACATTTTCCAGGACATGGTACAGGAAGAATAGATTCACATATAATGTCACCTATAATATATAAAAACTTAAATAAATTAAAATACGAGGACATGGTTCCCTTTATATACTCAATGAATAATGGAGCTGATGCAATTATGGTAGGACATCTAATAGTATCTAGCTTAAATTCAATTCACCCAGCATCTTTATCAAAACAAGTAATATCAAATATAGTTAGAAAAGAACTAAAATATGATGGATTAGTTATAACAGATGACTTATCAATGAAATCTGTTGAATTAATGTTTGGAATAACAAGAGCATCTATAAGAGCTATAAAAGCAGGAGCAGATATCATTATGATTAATAAAGCTCATAGAAATAAAATAAAAATAATAAACAGAATATATACAGCAATTAAAAGAGGTTTTATAAACAATGAAAGAATAGATGAAAGTGTAAGTAGAATCTTAAAAATAAAAGAAGAGTACCAAATAAAAGATGACTACATAGAAGACTTTAAT
Source organism: Clostridia bacterium (assembly GCA_028686615.1). Classification (GTDB taxonomy): domain Bacteria; phylum Bacillota; class Clostridia; order TANB77; family CAG-465; genus CALXJE01. The sequence continues at coordinate 742 of JAQUBQ010000029.1, read as the reverse complement.
GTAAAAGATATAAATAAATTAATAGATGAAATTAATAGTAAAGTAGATAATACTAATTAATAGTATGACAAGCTTATATAGATATTAAACTTTATTAATAGACTTTAAAAAAATAATTGTAAATAATATAATGGTATGATATAATACCAAGGACTTTAAACACAAATGGAGGTATTTAAGTTATGGGATGGATAGCATGGACATTATCAGTTGCTACATTAGTAGTAGGGGTAATTATAATAGTTATAGTAATGAAACAATCATCAAAAGAAAGTAAATCGTCAATAACTGGAGGAAACACTTTCTACGGTGCAAACAAGGGTAAAACATTAGATGGATTATTATCTAAACTTACAATAGTATTTAGTATTATATTTATAATTCTTTGTTTTTTAACAACTATTGCAATAACTAAATAAAGATAAAGAGGTTGTAATTAGTGAAAAATGAAATTGAAACAAAGAAACAAAAATTAATAGAATATATTAATTCAAAAGAATATAAAAAGATGACGGCAAAACAAATTGCAGTCATCTTTAGTGTACCTAAAACAGAAGATAAGCTATATGAAAAAGCTTTATATCAACTCGAAAAAGAAGGATATATTTATTACGACGATAGTAAAAGAATAGTTAGTTTAGAAGGTGCTAATAAATATGTATGCAAGTATGAATCTAAAGCAAGAGGTTTTGGATTTGGCAGAGCAATATTAGAGGATAAAACTAAAAATATAGACATATAT
>JAQUBQ010000110.1 GCA_028686615.1 Clostridia bacterium | reverse complement strand
ATATGACGGCAAAGTATTAGACTATGATTGGTACAATTATAACGGTACTGGGCTTAATACTTTTGATATAACGGAAGCAGTTAGAGAGTGGTATACAACAAATGAAAACTATGGAATCCTTTTAAAAGAGAATACAGAAAAAATAACAGGGCAAAATGAGGCATACTATTTTTCAGCAGATACCCATGTACAATGGATAAATCAAAGACCAGTAATAGCAATAGGGTATAGGAATCAAAATGGACTAGAAGATTATCTTTCATATCATACTCAAAGCATAGGAAGAGCAGGAGTAATAAACACAAATGACTATAACGGGAATGTAATACTAACTCACAATGATGTAACAACTCCTGGGTCAAGATTACCAGCTAGTATATATCATGTATTTAACTCTAATGATAAAGAAGTAGATATAGGATATGGAAAAGGATGGAGATTAAATGTCACGCAAACTGTAGATAAAAGAACAATTAATTTAGATGGAACAAATAAATATTATGCAGTATATACAGATGAAGATGGAACAGAAATATATTTTGAAAAACAAGGAACTTCTAATATCTATTTAGATGAAGATAATTTAGGACTTGAAATAAAAGAAGATACAGCAAATAATACATTTACTATGAAAGATAAGGCGGGAAATACAAATAAATTTGTAAAAAGAGGGAGTAATCCAAAATGGCATTTAAAAGAAATAAAAGATACAAGTGGAAACAATATAGTTATAACATTTGATGATACAAAACCAAATGATTATCAAATATTAAAAATTAAAGATGGCGCTGGAAGTGAGTTGGAATTTTCTTGGGAAGGAAATAAATTAAAAAGCATAAAAGATACCTCAAGTAAAATAATATCATATACATATGACGCATCAATTAGATTAACAGCTATAACATATCCAGATGGAAAAACATCAAATTATGGATATAATAGTTATCAATTAACAAGTGTTCAAAATCATGATAATGCAAAATTAACATATGAATATTATGCAAAGAAACCAAACAGATTAAAGGTAATAAAAGAATATGGGACAGATGGAACACTGGGTAAGACTTTAGAGATGACTTATCATAATAATACAACTATATTTAAAGATAACAATGGATACGAAACAGCTTACGTGTTTAATGATTTAGGACAAGCAATAAGTATAGCAGATAATGGAGATGCTAATTCAATTATTGGTTATGGTGGGGCATATAATTATGGCTCAAGTGGTGGAACTAAAAATAGATTAGTACAAGAAAGTGAAATACAAACATTTACCAAAAACTATATTAGAAGTGGACGGAATGACTGTTTCTTCAGATTGGGGTTATTCATATATAGGATCAAATACTGGAAGCTATGTGTTTGGAGCAGATGATGGATATCAATCTAATAAAGCAATACTTTTAAAAAACACATCAACAGACACAACAAATACGACTTATGTTTATCAATATACTACAGCTGAAAAAGGAAAGAAATATACACTTTCAGCATATATAAAAGCAAATATACAAAATATAGTAAATAATAAAGGAGTAAAACTATTTGTAAAATACGAGACAAATGAAGGAACTAAAATAGTGTCATCGGAATACATAGAAAACACTAAAGATTGGCAAAGAGTTAAATTCACATTTGATTATCCATCAAATGCAACTGGGCCTTTAATAGCAGCAATAGGAATAGAAGGAGAGCAAGGCGAAGTATATATAGACAACGTTCAACTAGAACAAGGTGAAGTAATGAACTCATATAACTGGATAGTTAATGGTGATTTTACTCATGAAATGCTAGCATGGAACAAAAATGCAGATTGTACAATTAATGATAAATTAATAACTACAGCATATGGAAAAGGTGTACAGGGAAAAGTAATAGTTCTTGTTCGGAGAAGCAAACAAGAAAAAATATATAAGTCAGTCAGTTGACGTTTCAGGGAATGCAGGAGATACTTTTAATTTTACAATGTGGGCAAAAGGTAAGAGTTTAAAAGAAAGAAGAGGCAAATATTCAAGAATAGACGTGCTAGTTACATATAAAGACGGAACAGATGAATGGATAAAATGTCCGATAAACGCTTATAGTGAAAAAGCATGGCAATTTACATCATATATGTTTACAGTAACTAAAGATTATCAAAGTTTAGCTTTTTATCTTGAATCATATTATAACGCAAATGATTTAGTATATGGAAATATATCGTTATTTAAAGATGAAGGAGGAAATGCATATACATATGATAGAGATGGAAACCTTATTACAACTAAAGATCAAAATAAACAAAAATCAGAAATGCAATATACTGGAAACAGCCAATTACTAAAAGAAATAAGTCCAAAAGGTTCAGAGTTTGTATATGAATATGATGGAGTTATAAAAAATAGATTAATAAAGGCAACAAACTATTCTGGTCAAACATATAATCTAGAGTATGATGACTATGGTAATACCACTGGTGTTAAAATAGAAGAAAAAGACAGGCTAGAAGAAGTGATAACTGGAAAAACATATAGAATTAAAGCCATATCTAGTAAAAAATATTTAGATATTTATAACGGAAAAGTAGCTCAAAAAAGTTTTAGGACAACAAATTATCCTAAGTGGATATTTGAAGAGGTAGAAGCAGGATATTATAGAATTAGAAGTGTTGAAGAAATAACTAAATATTTTACATGGAATGAGAGTAACAACGAAATAATTTTAGATACAAATAAGAATGATGATAAACAGATATGGAAAATAAGCAAAAATGGAGATGGAACTTACACAGTAATAAATAAATCAGACGAAACAAAATGTATAAGTATAGAAAATGACAAATTAGATGAAAATGTAATAATGAGACTATTTGTAAATGAAGGGAAAGAAACACAAAAATTTATTTTAGAAGAAGAAAAATTCACCAATGCAAAAATAGACAATGGAAGAGAATATTATATACAAAATGTTAATAGTAAACAGTATATTACAGTAGATGCCGCTAAAACTGCCAATAAAACTGAAATACATCAATGGAGAAATGCTAGTGTAG
>JAQUBQ010000109.1 GCA_028686615.1 Clostridia bacterium | reverse complement strand
TATATATATATAATATTTGTTTTGTATATTGAGAGGATTGCTACTTAAGCAATCTTTTTTTATGGGGGTGTATTAATATAAAACAAGATTTTTTAATCAACGAGCAAATAAAGGCAAGTCAAGTACAAGTAATTAGCGAAAATGGGGATAAATTAGGACAAATGAAAACTAAAGAAGCAATAGATATGGCATATGCAGAAAATAAAGATTTAGTGATGGTAGGTTCTAATAGTAATCCACCAGTTTGTAAAATACTTGACTATAATAAATTTAAATTTGAAATGTCTAAAAAAGCAAAGGAAGCAAAGAAAAAACAAAAAACAGTAGAAATTAAAGAAATACGTCTATCTGCAAATATAGAACAACATGACTTAGAAGTTAAAGCTAGGAATGCAAACAAGTTTTTAAAAGCAGGAGATAAAGTAAAAGTTTCTTTAAGATTTAGAGGTAGGGAAGTTACTTTTTCTAACAAAGGTAAAGAAATAATTAATAAATTTGTTACCATGATTGAAGACGGTCAAATGGAAAAAGAGCCAAAGCTCGAAGGTAGATTTTTAAATGTAGTAATATCACCTAATAAATAAGCAATTAAAGGAGGAGAAAAGTTATGCCAAAAATAAAAACACATAGTGGAGCTAAAAAAAGAATTAAGATAACTAAATCTGGATTAGCAAAAAAGACATCAGCAAATAGATCTCATAAATTAATAGGAAAAAGTTCAAAGCAAAAAAGACGCTTGAGAGAGACATCATACGTTGATGCAACAAGCAAAGAAGCAGTTAAAAAATTACTGCCATATAAATAGTATAAAAGAGTAATAGAATAGGGGGAATTATTGTGGCAAGAGTAAAAGGAACAGTTGCGGCAAGAGCAAGACATAAAAAGATTCTTAAAAGAGCAAAGGGGTATTTTGGTGCAAAAAGCATTCGTTTTAAAATGGCTAATCAAGCAGTTATGAAATCTGGAATGTATGCATATGTTGGTAGAAAAAGAAAGAAAAGAGATTTCAGAAAATTATGGATTGCGAGAATAAATGCAGCATCTAGAATGAATGGCATGTCATATAGCAAATTTATTGCTGCTCTTAAGAAGGCTAATATAAATATAAATAGAAAAATGTTAGCAGAAATGGCAGTAAATGACACAAAAGGATTTGCAACACTAGTAGAAAAAGTAAAATAATATTGGGGGGTATATAAAGTGGTTTATGCAGGAGATTTTAGAAATGGTACAACATTCGAAATGGATGGAAGTGTATATAGAGTAATCGAATTTCAACATGTAAAACCTGGAAAGGGTGCGGCTTTTGTTCGCACAAAAGTAAAGAACATCATTAATAATACAACAGTGGAGAAAACATTTAGTCCATCAGAGAAATTTGATGAAGCACAAATTACAATAGCAGAAATGCAATATCTGTATAATGATGGAAATACTTATGCTTTTATGGATAATAAAACATTTGAACAAGTAGAACTTCTTAAAGAAGAACTTGAAAACATACTACCTTATTTAAAAGATAATATGAATGTAACAATTTTATCTTATAAAGGTAAAATTTTTGGAGTAGAACCACCCACTTTTATAGATTTAGAAGTAACATATACAGAACCTGGAATAAAAGGAGCAACCTCTACAGGACAAACAAAAGCAGCAACAGTTGAAACAGGAGTAGAATTTGCAGTTCCTTTATTTGTAGAAATTGGAGATAAGATTAAAATAGACACAAGAACAGGCGAATATATGGAAAGATGTTAATAAAAGAATAGCTTATAGAAAAAAATCTATAAGTTATTTTTTTGCATAACAAAAAAACAGAAGTATTGTAGCTAAAATAATAATGCGGTGTAATGTATGTATAAATATTATATTCGATAATAAGTATTATAAAAAAAGAGAAAATATAGTAAAAACAGTAAAAGTTGTACTAGCTAAATGATTAATAAAGATTTAAAAAGAGAGGAAAAAGCAATATATACAATTGAATTAGTAAAGGTAACCTAATTTTAAAAAGTGTAACATATATTTGTTTTTTGGAGGGTTGTTTTAGAATACTAAACATAAGGAATATTGCAAAAGCAAAGAAAATGATGTATACTCTTTTAAGTTTTGGGAGAGTGTTATGAAATATATTATAAATTATGAAAATAAAATAAAAAAAATATTAAATGCAAAGATTTATAAGTATTATATAGATACTATGGGATGTGCATTAAATGAAAATGATTCTATGAAGTACAGTGGTATACTTTCAAAAATGGGATTTGAAAAGGCATATAGTATTGAAGATGCAAATATTGTAATATTTAATACGTGCTCAATTAGAGAGAATGCAGAAAAAACCTTATATGGTAGAATTGGTGCATTAAAAAACAAAAAGAAAACAGATAAAAACTTTTATATATGTGTTGTAGGTTGTATGTCACAACAAAAGCATGTAATTGAAAAAATAAAAGAGAGTTATTCTTATGTAGATATTGTTTTAGGTACACATAGTATGCCAAGCTTTGCAAAAAGCTTTTATGAGGTTCTTTCTTTAAATAAAAAAATTGTAAAACATGTGGAAGATAAAGATGAATTAACAGAAGACATACCAATTATATATGATGAAGGGGTAAAAGCTTCTGTTTCTATAATATATGGATGTAATAATTTTTGTACTTATTGTATAGTACCTTACGTCAGAGGGAGAGAAAAAAGTAGAAAACCTGAAGACATTTTAAAAGACATTAGAGATTTAGCGAAGCAAGGTTATAAAGAAATAACTTTGTTGGGGCAAAATGTAAACTCATATGGGAATGATTTTAAAGGTAATGCTTATAATTTCGTTAACTTATTAAGAGATGTAGAAAGCATAGAAGGGATAGATGTAATAAAGTTTATATCACCACATCCGAAAGATTTTTCAGACGAGTTAATAAAGTATATTTCTATTAGTAAAAAAGTATCAAAACAAATTCATTTACCGATACAATCAGGAAGTAGTAAAATATTAAAACTCATGGGGAGGAAATATACAAAGGAACAATATTTGAGGCTTGTTGATAAAA
>JAQUBQ010000002.1 GCA_028686615.1 Clostridia bacterium | reverse complement strand
AACAACATGGAGAACATATACGGGACAGTTTGAAATGTCAACAGGAACTGTAATAGCAAAAAGTGTCAAAAAGAAAACGGGGCTAGAAAAAGTTATAAACAAAACACTAGCAATGCCTGTAGATGCAATGGGACTGGCAGCCTATGATAGAGACGATAGTACATATATATCTCAAACTAATAAATATATAAAAGTGGATAGTAGTATGCAAGGTAAAAATATAAGAGTATATTGGACTGCTATAAGAGATACAGGTGGAATTGCAATGGGTTTGAGATTTTTAAATGCAGATAAAGTAGAAATAAGTTCCATAAGTAAAAGAGGGTTAAATGGTGAAGTAGGAGTCTTTGATGATATATATCAAGTTCCTATTGGTACAGAATGGATCCTTCATACAAATGGAGGAGTAAGTAGTGAAAGAATAAAATTACATGAAATACAACCTTCAAATGAGCCAACATTTAAGATAACAAACGGATATCCATTATTACATGTGGATCCAACAAAAGCAATAAAGAGTCCATATCAAATGGTAACAATAAATTATTTTTCAACAAGTGTACAAAGGTTATATAAAATAGGAACAACAGGAGAGTGGCTAAGTTATAAAGAACAACCAGTAAAAGTAAATCAAGGTCAAACAATATATGCAAAGGGTATAGATCAATACGGTAATGATACAAGAACAATATCTAGTTATATGGCAAGTGTATCAGATGCACTAGGGATGGAAGCAATTGATGGAAATGATAATACATATGTATGTGAAACTAATAAATATATAAAAGTGGATAGTAGTATGCAAGGTAAAAATATAAGAGTATATTGGACTGCTATAAGAGATACAGGTGGAATTGCAATGGGTTTGAGATTTTTAAATGCAGATAAAGTAGAAATAAGTTCCATAAGTAAAAGAGGTTTAAATGGTGCAGTAGGAGTCTTTGATGATATATATCAAGTTCCTATTGGTACAGAATGGATCCTTCATACAAATGGAGGAGTAAGTAGTGAAAGAATAAAATTACATGAAATACAACCAAAAATTTAAAAAGAAAAATATTAATGTAGATCAGGATATAAAAGTAAATATAAAATCCAAAAAAATAAAAATATACTTGTATAATTTTTTAATATGTGAGATACTATTATTATAATTTAATTGTTAAAAAACATAGGAGGTATATATGGAAAACAAAAAGGATAAAAATAGCATAGCTATGGGAGTAATGATGTTTGTATTTATATTATTTATAGCATGCAGTTTAATAGTAGGACTTTGGTATGTAATCAAAAATAGACCAGCTAATAATGATGAACAAGCAACAGTTAAATACCAAATAGAATCTAAAGTATAATTTGAGAATTTAATACCTTCTGGATCAAATCATCTAGAAGGTGTTTTTTTACATTGACATATACCCCTGTGGGGTATATAATATTTTTGGTGATTATAAAATGGAAAAAAATATTATGGATTATAAAGTTAGAGTAAGAACAGAAAAAGAAAAAAAGTCTTATATTACTAGACTTAATAAAATTTCAGGACAAATAAATGGTATAAAAAACATGATGGAGGAAGACAGATATTGTGGAGATGTTTTAATACAAGTATCAGCAGCAGATAAAGCATTAAAGAGTTTTGCAAATGTAGTACTAAAGAACCACTTAGAAACTTGTGTTATAAATGAAATAAAGAGTGGAAATAATAAAGTCATTGATGAAGCAATGACTTTGATTAAAAGATTAATGTGAGGATGTGAAGATATATGAAAAAAACATTTGATATAACAGGAATGTCGTGTAGTAGTTGCTCTAGTAATATTGAAAAAACGATTTTAAAACTTAAAGGCGTTAAAACAGTGAATGTTAATTTGTTATTAAATAAAATGCTAGTTAATTATGATGAAAAAATAATAGTTGAAAAAGATATAATTAAAGCTGTTAAGGATATAGGTTTTGGAATAACAGAAGAACAAAAATCAAATATAAGTGAAAATGAAATAAAAAAAGATATAAATAAAATGAAAACTAGAGTAATAGTATCTATGCTGTTCTTAATATTCGTAATGTATTTTGCGATGTATCACATGTTTCACATGTGGTTTGGTATACCAATACCAAATATAATTTACAAGTATTTTAGTGGACTAAATAATGGAATGACATTAGCAATTACGCAATTTATACTTCTTATACCAATAGTGATAGTAAACTTTGAATACTTTACTAATGGATTTAAGTCACTCCTTAAAAGAAATCCTAATATGAATTCACTTGTGGCAATTGGGAGTACAGCTGCAATTATATATGGTGTTTTTGCAATGCTTAAGATAGGATATGGACTTAAAACAGGGGACATTAATTCATTAAAATATTCTGAAAACTTATATTTTGAATCTGCAGCTATGATATTATCTTTAATAACTCTTGGAAAATATTTAGAAATGAAGTCTAAAGGAAGAACAAATGAAGCTATAATAAAATTAATGGAACTTGCTCCTAAAACAGTATTAGTTGAAAGAAATAAAAAGGAGATAGAAATAGAGATTGACGATATAGAAATTACAGATATAGTAATAATAAAACCTGGAGGTAAAATACCTGTGGATGGAATAATACTAGAAGGTGTAGCTACTATAGATCAATCAACTATAACTCGGCGAGAGCATGCCTATTATTAAAGAAAAAAATGATAAAGTAATATCTGGTACTATAAATAAATCAGGATATATTAAAGTGAAAATCACAAGATTGCCAAAGGATTCTACTCTCTCTGAAATAATTAAATTAGTAGGTGAAGCCAGTAATTCCAAAGCTCCTATTTCAAAACTAGCAGATAAGATTAGTTATGTTTTTGTACCAATAGTTATAAGCATTTCAATTATTGCTACTATAGTATGGTTACTTTTAGGATATGACTTTGAATTTGCAATGTCAATAGGAATAGCAGTTCTTGTAATATCATGCCCGTGTGCTCTTGGACTTGCAACACCAGTAGCAATTATGGTAGGAATAGGTAAAGGAGCAGAAAACGGAATTCTTATAAAAACAGCAGAAAGTTTAGAAATTTTATCAAGCATAGATACTATTGTACTTGATAAGACAGGAACAATAACTAGCGGTAAACCAGAAGTAACAGATATAATATCTTTTAATAATACAAATAAAAAAGAATTGTTAAAAATAATGTATAGTTTAGAAAGCAAGTCGGAACATCCACTTGCAGAAGCAATTAATAAAAAAGCAAAAGAAGAGAAAATAGAAAAAGAAAAAGTAGATGAATTTTTAGCAGTAGTAGGTAAGGGGATTCAAGGTAAAATAAAATCAGATTATTATATTGTGGGAAGTTTAAAGTTTATGGAAGAAAAAGGTCTTAACATAAAGGATATAAAAGATAATAAAAGTTATGAAAAGCAAGGTAAAACATTACTATATTTAGCTAAAAACCAGGAGTTTGTAGGAGCAATAGCAGTAAAGGATAATATAAAAGAAACTAGTAAAGAAGCAATTAAAAGCTTTAAAAAGAGAAATCTTAAAGTTATAATGTTGACGGGAGATAACAAGTATACAGCAGAAGCCGTTAAAAATGAAGTTCTAATAAAAGAGGTAATTAGTGAAGTAATGCCACAAGATAAAGAAAAGGTAATATCAAAACTACAAAAAGAGGGTAATAGAGTATTAATGTGTGGTGATGGAACAAATGATAGCCCATCTCTTGCAAAAGCTGATGTTGGAATTGCAGTTGGAACAGGTACGGACATTGCAATTGAATCAGCAGATATAGTTATAGTTAAGGATGATTTAAGAGATGTTGTCACTGCTATGGATTTAAGTAAAGCAGTCATGGGGAATATAAAACAGAATTTGTTTTGGGCATTTTTTTATAACGTAATTGGAATACCTATAGCAGCAGGAATGTTATACATACCATTTGGATTAAAATTAAGTCCAATGATAGGAGCAGCAGCTATGAGTATGAGTTCTGTTTGTGTAGTGCTTAATGCACTTAGAATTAAGAGGTTTAAAAGTAAATAAATTATTAAAAAATAGTTAAAACAAGTAAAACTAGTTTAAAGGTTTTATTTGTTTTTGCTTTATTCTATTGACAATAATTTTTTATTTTGTTAAAATGTTAGCGTAGGCTAACAAATAAAGGGGTATGAAAAATGTATTTAACAAATTCACTTGCAGAGTATTTAAAGGCTATATATGTAATATCAAAAAAACAAGAAAAAATAAGAGTAACAGATATAGCAGACATGTTAGGTTATGCAAAACCTAGTGTAAATAGAGCACTTAAAAATTTAAAGGAAATAAATCTCATAAATTTTGAGCCATATAAAGATATAAAATTAACAGATACAGGAATTAAGATTTCTAAGAAGATAATGAAAAGTCATTCTACATTAAAATTTTTCTTAACTGAACTTATTGGTATTGAAGAAGATGTGGCAGAAACAGAGGCAACTTCTATAAAAACATATGTGTCAGAAGATACTATACTTAAATTAGAACAGTACATTAATACTACAATGAAACTAGGAGATATGGAATGCAATTATGATGGAAGTAAAGAAAAATGCAGAAATTGCTTATATTATAAAATGAAACAGAGAAGGAGAAAAATAGAAAATGCTAAAAATTAAAAATTTAAATTTTGAAAGAGATAATAAAAAAATATTAAACAACATAAACTTAGATATAGAGGATAACAAGTTTATTGTAATTACTGGTCCAAATGGCTCAGGCAAGTCTACACTTGCTAAAATAATAATGGGAATAGAGAAACAAGATAGTGGTGAAATTTTATTTGAAAATAAAGAAATAACAAACCTTTCAATAAATGAAAGAGCAGAAAGTGGAATTAGCTTTGCATTTCAACAACCTGTAAAGTTTAAGGGAATAACAGTTTATGACATGCTTAAATTAGCTACTTTTAAAAATATTAGTAAAGATGAAGCTTGTAATATATTATCCAAAGTAGGACTTTGTGCATTAGAATATATTGACAGAGAAATAAACTCATCTCTTTCAGGAGGAGAACTAAAAAGAATAGAAATAGCAACTGTTATTTCTAGAGGGACAAGACTTTCAATATTTGATGAACCAGAAGCAGGAATTGATTTATGGAGCTTTAATACTTTAATTGAAGAATTTAAAAAACTACGAAAAGAAATAAAAGGGACAATAATAATTATATCGCATCAAGAAAGGATACTAGAAATTGCAGATGAAGTGATACTTCTTAAAGATGGAAAGATTGATAAAATAGGTAAAAAAGAAGATATTGTAAGATGTATTTTTGAGAATAATTGTACACTAAAAGTAGGTGATAAAAATGAATAATACAGATTTAAAATTATTAAAAGAGATAGCAGGAATAAATGGAAAAATAAATGGAGCATATAACATTAGAAGAAATGGAAAAGGAATTGAAAGACATGTTACGGATAATATTAATATAGTAACTAAGAAAGACAAACCTGGAATTGATATTCATGTTAAAGAAAATACACAAAATGAAACAGTATATATACCTGTAATAATTACAAATGGGGGAATAGATGATACTGTATATAATGATTTTTATATTGGTAAAAATGCTAAAGTAACAATAATAGCTGGTTGTGGAATTCATAATAGTACGAATCAGAACTCAAGACATGAAGGAATTCATACCTTTTATTTAGAAGAGGGTTCACAAACAAAATATGTTGAAAAACATTATGGAACAGGGGAAGGAACAGGAGATAAAGTATTAAATCCAATTACCAAAATATATTCGAAAAAAGGAAGCAATATGGAAATTGAAACCGTTCAAATAAAAGGAGTGGATTCAAGTATTAGAGAAACAAAAGCTGTTTTGGAAGAACAAACAACCCTTAGCGTTTCTGAAAAAATAATGACACATGGAAAACAATATGCTAAAACTATTTTTGATGTTGAGTTAAATGGAACAAATGCAAGAACACATGTTGTTTCAAGAGCAGTAGCAGTAGAAGATTCTGTGCAAGAATTTGAATCAAGAGTAGAAGGGAATAACTTGGGTTATGGGCATGTGGAATGTGACGCTATTATAAAAGATAATGGTAGAGTTACAGCAATTCCAGCAATAATTGCAAATAATGTAGAGGCTAACTTAATTCATGAAGCTACAATTGGTAAAATAGCAGGTGAACAACTTTTAAAACTTATGACATTAGGACTAAACGAAAAAAAAGCAGAGGAACAAATAATATCAGGTTTTTTAAAATAGTGGAGAAGGAATATACTTTTACATAAAACTGTAGTATAATAAACATATATGAGAGATTTGTACATATCTAACTAGATATGAAAAAATAACTAGGAGGAAATCATTATGCGTAAAAGCAAAAGAAAAAGTAGGAAATTAAAAATAATACTGCTATTAACTCTCATAATACTAGTGATTATACCAAGTTGGAACTTTTTTAATTCGAAATTTGGAGAAATTTATGTTCAAGAAGAAAATCAAACAAAAGTTAATGAAGAACGGTTAAAAGAAAAAATCTATGAAACAAAGTTAGAAAACACAAAAAGAGTAGTTAAAGAGTTAAATGAAGAAACAGAAATAATTTTACTAGAGGAAAAAGGGGAAATGATCCTTACTCATAATAAAAGACAAAACAAAGACAACTTAGATTGGCTTATAGGTTCTAGTATAACTATAAAGGTAGTATATAATTCTATTTTTTCTATTAAAACAGACTTGTTGTCTTTCCAACTTGATTCAAATGGAATACTAAATGTAGAATATGAACTAAGAGACATTAAATTAAAAAGTATTGAGAACTATGAGATAACACCAGTTGACTTAAAGGGTCTGTTTGGAAAAGCATATATGCCATCAGAGGTGGCGGCTCTAGTTCTAATTAGTAATGATAGAATTAGAACAGAGTTAGAAAATGATTACAACATTAAAAAGAGATCTGAAGCTAGTTTAAATGATTATTTAAATGAACTATTTGCAATTTACGACATAAGGTTAAAGATTACTTGCAAAGAATAATGTAAGAGCAGCCCTATAGGAGATATTTCTATAGGGCTTACATATTAAACTATAGAAAGAACGATAGGAAAATTAATTCCTATCGTTTATGTAATTATACAGCTATTGATGAAGTAAGCCAAAAGTTTTCAAGAGTTGAAAGAAACCCATCAAGGTTTTCAATTTCTAATGTAAACTTAATAATATTGTTTTTAATTCTGTTATCATCAACTAACTTAGCGTATGGTGTTTTTTCTGAAACAATATCCATGAGTTCTTTCCATTCATCTGTTTCTTCGTATGAGAGATATTCAATATCTCCATCAACCATCAGTGGAATGTACCGTAAAGCAAACTGTAATTCTTTTTTATCATCAGAAAGCTCATATTTAATGATAAACTTTCCGATAATTTCTAAGCCAGAGATTGCATTTAAAATTGCTTCTTTTTCTCCTCCTTGGAAATTTAGTTTAGAAACGGATGTTGATTTTTCAATAAGTGTTTTAAACATATTTCTACCTCCTATAAAATTTTTTAAAAGATATATAAAATTTTAAATAGATTATATCACGCAGCTAATTTTATGTCAACATAAATATAATATTAATCTATTGCAATACTTACTGACTATATGATATAATCACAAAATTAGAGGACAAAATGGAGGTATTATAATGTCAGAATTAATTACAGGTCAAAAAAGGACTGCAAGATGTGGAGAGCTAAATGATAATTATGTAGGGAAGCAAGTAACTGTTATGGGATGGGTAGCAGTTAGAAGAGATATGGGGAGTATTATATTTGTTGATTTAAGGGATCGATCTCGGAATCATACAAGTTGTTATAGATAGTAAGGATGTAGCAAAAGACTTTGAAAAGGCAAGCCGCATAAAAAGTGAATATGTGCTTTCAATTGAAGGAGAAGTAGTAAAAAGAGAAGAATCAAAGGTTAACTCAAAAATTTCTACTGGAAACATTGAAATAAAAGCAAAATCAATTAGAATTTTATCAGAGTGTGAAACTCTACCGTTTAATATAGAACAAAATTCTAATATTTCAGAACAAGTAAGAATGAAATATAGATATTTAGACTTAAGAAGAAAAGACATGCAAAACAACTTAATTATGAAAAGTAAAATATGTAATGTGACCAGGGACTTTTTTAACAAAGAAGGTTTCCTGGAAATAGAAACACCTATACTTACAAAAAGTACGCCAGAAGGAGCTAGGGACTATTTGGTTCCAAGTAGAGTAAATGAAGGAAAGTTTTATGCACTTCCTCAATCACCTCAAATTTTCAAACAATTATTAATGCTATCTGGTTATGATAGGTATATTCAAATAGCAAGATGTTTCAGAGATGAAGATTTAAGAGCTGATAGGCAACCAGAATTTACACAAATAGACATGGAACTTTCTTTTATTAATGAAGAAGACATTATGGAAATACAAGAAAGATACATGAAAAGATTATTTAAAGAAGTTGTAGATGTGGATATAGATATACCATTTAATAGAATTACATATAAAGAGGCCATGGAACATTTTGGTTCTGATGCACCAGATCTAAGATTTGGAATGGAACTTAAAGATTTGTCTGATATTTTTGCAGGATGTGATTTTAAAGTATTTGCAGATACAATAGCAAATGGTGGAAGTGTAAGAGCAATAACTGTTCCAGGAGCAGCTGCATATACTAGAAAGCAAATAGATGAACTGATAGAATTTGTTAAAATATATAAAGCTAAAGGATTAGCTTCGTTTGCTATTGAAAACGGTGAGTATAAATCAAACATTCTAAGATTCATGAATGAAGAACAAATAAATCAAGTAGTTAAAAGAACAGAAGTAAAAGAAGGAGATCTAGTTCTTTTAGTTGCAGATAAAAATGATGTGGTATTTGCATCACTTGGAGCACTAAGGTGTGAAATGGCTAAAAGACTAGATTTAATAAATAAAAACGAATATAACTTTACGTGGGTTGTTGACTTCCCTATGTTTGAGTATGATGAAGAAGATAAAAGGTATTATGCAGTTCATCATCCATTTACAGCACCAAAGGATGAAGATATTGAATTACTAGATACTGATCCATTAAAGGTAAGAGCAAAAGCATATGATCTTGTATTAAATGGAACAGAACTTGGAGGAGGAAGTATAAGAATACATTCTAGAGAACTTCAAAAAAAAGTATTTGGAATACTTGGCTTTACAGATGAAGAAGCAGAGGATAGATTTGGATTCTTGCTTAATGCATTTAAATATGGAGTTCCGCCACATGGAGGACTAGCGTATGGTTTAGACCGTCTAGTAATGTTAATTCTTGGTCTAGAATCAATAAGAGATGCAATAGCTTTTCCTAAAGACAAGAATGCAGCGTGCCAAATGACTGATGCTCCAAGCATAGTTGAAGATAATCAGTTAAAAGAATTACATATTAAATTAGATAAAAAAGAAGATAAATAATGTTAATTATATGAAACATAAGAAGGAAGGAAGTATATAATGAAAATTACAGTTCTTGGAACAGGTGCTTTAGGTATTGCAATTACTAAAGTATTATTTGAAAATGGCCAAAAAAATATTTGTATGTGGACTAAATTTAAAGAGGAAAAGGAATTAATAGAAAAGGAAAGGGAAAATTCTAAATTACTTAAAGGAGTTAAAATAGCAGAGGAAATAAAAATAACTAATGATATAGAAGAGGCTATTAAAGGCTCTAAAATGATTATTAATTGTTTACCTTTTGTTGCTATAAGTTCTACCGCTCAATTATTAAAACCTTATTATAAAGATCAATTAATTTGTAGCACTACAAAAGGTATTGATATGGAAACATTTAAAACTACAACTGAAACCTTTGAAAAAATATTAGATACAGACAAAGTATGTGCTCTTTCTGGACCATCTTTTGCAATAGAAATTGCAAACAATGAAACTATATATTTCATACTTGCTGGAAAAAATAATAAGGCTTTAGAAGCAATATATAATATTATAAAAAATGATAATTTTATTATTGAAATTTCAAATGACCCTGTAGGAGTGCAAGTTTGTGGTGCAGTTAAAAATGCCGTTGCTATTGGTTCGGGAATTTTACATGGAATGAAATCAGCAGATTCTACAAAAGCAGCCTATCTTGCAAGAGGCATTAATGATATTATGAAAGTTATTAAAAGTCTTGGTGGTAAGGAAGAAACAATGCATACATATGCTGGTATAGGTGATTTAATACTTACTTGTATGAGTGAAAAAAGCAGAAATTTTTCTTGTGGCAAACTTATAGGTGAAGGTTACACATTAAATGAGTCTATAGAAAAGCTTAATGGCAAAACAGTTGAGGGAATAAAAGTAATAGAATCATTAAATAAATACATTAAGGATAAAAATATAACTTTAGATACAGTTCCAAAATTATATAATATTATTTTTAATGAGGGGAAATTAGATACAATAAAAACAATATAAATAATAAATATGATATAATGGTATAGGAATACGAATGTAATTATGGATACACAAGCAATTTTAGTTTTACTAGTTTTGTGGGAGGTAAAAATATGAAAAAAAACAAAGGAATATCACTGATAGTATTAGTAATAACAATTATAGTAATGATAATACTTGCGGGGACAATAATATTAGTACTAAATTCTAGTAATATTGTAGGCAAATCTAAAGAGGCAACGCATAAATCTAATGTTTCAAATTTAAGAGAAGCTGTTAATTTAGCAAAGGCAGAATATGAATTAAGTGATAAGGGAGCTAATGTTAAAGAATATGTACAACAATATTTAAATAACAACAACTTAAATATGATGGAAGGTTATGATATATCAGAAAAGGGTGACTTGGTAAGAAACAATTGGAAGGGTGATATTGATACAACATGGTATACCGATACAAATAATGAATTTAGTATATCTAGTCCAAAAGAATTGGCGGGACTTGCTAAACTTGTGAACGAAGGTAATAACTTTAGTGGAAAAACTATAAATTTAGCAGATGATATGCATTTAAGTAGTGGAATAAGCTGGGTACCAATAGGCACGATTTCAAATCCGTTTAGTGGTATATTTAATGGTAATGGACATGTTATATCAGGAATATATATAAAGGCAAAATCAAGTTATCAAGGCTTATTTGGTCATATGAAAAACAGTCAAATCTCAGGTGTTATACTAAAAGAAGGATATGTAGAAGCTTTAAGTAATGTTGGAGGGTTAGTAGGTTATGTAACAGGAGTGGACAATATAATAAAAGATTGTTCAAATTTAAATACTACAGTAAATTCAACGGGAGCTCACATTGGAGGTCTTGTGGGACAAGTACTTGAAGAAAGTATTTCAACATTAGAAAATTTATACAATACAGGAACTGTTACTGGTGGATATGAGGGTACTGGTGGTGTTACAGGGCGTCTTGGTTTAAATAGCAAATTAAGTAATTCATATAATACAGGAAATATAAAGGTAAAGTCTAAAAATCAAATTCGAATGTATGGTGGAGGAGTTGTCGGTGTAAATCGAGGAACCACAGAATATTCATATAATTTAGGTAAGATAGAAAATTACAGTTCTGGTTATTATGCATATTCAGGAGGAATTGCAGGTCAAAATGGAGGAGGAATTATACAGTTTTGTTATAATAGTGGAATTGTAACTAATAATGGGGTGTCAACTACTGGTGGTGGATACAATACTGGTGGAATATCGGGTAATAATACAGGTAGTACAGCCATTATTACTAATTGTTATAATACAGGCCTAGTTAGAGCTGATGGGGAAATCATAGGCAGTTCTGCACATGTTGGAGGCATAACGGGATGGAATGGTGCTGGATGCATAGTATCAAATTCATACAACTTTGGAAAAGTAGTAAATAATGCAAGTGGTACAAGCAGATTCACAGGAGAAATCTTAGGATATGGTAATGAGATAGGCCTTGCAAATAATTATTATAAAGAAGGAATTGAAAGTTTAGGAGGAGTAACTGGTGAAGATATTCCGGGAAAAGCAGAAAAGAAAACTGAAGAATTCATGAAGTCGGAAGCTTTTGTTATACTATTAAATTTTGGAACTGATAAATGGGAAATTAATTCAAATAAAAATAATGGTTTTCCAGTATTTAAATAAAAGATATGTAATATACATATTAAAAAACTAAGAAATATTAAATTACAATATTTCTTAGTTTTAATTAGTCTTAATATCATTTAGTTTTATTTCTAATACATGTTCACAACAATTATCACCACAAGGCAAACAAATCCTTGTTGTTACTTTACTATATGCAAATCTAACTATATAAAAATAAGATTTTTGGATAATTATTAAAACCCTATTATCACCACTTGGTATTATATGTGCAGAATAACAATCTTGGAGAGGTATAAGGTTATCAGGGTCAGTTATCTGGACTGTACGCTCATTTATAGAACGACAGCATTTAGTACAACAGACATCTCTAATTGTTATATCAATATTAAAATTATTCATAAAACCACCTCAATATATTAGACTAAAGAATTGCAATCATTACAAACACATGAGATGTTGCAAGGCCTTTTTTGTGACAATATGGTTATTCTATAGCTTCCTCCATCGATTGGTAAATCAAAAATACCAATACCAGGATTAGTTATAGAAAAGTTTATTCGATATCCTAAGGTTGGATTATTAAAAGCAAGCAGAATGCTCGATGATCCGTAAGAAGATATCGTAAGAGTGTAACCAAAATTTAATAGTATATTTTCCATACTACTAATATTTGAGTATGATTTTTCAGAAGTAACAGGAACACCATTTTGGCAAGCCTGTTCTCTAACAACTATAGCAAAACATACATTATTCACGCATCATCACTCCATTTATATAGCATATTATGTTTGATAGTTTGTACGTGTGATAATTATGAGAAAATATTCAGTCTGCTTTATATTTAACTTTATTTAATTATTGACAAAGCATATTAAAATAACATATACTATATAGGAATATAAAACAAAGACAACATAAACAATAATCAGAATTTAGGAGGAAAAAATGAGAAAAACAAAAATAGTAGCAACGATTGGACCAGCAAGTGAAAGTGAAGAAATGTTAACAAAATTAATAAACGAAGGAATGGATGTAGCAAGATTAAATTTCTCTCATGGAACACATGAAGAACATTTAAAAAAGATAAACCTTATCAAAAAGATCAATAAAGAACAAAATAAAGGAGTAGCAATATTATTAGATACGAAGGGACCAGAAATAAGACTGGGTGATTTTAATAATGGAGAAGCTTATTTAGAAGAAGGTAAAAGCATAATTCTTACTACTGAAAAATGCAATGGTGATTGTGGGAAAGTATATGTTACATATAAAAACATTATTAATGATGTAAATGTGGGTTCACAAATATCGTTAAATGATGGAATGATAGAATTACTAGTAGAAGAAATAAGAGAGAATGAAATAGAATGCAGAATATTAAATTCTGATACAATAAAATCAAAAAGAGGGGTTAATTTACCAGGAATAAGATTATCTCTTCCTGCTCTAACAGACCAAGATAAAGCAGATATAAAATTTGGTTTAGAAAATGATATAGACTATATTGCAGCTTCATTTATAAGAAAAGCATCAGATGTTATAGAAATAAAAGAATATTTAAAAAGTATAGGTGGAGAAAGAATAAGAATAATATCTAAAATAGAAAATCAAGAAGGAATAGATAATTTTGAAGAAATATTAGAACATTCTGATGGAATAATGGTTGCAAGAGGAGATATGGGTGTTGAAATGCCACTTGAACTTATTCCAATAAATCAAAAGAATATGATTAAAAAGGCATATAAAAGCGGAAAACTAGTTATTACAGCAACACAAATGCTAGAATCCATGATACATAGTCCTAGGCCAACAAGAGCGGAAGTATCAGACGTTGCAAATGCAATATATGACTCTAGCAGTGCTATAATGTTATCTGGTGAAACAGCTTTAGGAGATTACCCTGTAGAATGTATTAAAATGATGAATGGAATCTCTGAAACTATTGAAAATACAATTAAGTAATGGAACAGATTAAAGAAAAGAAACATAGAGATGTTTACACCATATACTAGCGCAGAAGAAAAAAAAGATGAAGAAGACATCGTAAGTTATAAAAGAAGAATAACTTTCTCTTTATGTAGTTCAGCAATGTTTGCAGGTGCTAAAGCAATAATAAGTGTATCAGAAAAAGGACAAACACCAGCATTACTTTCTGGACTTAGGCCAGGATGTCCTATATATGCATTAACGGCTAATGAAAAAACATATAGACAATTTTCTTTAGAGTGGGGAGTTACTCCTATATATATACCTAATGTATATAACTTGGATGAAATTACTACTATTGGAATAAATATTCTAAAGGAGCAAGGAAAGTTAAAAACAAACGATATAGTTATAATGGCTGGAGGATATGACCATAAAACAAATAGTAAAAGTTATTTATCAAACCAAGCTTTAGGAATATTAATTAAAATATAACTATTGATTATTAGACTTTGCTGTGTTACAATATATCAGGTAAAGATTAGAGTCTAAATTTAAGGAGGTGCACATAAGATGGCAAAATGTGAAGTATGCTCAAAAGGATTAACATTTGGAAAGAATGTGAGTCACTCAAATAGAAAAACATCAAGAACTGTAAAACCAAATTTACAATCAGTAAAAGTAAATAATGAAGGTACTGTAAAAAGTGTAAAAGTTTGTGCGAGATGTTTAAAGTCAGGAAAAGTAGAAAGAGCAGTATAATTTAAATAAAAAACAGATTATAAACTTATGTTTATAGTCTGTTTTTTAATAAATGCTAAATTGTATAAATTACTTATTGTTTTTTTATGTTTAACGCTTCGTATTCTTTTAGCTTAATTTTATATTCTAACATTTTAGTTAAATAGTTGTAATACCAATATTGTTGCTCATAAAACATAGCAGGATTTATTTGCTGTGGAATTATATTGTTATGTTCATCAATTACATTTGAATTAATAGGATTCATAGAATTCATGTTTGGATTAGTATTATTAAAATTATATGGATCAAAGAATTGTTTGTTTTCCAAAAAAACACCTCCTAAAAAGTATATAAATTATTAAAAAGATAATAATATGAACGTGACCTCATATTTAAAATTTATCCCCTTCAAGCGATTAGATTATTCTAGTCGTTTCTTTTTTAGTAATATGATTATAAAAACATATATAGATAATATAATTAATATTGAGTTAGTAAAATATAAAGATAACAAGCGCTTACTATTAAATACATCTATATTATTACTTACTATAATGCTTTCATATATTCTTTTATTTATATAAGGCACTTTTATTAAAGCATATGATATGGAACCTGAGATTATACCATGTAAAAGCTTACCTTTTAATATGTTTTTAAAACTGAATTTGTTTTTGTAAACACAAGAATATATTTGAAACAATATAGAAAACGAACTGAATCCTAAAAATATAGATGTCATTATAATTTTTAAGCCATAGCCTATATCAAGTTTGAAAAATAAACTTATACCACTTGTTTTTTCCATTAACGCTAATAAGATTGTATTAATAGTATTATTTGAAACAATGATATTAAGTAATTTTACAATTATAGAATGCAGTATATTAAAGACAACCATAAAGCCTAAAATTAATTCTAAAGTTAAAACAGTATTTTTAATAGACTGCACAAGGCTTTCAAAAATTGTTATCTTCCTTTTTATATTATCGCTTTCTATAAAAGCATGAGAACTATCTTCTTTTTTTTCTTTATTATAATAAGAAGAAAACTTGCCGATTATAATGGAAGCAAAAATATGAGATGTAAACAGTATTAAACCAATTTCCATACTTTTATATATTCCAATTCCGATGGATGAAATTATATAAGCAGGACTGCCATTGTTAGTAAACAAAAGTAAATTGTTAGCTTCTTTTCTTGAAATTCTTTTTTCTTCAAATAAGTAATTTATATATTTTGCTCCATTTGGATAACCAAATAAAAAACCAAGAATTATTGCAGAAGCACCAAAATATGAAACATTAAAAAAACGAGAAAATAGTTTACAAATTAATGTTTTAGATAATATTTTTGAATATCCATTTATAATAAAAAAGTTGCTAAATAAAATGAAAGGAAAAAGAGCAGGGAAAATAATAGTTACAAACAAGTTAAGAGTAGAGTAGGTTAAATTATAAAATTCTTTAGAAAATACAAGCAAAAAGAACGGAATACATATAATACTTAAAAAAGAAATTAATTTTAAATATGTTTTTATCTTGTTAAAGTTAAATATCATTTAAATCCCCTTATATAAATATATGGAAATATATGTTTAATATGAAAAACAAATTACAAACATTTGAAAATAAAACATTGAAAAACAAGCAGAACTATGATATATTAGCTGCATAAATAGTATGCAAACTCGTTTAAAGTGTAACGCAGTAAAAATATTTTAATTAAAGTAAATTAAATATATCAATTTGAAAGGGGAGTTTGTAATGCGTAACTTTTTTAAAAAATTTTCTGATAAGAAACGGTGTATAAGATGTGGAAGACTGGCAAAGATTGGATTTAATGGACAAGATGAGCCGTTTATAGTTGAAGATGACAGAATTAAACTATGCGATGTTTGCCTTGGAGAATTATATGACGATATGGAAGACCAGATGGAAGAAGCGTATCAAAATGCAATTAATATGCTAGCAGATAGTGGTTACCTAGAAGAATTCGAATATGATGAAGAAGACGAGGAAAGAGAGCTAGAAATTGATGATTTATACGAAGAGCACTTAAGGAAAAAGGAAAAAAATTTAAACGCAAAAAATCAAAAAGAACTTCCTAACATTATTGAATTAGAAAAAACAATTCTAAAAAGAATAATTGGACAGGATGAACAAGTAAGAACTGCTATTTCGGAGATATATAATTCACATGAATCAAGTAACCCCAGTAGAAATTTTGAAGAAGAAGACACATTAAAAACAGTAATGCTAATTATGGGTGGCACAGGAAGTGGAAAGTCGGAAATGATTAAACAAATAGCAAAAGAACTAGACATTCCATGTACTAAACAAGATGCTACCGAATTTACCGAAGAAGGCTATGTTGGAAGAAGTGTTCGTGAAATAATAAAAGACTTGATAGAAGCAGCAAAGAATGATATATCTAAAGCTGAAAGAGGAATTATAATCATCGATGAAATAGATAAAAAGGCAACAAGAGGAGAAATGACAGGAAGAGATGTAAGTGGGGTCGGAGTACTTCAAAGTCTTCTTAAAATGACAGAGGATGGCAGTTATCAAGTAAGAGTAAACGGACAGTTAAAAGAATTTTCTACAAAAAATGTTAAGTTTATATTTGCAGGAGCTTTCTCTGGCATAGAAGAAATAGCTAAGCAAAGATCTAAGAAACAAATTGGATTTGTAAATGAAACAAGTACTTTAGATTGTGTTCCAGAAATAAACACGCAAGATATAGTTAAATATGGACTTAGTCCCGAGTTTGTAGGAAGAATGAATGTATTAATAAAAATGAATGAGGTTTCAGAAAGCTTGCTTGAAAGGATAATGGTAGAAGGAGAAATTTCAGAACTTGCAAAATTAACGAGAATCCTAGAAAGGAATAACATTAAACTTGAACTTTATGAGAACTTTGTAAAGGATGTTGCAAGTGAAGCAATTAAACAAAATATGGGGGCAAGAGCAATTTCTAAAATTCTTAGAAATGTTTTTAGGGATGTTTTAAGGGAACTTTTAACAAACCCATCTAAATACACAAAATGTAGCTTTTTAAAAGGAATTGTCGAAGATAATAAAAAATATATTCTATCTTAAAAAGTTAAAAGAACCAGGTTAAAACTTGGTTCTTTTTCTCTTAAGATATTCTTGCATAAAAACATTTATTATGGTACTATATATATTAGTAAATAGAAAAAAATTAGGAGGAAAATATGTTATCAAAACCGAATATAAGTGAATTAAAAGATAAGGCTGAAAATAGATACAAAATATCTCTTGCAGTTGCAAAAAGAGCAAGACAAATTGCTAAAAAAAGATTAGAAGAAGACAACGAAGACATTAAAGATCCGGTTGACATTGCAGCGATTGAATTAGAACAAGATAAAATAAAAATCGTTAAGGAGATAGAAGAATAAGATGAAAAAAAAGAATATGATTACAATTAATGGTCATATTGCAGGAGGAAAATCAAGGGTTGTAAAAATAATTGCTAAAAGGTTGAATATGGGTATATATTCAGCGAGTTATGGGTTTAGGGAGCTTGCTAGAAAATCAGGGATGGATCTTGCAAGCTTTAATGAATATATAAAAGATAATTCATGCATAGATAAAAAGATAGATGAAAAGTTAATAGAATTTTTAAAAAATGCAGATAATGTAATAGTAGATTCTAGGCTTGCATGGTTTTTTGAAAAAGATTCCTTTAAAGTATTTATAAAAGTAGATATAGACATTGCAAGCAAAAGATTAGTATCTGATTCTGAGAATAGAAATATAGAAGATAAATATAGCTGTGTTGAAGAAGCAAAAGAGGCTATAACAAAAAGACAAAATTATGAAAGAGAAAGATATTTAGAAGAATATAACATAGATATATGGGAAGAAAAGAATTATGATTTAATTTTTGATTCATCTAATCTCACAACAAACGAGATGGCAGATTATATCATTGAAGAATTTTTAAAATGGAAAGAAAAAAGAAATTAGGAACTGGCATCAATCTCATGCTAGTTCCTAATTGGTATATAAGAGAAGAATAAAAACAGGAGGTGGGTATATGATAGCAAAAGTTTTAGTTGATAGAACAG
Organism: Clostridia bacterium; assembly: GCA_028686615.1. Classification (GTDB taxonomy): domain Bacteria; phylum Bacillota; class Clostridia; order TANB77; family CAG-465; genus CALXJE01. Next base: position 29,671 of record JAQUBQ010000002.1, on the reverse strand, counting down.
TTAAAAATTTAAATAAGGTATATGATTATATTGTTCCAATTGATATGCAAGAAGATATAAAAGTGGGAATGAGAGTAGAAGTAAATTTTGGTAAAGGTAAGGGTACAGACATTGAAGGAATAGTAGTAAAACTTAAAAAGGAAAAAGAAGATGTAGATATTAATAAGTTAAAACCATTAACAGCAATTCTAGATACTGAAAGTTATTTAGACGGGACTAGACTTAAGATAGGAAAATGGATTTCAAAGATGTATTTTTGTAATGTTTATGAAGCATTAAAGTTAATGCTCCCACCTGGAACTAGTGGTACAAAGAAAAGCAAAAAACTAGTAGGTAAACAGAGAAAAGTAGTATTATTAAGTAAATCAATAGATGAAATAGAGCATGACATATTTACAGAAAAAATAACTAGTCCTAAGCAAATAAAATTATTGAGATTTTTAGAGGAATATTTAGAAGCTGAACTTGCAGATATAATAAATAATTTAGGAATATCTAGAGCTATAATTTCAACTTTAGAAAAGCATAATTATGTTGAAGTTATTACAAAAGAAATTATAGAAGAAAATGAAGAGTATATTGAAAAAACTAAAAAACTTAACCCTACAAGTGCTCAACAAACGATAATTAAGGACATGAATATAAAATTAGAAAAAAATGAATATAATGTATCTTTATTGCACGGAGTTACTGGAAGTGGGAAAACAGAAGTGTATTTACAAATAATAGAAAAGTGTTTATCACTTAATAAAGGAGCAATTGTTCTTGTTCCAGAAATAGCTCTGACTCACCAAACAAAGCAAAGGTTTAAATCAAGGTTTGGAGAAATTGTATCAGTACTTCATAGTAAAATGACTTTACTAGAAAGAAAAGTAGAATGGAGAAAAATTAAAAACAATGAAACAAAAATAGTTATAGGGCCACGCTCAGCGCTGTTTGCTCCTATTAGTAATTTAGGCTTAATTATAATAGATGAAGAACACGATTCTAGTTATACTTCTTTTACTAAACCTAAATATGTTACAAGGGATGTAGCAAGTTTTATTGCAAATGAATATAATGCGTGTTTAATGCTGGGAACAGCTACTCCTGATATCACTACAATGTACAAGGCTAAAACTAATAAGATAGACTATTATAATTTAGATAAAAGACCAGGAGCTGCTAAAGAACCAGATATAATAACAGTTGATATGAAAGAAGAAAGGTTATTAGGAAATCATAATTTAAGTAATAGATTAAAAGAAGAAATAGAAGAAAATTTAAAAAGAAAAGAACAGACTTTTTTATTTATAAATCGTAGAGGATTTTCATCATATGTTACATGTAAAGATTGTGGGGTAATTTTAAAATGTATAAATTGTGATGTAAATTTAACATATCACAAAAAATCTAAACTTTTATTATGCCACTATTGTTCCTTTACAAAAAATACTGTTAAGGAATGTCCAAAATGTAATGGAAAAAAGCTTGCCCTTGGAGGAACAGGAACTCAAAACATTGAAGAAAAGATAAAAGAAGTCTTTCCCATGGCTAAAATTGCAAGAATGGATATGGACACAACAATAAAAAGGGGTTCACATGAAGAAATACTTAATGATTTTAAAGAGGGAAATGCAGATATCCTTATTGGAACACAGATGATAAGCAAAGGACATGATATAGAAAATGTTACACTTGTTGGAGTAATAAATGTTGACAATACATTTGCAGGGAATGATTTTATATCTAATGAAAAGGCATTTCAAAATCTATTGCAAGTGTCAGGAAGAGCAGGTAGAGGGAGTAAAAAAGGCAGGGTAATACTTCAAGCATATGATATGGATTCATATGTTCTAAAGTGTGTAGAGAACAATTCTTATGAAGATTTTTATGAACAAGAAATAGAGTATAGGGAATTACTTAATTATCCTCCATTTACAGACCTAATGCTTTTAGAATTATCAAGTATGGATAAAATATTAATGATGAAAGAATGCGAAAAGTTATATGAAATATTTAAAAAGAATGAAATTACATACAAGGTTTATTCTCCAAAAGCACCATTTATTCAAAAAATAAGTAACAAATATAGAGTTCAAATACTATTAAAACTCATAATTTCTAATGAAAGTTTAAAAGTAGTATATGAAAATCTTTCAAAATATGATAAAATAAAGAATAAAAATGTACTTCTTACGGTAACAAATAATCCAGGATATATAGGTTAGGAGGCCCATAAAATGGCAATAAGAGTAATAAGAAATGATACTGATGAATTACTTAGAAAAAAATCAAGAAATGTAGAAGAAATAGATAATAAAGTAAGGGAACTAGTCCTTGATATGCTTGACACAATGTATGACAAAGATGGTGTTGGCCTTGCTGCGCCACAAGTAGGAATTTTAAAAAGAATAGTTGTATATGATATTGGAGAAGGACCTAAGGTACTTATAAATCCAATAATAGAAAAAGCAACGGGCAAACAATGTGGAGAAGAAGGTTGTCTAAGTTCACCAAATGTTTTTGGAGAAGTAGATAGACCTGAAAAAATAGTAGTTAAAGCATATGATATTGATGGTAAAGAAATAAAAGTTAAAGCAACAGAACTAGAAGCCATTGTTATATGTCATGAAATAGATCATCTAAATGGTGTGTTATTCTTAGATATAGCAAGAGATATTTATACAGCAACGAATGAAGAGATTGAAGCAGCAAAGGAAAAAACAAAAAATGAATTAGAACATAAAAACGGAAAGAAGAAAAAAAACAATAAAAAAATATATAAATAAGAGAAACATTATTTTGAGGAGGAAAATATGAAAAAAGAAGAGTTAAGAATTGTATTTATGGGAACACCGGATTTTGCTAAAAAATCACTAGAAGAGCTGGTAGAAAATGGTTACAATGTTGTAGGAGTATTTTCAAATCCTGATAAACCAGCTGGTAGAGGTATGAAGATTTCAAAATCTTCTGTGAAAATATATGCAGAAGAAAAAGGTATTGAAGTATATCAACCAGAAAGATTACGCAATAATGATGAAGTAATGGATAAACTAAAGGAATGGAATCCAAACTTAATAATAGTTGTATCATATGGTAAAATATTACCTAAAGTTGTGTTAGATTTTCCAGAGTATGGTTCTATTAATGTGCATGGTTCTTTGTTGCCAAAATACAGAGGAGCAGCACCAATTCAATGGGCTATAATAAATGGTGATAATTCTACAGGGATTACTACTATGTATATGGATGAAGGTATGGATACAGGAGATATGATATATAAATCTGATTTACCTATTGAAGATGACGATACATATGGAACATTACACGATAAAATGGCTATTGTAGGAGCTGTTACATTAAAAAAGACACTAGAAAAACTAGTAGAAAATAATGGTAAGGTTCCAAGAGAAAAGCAAGAAGGAATATATACTTTAGCTCCTATAATTAATAGAGCAATTTCTAAGATTGATTTTTCTAAATCAGGAAAGGAAATTGTCAATTTAGTAAGGGGGCTTAATCCAATACCAACAGCTTGGGCAGAAATAGATGAAGAAAAAACATATAAGATATATAGAGCAGAGTATATAACTGAACAAGAAATAGCAAAACTTTCTGGTATGGATATTGCTAATTATTTTGATATTGGAGAAATAGTATATTTAAATGACAAGAAAAATATACTAGCTATAAGGTGTAAAGATGGATATATTAATTTAATAGAGATAAAAGCAAAAAACAGTAAAAGAATGATGGTTGGAGAGTATATTAGGGGGGCTAATATAAAGACAGGGGAAAAATTTAAATGATAAATATAAATGAATATACTTTAAAAGAATTAGAAGAATATATAGAAAACTTAGAAGAAAAAAAGTTTCATGCAAAACAGATATTTAAATGGTTGCATAAAGAACAAGTAGAATCATTTGATGATATGACTGATATATCAAAGAGTTTAAGAGAAAAACTAAAAAAACAATGTGAAATAGTAAAACTACAAGTAATAGAAGTTCAAAAATCAAAAGATGGAACACATAAATTTTTGCTTAGCTTAAGTGATTCTAATGCAATAGAATCAGTCTTTATGAAATATAATCATGGAAATACTATATGTGTATCTACTCAGGTTGGTTGTAAGATGGGGTGTAAGTTTTGTGCATCAACTAAAGAGGGATATAAAAGAAACTTATTAGCTTCTGAAATAGAAGGACAAATTGTAGCAATAGAAAAGTATATGAAAGAAAAGATATCTAATGTAGTATATATGGGAATTGGTGAACCACTTGATAATTATGATAATGTAGTAAAATCTATTAGACAAATAAATAATCCCATGGGGCTTGGAATTGGAGCTAGACACATAAGTTTATCAACCTCTGGAATAGTACCTAATATATATAAGTTAGCAGATGAAAAAATACAAGCTACTCTTTCTATATCACTACATGCAACAACAGACAAGAAGAGAAAAGAAATTATGCCAATTACAAATAAATATGGAACAAAGGAGTTGCTAGAAGCTTGTAGATATTATATAATGCAAACAGGTAGAAGGATTAGTTTTGAATATGCTCTAATACATGGGGTAAATGACAGTAAAAATGATGCAATAGAACTTGCTAAACTTTTAAGAGGAATGATAGCACATGTGAATTTAATACCAGTAAATGAAATTAAAGAAAAAGAATATACTAAAAGTAAAGAAGAAAGTATTAAGCAGTTTATGACCACATTAAACAGCATGGGCATTATAACAACAGTTAGAAGAGAACTAGGAAAAGATATAGATGCAGCTTGTGGCCAATTAAGACAAAGATATTTAAAATAACAAAACGATATAAGAAGGTGAGGTGCTAATTACAATATGTATTATAAACTTACAAATATTGGAAATCATAGAAAAAGAAATGAAGACTATATAATTACACACGAATTTAATGAAAAAGTAAAATTATTTATTGTTCTAGATGGAGTTGGAGGAAGTAATAGCGGCGATATAGCAAGTAAATTGACAGGTGATAAAGTCTTAGAATATTTAGTGAAAAATATAGATCTAAATAATATAACAGCAAGTATAATAAAAGAAGCTGTGATGTATGTAAATAAAGAAATATACACTATGAGCAACTCAATTAAAAAATACAGTGGTATGGGAACGACAATCTCTCTTTTATTACTTAATGAACAGGTTGCATATTATGTAAGTGTTGGAGACAGCAGAATATACTATATTAAAGATAGCCTTGAGCAAATCACAGAAGATGATACATATATAAATACACTTTTAAAGGATAAAATTATAAATAAAGAGGAAGCAGCAAACCATCCACAAAGACATATGCTAGTAAATGCAATCGGACTAAACAAAAATTTAAAATGTAAAGTATTTAAAAAGAATATAAAAAAAATGGATAAATTTCTTCTTTGCACAGATGGACTTACAAATATGTTAGATGATAAAGAAATTTTTAAAGTTATAAATAAAACTAAAAATGAAAAAGTTTGTGAAGCACTTGTGCTAATGGCAAATAAACGCGGCGGAACAGATAACATATCTGTAATATATGTTGAATGTGATTAAAGTATAAAGGAGAGAAGCAATATGGATTTAATAGGAAAAACACTTGGGAACAGATATGAAATAATTGAGAATATAGGAAATGGTGGAATGGCAACTGTTTATAAGGCTAAGTGTAAACTACTTAATAGATACGTTGCAATTAAAGTATTAAAAGATGAGTTTTCAACAGATACTTTATTTGTAAAAAGATTTAAAATAGAGGCTCAATCAGCTGCAAGTCTTACTCATCCTAATATAGTATCAGTATATGATGTTGGTGAAGAAGAAGGAATAAACTATATTGTAATGGAGCTTTTAGAAGGAGACACATTAAAAGATTATATTGAAAGAAAAGGGAATCTTTCTCTAAAAGAAACACTTGCTCTTTCTTGTCAAATAGCTTCAGCTCTTGAGGCTGCTCATAGGTCTAAAATTATACATAGGGATATTAAGCCTCAAAATATTGTACTTACAAGAAATATGACCCAAGCTAAAGTTACAGATTTCGGTATTGCTAAAATGAGTAGTTCTGCAACGATAACTACATTTGGCTCTAGTACAATAGGGTCAGTACATTACTTTTCTCCTGAGCATGCAAAAGGAGGTTATACTGATGAAAAATCAGACATATATTCTTTAGGAATCGTTATGTATGAAATGGCAACAGGTGAATTGCCTTTTAATGCAGAATCTCCAGTATCAGTAGCATTAAAACAAATACAAGAAAAGCCTAAAATGCCAAAGGAAGTAAATAATGAAATTTCTGATGCCTTAAATGATATAATACTTAAAGCTATGGCTAAAAACACTATGGATAGATATCAAACGGCATCTGAACTATTAGATGATTTAAATACAGCAATGCATAATCCAAATCAAAAGTTTTTAAAATCCAATTCGGATATTTCTATATCAACAACTCAGTTTATACCTGTAATAGGAATGAAAGAAATAGAAGAAAATAAAAATCAAAACCAATCAGAATCTTCTAGAAGAAATAGAAGGACAAATGCCGAAGATGACAATGATATTTCAAAAGCAAATGATAAATCAACGAATAAAAGCTCAAAACATATAGATAAATCAGAAGAAAACATAGAAGAAGATATATTTGCTAGACCTAAAAAAAATAAAAAGAAAATGTATGCATTTATTGGTATAGGTGTAGTTTGTTTAGGAATACTTATTGGACTTACAATAAACCTTATTATGAAATTTAATGAAAAAAATGTAGAAGCAATAACAGAAGCACCAGATTTAATTGATAAAGTTTTTGAAGATGTAAAAGAAGAATATAGAAAAAAAGGGTTAGTTATTTCACTTGATGAATATGCCTATAGTAATGAGTATGAAGATGGCAAAATTATATCTCAATCAATAGAGAAAGGAAAAACATTACCCTCTGCTAGAATAAGCGTTGTGGTTAGCAAAGGTGCTAAAATTGTAAAAATGATTGATGTTGTTGGAAAAGATTATACGGTTGCTAAATATGATTTAGAAGCCTTAGAACTTGTCCCTGAATTTGAATTTAAGACAGATGATAAAGTTCCAGAAAACTTAATAATTTCACAAGAATTTGATAAAGATGCAGAAATAAAAGCAGGTGATAAAATTAAGATTATAGTAAGTAAGGGAAATGGTAAAAAGAAACTATTAATGCCAAATGTACTTACAATGTCTGAAACAGTTGCAAAAAAAACATTACAAGACTTAGGTCTTAAGGTAAGCGTTAATTATTCTGAAGATGCTTCGAAATCAAATGGTACAGTACTTACCCAAAGCCAAAAACAAAATGCAGAGATAGAAGAGGGGACTTTAATTGAACTTTCTGTAAATAGAATACAAAAATCTAAAGTGGTAACAATAGCGGTAGAAAGTTATATAGACATTGAAGAAGAGGAAGACCCAAAAGATATTACTGTTAAAGTAATGGCAAAAGTAGAAGGAGTAACAAACACTATTTATGATAAAAAAGTGAAGAGTCCTTATAACAGTGTAGATGTAACAGTAAATGGTTATACTACTGCAGTGCTTACAATATATATAGATGGAGTGTTAAAAGACACTCAAAATATAACATTTTAAATGAAAGAGGTAAAAATGAAAGCTAGGGTAGTAGAAATATTATTAGATAAATATAGAGTTAGGACAGATGAACATAAAGAATTAATTGTTGGCATAAGGGGAATTATAAAAAGAGATCATGCTATAAAAGTAGGGGATATTGTTTCCTTAGAGGAATCATATGGTGAAACTTTAATTACAAAGATACATGAAAGAAAAAACGATTTTATTCGTCCATCTGTAGCTAATATTGATAATATGTATATAATAGTTGCTACGAAGGATCCGATATTGGATCCTTTACTACTTGATAAACAGATAATTCTTGCAGAGAGTAAAGATATTAAACCAATAATAGTTGTGAATAAGACGGATTTAGATGAAGAAGATAATGTAGCGAAACATATAGAAAAAGTGTATGGAGAGTTAGGGTATAATGTAATAAAAAGTAGCGTTGAGAAAAATGAAGTGTCAAATATAGACTTTTTAGGACCTATATCAAATGGAGAACTTTGTGCATTTTCTGGAAGATCAGGAGTTGGTAAGTCTAGTATAATAAAAAAATTAGCAGATAGTTACCACGAAATACAAATAGGAGAAATATCAAAAAAAAGTAAAAAGGGTAAACATACAACAAGGTCTGTTGTTATATATGAAATCAATGAAAATAACAAGGATATATATTTACTTGATACACCAGGCTTTTCTAGCTTTGAAATTTATGATATAGAATCAAAAGAGTTAAAAGATTATTATCCTGAATTTAATGTGAATTCTAGTAACTGTAATTATATTGATTGTAGTCATATAGGAGAAAATGAAAAAGAATGTGCAATTAAAAGAGAAGTTAAGGATAATAGAATAGATAAAGGAAGATATGAAAGATATATAAAGCTATATAATGAATTAAAAGAAAAAGAGTTAAAAAAATACAAATAATAAGAGGTGTAAAATATGAAAATAAAAAATAGTGGAATAAGTTTAATTATATTAGTAATAACTATAATATTAATGATAATATTAGCAAGTGCAATAATATTATCACTAACAAGTAATTCTACTATAGAAAAGGCAAAAGAATCTAAAATTAGAAACGATATATCAATTATACAAGAGCAATTATCATTAGAGCTAGCCAATAGTAATTTAACAGGAAGTTTTAACGCAGATAATGTGATTATATCAAATGATTATAAAGATAAAATTACAATAACTTCTAATGGACAAGTAGTGGTAACTACAAACGATCCTTTAATAAAGCAAGTAACAAAAGAACTTTTAAGAGATAAATACATGGAAGGAATTATCGGTATGTATTCTGTAAAAGGAAAAACTAATACATCAGAGGACAAGGACATATTGAAGGATTTATCTGGGAATGGAAACGATATTAAATTAATTAACTTTATTTGGAATGAAACTAGTGGATATTCTAATGTAAATGGAGTTACATGTTTACGCTTTTCTAAAGATGTTATGAATAGAGGAAATAATATTATTAACCAGGGGAAAGTAAAAACATTATTATTAAATTTTACACCTAAAACAATAAACAGTATTATATTTGATTCTAGGCTTAATAGTGCAGGAAATGGAATTGCTTTATATACTAATAGTGGGTCAAATTCTTCAGTGGCATGGAATGCAAGAACTACAGGAGCAATATCATACGTTAATGGAATTAAGCAAGCAACAACCGTAGCAGCTGGAGCAAAATCAGAGGCCGAGATGTTAAATACAAAACATGTTATTTGTATACTAGCTCCATCAGAGAATATTGTAGCAGGAGCGTATAGTATAGGAAACAGGATTTCTGATAATGACTTTCCAGGAAGTTTTGATTTTTATAGTATGATGACCTTTGATAAACTTTTATCAGATGAAGAAATAAAGATATATTCTAACTGGATGATTAAAGAAGAATTTTAATTAATAAGATATTATACTTTGGAGGTGAAAGAATGATTAAAATATTACCTTCTGTTTTACAAGCAGAGGATATAGAAAAATTTCTAACTCTATTAAAAGAACAAAAAATAATGGATATAGATGAAATACACTTAGATATAATGGATGGTGTATTTGTAGAAAATACTTGTGAACATCTAAATGAAATTATAACAGTTAAAAAATATGGATTTAAAGTTGATGTTCATTTGATGGTGGCAGAGCCACAAAAACATATTATAAAAGCAGTTGATTTAGGTGCGGACAGTGTAACTATCCATGAAGAAATAAAAGATTTAAAAAGCATATTAGAATTATTAAAAAGGATTAAAAAAGAAAAAGATATAAATATAGGTGTATCCATAAAACCACAAACAGACGTATCGGTTCTTGTTCCATATATAAATGATATAGATATAGTTCTTCTTATGTCTGTAGAACCAGGAAAAGGAGGACAATCATTTATAAAAAACACATATAGTAAAATAGCAGAGTTAAGGGAAATGTCTCCAAAGCTTATAATAGTAATTGATGGTGGTGTTAATGAATCTAACGTAAGAAAAGCATATGAACTTGGTGCAGATAAAGCTGTTGTTGGAAATTATTTAACAAAAGATATTAAAAGTCTTGAAAGTAATTTAAAAAATTTAAAATTATAAAGAGAATAAAAATATATTACAAAATTGCTTGAAAAACATTAAAAGTATGGATATAATTATGCAGTATTCTAGAGAGTTGAAAAGAGAGGTAGAGATATATGAAAAAAATTGCAATAATGACAGCAGGAGGAGACTGCTCGGGATTAAATGCAGCTATTAAAACAGTGGTATGTAGTGCTAAAAATAAAGGGATAGACGTTGTTGGGATATTAGATGGCTATAAAGGTTTTGTTGAAGGATATTATACAGATTTAGAAAAAGAAGATGTTTTAGGTATAGAAACAATGGGAGGAACCATTTTAGGTTCATCAAATAAGGAATGTCCTTTCTATTATTTAGTAGATAAAGAAAAAAAGATTTATAAAGATTTAACAGAACAAGGAATAGATGGCTTAAAAGAACTTGGTGTAGAAGGACTAGTAGTAATAGGTGGAGATGGTTCACTTGATTCTGCAAGAGTTGTAAATGAAAGAGGAATGCCAACAGTAGGAATTCCCAAAACAATTGATAATGATATGATTGCAAGCAACCCTACTATAGGTTTTGATACAGCAATAAGGAACAATGTAGAAAATATTGAAAGACTAAAATCTACAGCATCGTCTCATGAAAGAATAATGGTTGTAGAAATTATGGGAAGAACATCAGGCTATTTGGCATTATAAACAGGAATGGCATCAGATGCAGACATTATACTTCTCCCAGAACAAGATTATGATATGGATGTAATATGTAAGAAAGCAATAGAAACTATAGATAAAAAGAGATATGCTATTGTAGTAACATCAGAGGCAGCTAAAGAACAAGGGAAAGATGAAACAATATTAAAAATGGTTGAAGATAGTTATGAACAAAAAAGATATGGTGGGGTTTCAGAAGTACTTGCTAAAGCAATTGAAGAGAAGACGGGCATTGAAACTAGGAACATTATTTTAGGACATTTACAAAGAGGTGGAACAACTTCTCATGTTGATATAATTAATGCTTCTTTACAGGCAAATTATGCATTAGAGCTACTAATAAATGAGCAACATGGACATGTTGTTGGAGTAGATGGTACAAAACTTGTTAAAATGGAGTTTCCTAAAACAAGAGGTGTGAGGCAAATAGACATGAATAGTAATGAATTGATTAAGTTGGCAAAAGATATAGGAATAAGTCTAGGAGTTTAAAAAAGGAATAGTACTTAAATAAATATTTAAAAGGATGCAAACAAACGTTTGACATTCTTTTTTTATATGTTATAATTAAAACAAATGTTTGGGGGTAAAGTATGTTAAAAGAAAACGAACAAAAAATATTATATTTCTTAAAAGAACAAATAAAAGAAAATGGGTATCCACCTTCAGTGAGGGAAATATGCGCAGCTGTAGGACTTAAATCAACCTCTTCGGTTCATTTATATTTAACTAGACTTGCAGAAAAAGGATATATTGCAAAAAAGGATTTAAAAACCAGAGCTATTAAAATTGTAGATAATGAAGAGAGTTCTGATGAAAAAGATGTAAATTTATTTTCTATACCTTTAGTTGGAAATGTTGCAGCTGGAGCTCCTATTTTAGCAGAGGAAAACATAGAGGATTATTTTAAACTACCGGCAAACTTCATACCAAAAGCTGCTTTAAATGGAAAAACATACATGTTAAAAGTAAAGGGAGAAAGTATGATTAATGTAGGAATACATGATGGAGACTACATTATAGTTTTAAAACAAAATACGGCTACAAATGGAGAAATAGTTGTAGCTATGATAGAAAACGAAGCAACAGTAAAAACCTTCTATAAAGAAAAAACTCATGTTCGTTTACAACCAGAAAATGATTTCATGGAACCAATAATAATAAAAGATGTTCAAATATTAGGTAAAGTGGTAGGATTATTCAGAAAATATTAGAAAGCAGATGCATATATTATACAAATGGATAGTAGGTTTAAAAATATTTAAAGAATTAATAGAGTGGAAAAAAAAATAAAGGAAACATATTACACCTAGAATATTAAACAAATAGTTTAATGTTCTAGGTATTTTATTATACTTTTAATATTGGTTGGATTTGCTTGCCTTCTAAGGCTTGGATGATTGAATCAATAGTTTTAGTATAATCATAGACAAGTGACTTTGGTTTTTTAACATAATCATCTTGGCCAAAAGGTATAAAGTATACATTTTTTGAATTTAATAGTAGACCCAGGTTTTTAGCATTTAATCCTAATGCATCATTTGTGGATATCCCAATTAATACGGGCTTATCATTTCGAATATGACTTTTAGCAGTCATAAGGACCGGGGTATCAGTTATAGCATTTGCCATTTTGGCAAGTGTGTTTCCGCGTACAAGGTGATATGATCATAATATCAATCAAATTATTAGGTCCAATTGGTTCTGCTTTAGATAAAGTATCTATAACTTTATTATCAGTTAGCTTTTCTAATAATTCTATAGTTTCTTTAGGATTTCCGAAACGGTTTGTTTCTTCTTGAATACTATATGATATAATTGGAAGAATATTTTTTACACCTTCACTTTTTAATTCATTAATTATTTCTTCTAAGTTTGACAAATTACAGAAAGAACCTGTTATACCAAGTCCTACATTTATGTTTTTTAATTTCATGTTATTACCTCCAGATAATATATAGTATGATAAATGGTCTCAAATTGTTTATTATAATTAAATAAAAGTAAAGTAGTCTATTAAACTTGTTGATTTTTGATGCTTTCATGATATAATATAAAAAGTATAAGGAGGACAAAATGAAGGTAAGCTTAGTTACTCTTGGTTGTACTAAAAACCAAGTAGATAGTGAAATGATAGCTACATATTTACAAAAAAGAGATAATATACTAACTGATGAGATGGCTCAAGCAGAAGTTATAATTATAAATACATGTGGATTTATAAATTCTGCAAAAGAAGAAGCAATAAATACAATTTTAGAGCTTTCAGATTATAAAAGTAAAGGAAACTGCAAGCATATAATAGTTGTAGGATGTCTTGCAAAAAGATATAAAAAACAAATTTATCAAGAAATACCAGAAGTTGACTTGGTTATTGGTGTAGATGAGTATGAAAACTTCGATAACATTTTTTCAAAGTATTTTAATATTACAAATTCAAATTATTGTTTAAATTTCTATGGAAGAAAAATATCTTCGACATTTCCAATGGCATATTTAAGAATTTCAGATGGCTGCAATAATAGATGCAATTATTGTGCAATTCCATTAATCAGAGGTAGTTTAAAAAGTAGAAGAATAGAGAATGTATTAAAAGAAGCTAAAGATTTAGTTTCAAAAGGAATACAGGAACTCTGTGTTATTTCACAAGACACAACATCTTATGGAATAGATATATATGGTGAAGTTAAATTAGTAGAATTATTGAAAGAACTTTCCAAACTAGAGGGATTAAAATGGATAAGGATTCTATATATGTACCCTGGTAAAGTATCAGATGAATTGATAGAAGAAATGAAATATAATAATAAGATTTGCAGGTATTTTGACATACCAATTCAACACATATCGGATAATATGTTAAAGGCTATGAATAGACATACAAGTAAACAAGAAATCTATGATTTAGTTAATAAAATAAGGATAAAGCTTCCAGATGCAATAATACGTACAACTATTATGACAGGCTACCAAGGAGAAACAGAACAAGATTTTAAAGAATTATTACAAGCAGTATATGATTTAAAGTTTGATAGATTAGGTGGTTTTACGTTTTCTAAAGAAGAAGATACGAAAGCAATGGAAATACTAGGAGACATAGATGAAAAACTTAAGCAAGAGAGATATGAAAAGATAATGGAGGCTCAACAACAAGTAATAAAAGAAAAAACGAATAGTTTAATAGGAAAAGAATTAGAAGTAATTGTAGAGGATGTTACAGAAGATAATGAGAATTATATTTGTAGATCATATATGGATGCTCCAGATGTAGATCCTAAAATATATTTAAATGTTGAAGAAAATGTTGATAAAATTATTATTGGAGAATACTACAATGTAATATTAACAAAACCAATTGGTTATGATTTTATGGCAGATTTAAAGGAGGAATAAGAATGTACAATAAAGAAGATTTGAAAAAATCCACATTAACAGAATTAAGAGAAATTGCAGAAAAGATTAAACTGGATGGATATCAAAGATTAAAGAAAGAATATTTAATCGAAGAAATAATAAAAATGCTAGAAGAAAAAAAAGAACTTGATGTTAAAACGGATATTCAAATTGAAAATGCCGAAACAGATTATATAGCAGAAGGAATACTAGAGGTATTATCAGATGGCTATGGTTTTTTAAGAAGTGATAATTACTTATCTGGGAATAAAGATATTTATGTTTCCGGAGCTCAAATAAGAAGGTTTAATTTATCAAGTGGAGATATGTTAAAAGGAATAGCAAGATTTACAACAGAACCTCAGAACAAGTTTCCATCTATGATATACGTACAATCTATAAATGGTGATACTGTAGATGTAGCATTAAATAGAAAATCATTTGAAGCATTAATACCTATTTATCCAAATGAGAGATTAAAGCTTGAAACAGAAAAAGCAGCAATAACAATGAGAATAATAGATTTATTGGCACCAATTGGAAAAGGCCAAAGAGGAATGATTGTTGCTCCACCGAAAGTAGGAAAAACAACTATACTAAAACAAATCGCAAATAGTATATTAAAAAATAATAAAGAGATAACAATGCTTGTATTATTAATTGATGAAAGACCAGAAGAAGTAACTGATATTGAGCGTTCAATAGATGCAGAAGTTATAGCCTCAACATTTGATGAATCACCAGAACACCATATTAAAGTAGCCAAGATGGTACTTGAAAGAGCAAAAAGACTAGTAGAACATAACAAAGATGTGGTTATACTTTTAGATAGTATAACTAGGCTTGCAAGAGCCAATAACTTGTCGGTAGAACCTTCTGGTAGAACATTATCAGGTGGTTTAGATCCAGCATGCTTACATTTCCCTAAGAAATTCTTTGGAGCAGCACGAAACATAGAGAATGGTGGAAGTTTAACAATACTAGCAACAGCATTAACTGAAACAGGTAGTAGAATGGATGAAATAATATTTGAAGAGTTTAAAGGAACTGGAAACATGGAAGTTCATTTAGATAGGAAGTTAAGCGAAAGAAGGATTTTCCCTTCACTTGATATACACAAATCAGGAACAAGACGTGAAGATTTATTACTTACAAAAGAAGAAATGGAAGCATCTACAAAAATACATAAGCTTTTAAATTCTCAAAGTGGAGGACAGTTAATAGAAACAAGCGAAAAGATATTTAATATGTTTTATAAAACAAAGAATAACAAAGATTTTATTGAAATGCTAAACAAATCTATAGTAAAAAAAGAGAAATAATCTACAATTATTACATTTTAGAAAAAAATGTTGTAATTTACGATGTACTATGTTAAAATATATAGGTAAATAATGAAATTACGTTATAAGGAGGGACAAATAATGAACAAAAATATCCAACCAAAATATGGAGCTACTGAAATTACTTGTGCTTGTGGAAATGTTATAAAAACAAAATCTATTAAGCCATCTATGAAAACAGATACTTGTAGCGCATGTCATCCATTTTTTACTGGTCAAAAACAACTTGTATCTTCTAAAGGTAGAGCAGCTAAATTCATGGAAAAATACGGTAAATAATATTAATGCTACTTTTATTAGTAGCTTTTTTTATATATAAGGAGTGAGTATTTGAAAAGGAAAGATGTTGCATTTTTATATGATTTTGATGGAACGTTGGCCGAAGGAAACATACAAGAATATAACTTTATACCAGCTTTAAATATGACTAGTGATGTTTTTTGGAAAGAAGTTTCTACTCTTGCTAAAGAAAATGAAATGGATGGAGTTTTAGCATACATGTACTTAATGCTAAAGAAAGCTGCAGCCAGTGATATTTCTATAAGAAAAGAAGCATTTATTAATTATGGGAAAGGCATTTCGTTTTATAATGGAGTAGATACCTGGTTTTCTAGAATAAATAATTATGCAAGTAAAAAAGGTATACGAATTCGTCATTTTATTGTATCCTCTGGTATAAAAGAAATGATAGAAGGAACTCAAATAGCCAATGAATTTGAAAGAATATATGCAAGCAGTTATATGTATGATATAAATGGAATTGCAAAATGGCCAGCATTAAGCGTAAATTATACAAATAAAACTCAATTCCTTTTTAGAATTAGTAAAGGAAGATTTGATATTTATGACAATTCAGTAAATGAATCTATGAGAGAGAAAGATATAGAAATACCATTTACAAACATGGTATATTTTGGTGATGGGGAAACTGATATTCCATGTATGAAGATTGTAAAAGGGTATGGTGGTAAATCAATAGCTGTATATGATTCTTTAAAGAGAAAGCTTATTGCTGAAAAGATGATGAAGGATAAAAGAATAAACTATTATGCAGAATCTGATTATAGAGAAAATAGCAATTTAGATAAATATATTAAAGGATATATAGATAAATTATCAAGTAGTTTGGAGTAATATATGAAGTTAAAAAACATACTAGAAAAAACAAAACAATATAATTTTAAAGAGTGTGATATATGTGATGAAAAAACATTAATATACACACTCGTTTGCCATGTAAAGGAAATATCTATGCAAAAGTTATATTCTAACAAAAATGAATTAGTGTTTTCTAAACTCGAAGAAGAAGAATTCTTTAAATGTTTAGAAAGAATACTAGTAGATAAGGAGCCTTTACAATATGTTATTTCTGAAGTAAGTTTTTTTAATGAAAAGTACCATGTTACAAAAGAAGTATTAATTCCTAGACCTGATTCTGAGATATTAGTAGAAAAAGCAATTGAATATATAGAAAAATATGAGTACAAGACATTACTAGACATGTGTACAGGAAGTGGAGCACTTCGGCATATCAATTACAAAAAATTCTAATATAACTAATTTAACGCTTATTGATATTTCTAAAAATGCTTTAGAAATAGCAAAAAGAAATTTAATTAAAAATAATGTCATAATAAAGTGTTCAGTTATATGTTCAAACTTGTTTGAAAATGTAAATAAAAATATAAAATATGATATAATTATATCAAATCCTCCATATATAAAAACAAAAGATTTAGATAAGTTATCAGATTTCGTAAAAAAGGAACCTTTACTTGCTCTTGATGGAGGAGAGGATGGATTAATATTCTATAGAAAAATATTACAAGAAGCAAAAGAATTTTTAAATAATAATTCTGTTATATTATTTGAAATAGGGTATGATCAAAAAGGAGATATAATTTCTTTAATAAACCAATTTAAAGAATATGAAGTTATAGAATGTATACAAGATTTAGGTATGAATGATAGGGTGATAGTATGTCGTTTTCACAAGATATAAAAGATGAAATATTAAATATTAAATCTAAAAAGCATTGTTGTTTAACTGTTCAAAAACAAGCAGAATTATTATCTGAGAGTGAAGAGCCTGCAGATGTAACATTAAAAGATAATATAATAAACAATAATTGTTGTAAAAAAGCGTTTCTAAAAGGTTTATTTTTAGGAACGGGTTGCATTGTTGATCCTAATACAGATTATCACTTTGAAATAACTACAAAAACTAAAAGAAACGGACAATACGTAGTTGAAATATTAAATAATATTATGGGTTTTTCTTCAAAGTTATTAAAAAGAAGTAATAACCTTTATGTAATTTATATAAAAGATTCAAATCAAATATCTGATATCCTTTCATATCTTGAAACTAGTAGGGCATTGCTTAAATTTGAAAGTATAAGAGTTGAAAGAAGCGTTAAAAATAATATTAACAGAACGATTAATTGTGAAACTGCTAATTTAAGTAAAACCATTTCAGCAGCGTATAGACAAATATTAGCAATAGAAAAAATAGAAAAGCTAGGGTTATTTGATAAACTTCCTATTGAATTACAAGAAGTTTCTATTATTAGAAAAAAACATCCAGACCTTAGTCTAGAAGAATTAAAAGAACATTTAAGTGTAGAAATATCAAAATCTGGACTTAATCATAGATTGAATAAAATAATTAAAATAGCGGAGAAAGGGAGTATATAATGAACGATGAAATGGGTATATATGTTCATATTCCTTTTTGCAAGTCTAAATGTTATTATTGTGATTTTTATTCTTTAAAAGAACAAAATGAGGAAGTTATAGAAAGATATATAGAAAGTGTTATTAAAGAATTACTTAGTTATTTAGAAATTTTATCATGTAGTAAAATAACAACTGTGTATTTTGGTGGAGGAACACCATCTAGCATAGATTCGAAATATATTAAACAAATAATGGATATAATATCCTTATTTACATATAACAATTTATTAGAGGCTACAATTGAAGTAAACCCAGCAGACGTATCAGAGAATCTAATTAAAGATTATATAGATATAGGCTTTAATAGAGTTAGTATAGGTATGCAATCTACAAATAATGCAGTATTAAAATCTATTGGAAGAAGACATTCCTTTGAAGATATTATAAAGGCATGTAATACAGTAGAAAAAGCAGGTATTAATAATGTTTCTTTAGATGTAATAACGGGATTACCTGGAGATAATGTTGAAACTTTTTCTAAAACTATAAATGATATATTTACACTTGGAGACGCTATAAAACATGTTTCGGTATATTCTTTAGAAGTACACGATAATACAAAACTTGGTTTTTTAGTGAAAGAAGGTATGTATGTTTTACCAAACGAAGATGAGGAAAGGGAAATGGATAAACTAGCAAAAAATATGCTAGAAAAAGAAGAGTTTAACAGATATGAAATATCAAATTATTCTAAAAAAGGATATGAATCAAAGCATAATTCAAGATATTGGAATCAAGAAAAATATATAGGTATAGGAACTGCGGCTTCAAGTTATATAAATGGAAAAAGATATAAAAACATTGATGATATAGAAAAGTATATTAAATATATAAATAGTGAAAAAAGTGTTGTAATGGAGTCTGAAGAATTAGATAAACTAGACATTATAAAAGAATATATAATACTTAAGTTAAGACTATTAGATGGAATAAGTAAAGAAGAGTATTATAATAAATTTAAAGAAAAGATATATGACAAATATAAACATGAAATAGATAAATTAGTTGAGTTAGGATTACTTATAGAAGACAGTATAAATATAAAACTTACGGAAAAAGGAAGGGACCTAGCGAATATTGTTTGGCAAGAATTTATATGATAGGAAAGAGGTAACAATTAATGGAAAAACAAAAATTTTTAGTTGTAGATGGAAACAGTATAATGAATCGTGCTTTTTATGGTATTAAGCTATTAGCAACAAAGGACGGTCTATTTACAAATGCTATATATGGTTTCTTAAATATCTTATATATGGTGCAAGATAAACTGGATTTAGACTATATAGCAGTAGCTTTTGATTTAAGGGCGCCTACATTTAGACATGAAATGTTCGATGAATATAAGGCACATAGAAAGATGATGCCAGACGAATTAAGAGTTCAAATGCCAATTATAAAAGAAATATTAACAGCTATGAATATTCCAATATATGAAGTTGCTGGTTTTGAAGCAGATGATATTCTTGGTACTATATCGAAAGTTAATGATGAAAAAGATATAGAAACATATATACTTACAGGTGATAAGGATTCATTTCAACTAATTTCAAATAATACTACCATTATAATGCCAACAACAAAAAAAGGGAAAACAGAATATACTTTTTACACCCCTGAACTTCTAAAGGAAAAGTATAATATTGATCCTATTCAAGTTATTGACGTTAAAGCATTAATGGGTGATTCATCAGATAACATTCCTGGAATTCCTGGAATAGGTGAAAAAACAGCTTATTCCTTAATAACAGCAAATAACTCTATTAGACAAGTATACGATAATATTGATAATATTAATTGTACAGAATCAGTTAGAAAAAAGTTAATTGATAATAAAGATGTTGCTTTTTTAAGTTATGATCTAGCCAAAATTGATACAAATGTAGATATTAGAATGGATCTTGATAATATTAAAATTAAAGAACCTAATTTGCCGGAATTAAAGGGCCTATTTGAAAGATTATCCTTTAAAAAGTTCTTAGATAGATATGAAGAAACTGGAGATATAGTATCAGCAGACAACACAAAATTTTATAATAACTTTGAAGAAATGAAATTTATCAACATAGAAGAAGAGTATGATACTTTTAGTCTTCTAATAGAATCAAACAAAGAAATGTATGTTGTGTATATAAATAATACTAAAACTACTTTAGATAATGTCTTTGCTATTTTATGTAATAATACAATATGTTATATGATGATAAATGAAAATAATAAAGAAAAAACAGCTAAGTTTTTAAATATGGTATGCATTAATAAAATAAACAAAATAGGATATGATTTAAAAGCTATATATAACTTAAGTTCACAATATAATATAGATACTTTTGTTAATTTTACTTCTGATGTTAAATTAGCATATTACTTGTTAAACTCTTCTGAAAACAACTATACAATGGAGAATATTTTATATACAACATTAAAAGTAACGATGCCAATAGACACAGGTGAAGAAAAGGAAACTAAAAAGGCTTCACAAACTTCTTTATTTGACACATTTACTGAAGAAGTTAATAAGGAAGAAAGCTCTAAGAAGCAACTTACAGAAAATCAAAAAAAGTATATATATGCATATGTTTTTGCTACTAAGAAACTTAATAATTTTCTTGAGGAAAGGATTAAGCAACAAGGTTTGAAATTTATATATTATGATATGGAACTTCCTTTATCAATTACATTGAATAATATTGAAAAGAACGGAATGCTTATTGATAAAGAAAAACTAATGAGTTTTGGTGAAGAATTAAGTAAAATGTTAGAAAAACTAGAAAAAGAAATATATATTGATGCAGGAGAAGAATTTAACGTTAATTCACCAATGCAGCTTAGCAAGATATTGTTTGAAGTTCTTGGTATTCCAACAGCAAAAAAGAATAAAACTGGTTATTCTACTGACAAAGAAACATTAGAATCACTAAGTAATCATCATATAATTATTGATAAAATATTAGAATATAGAAAGATATCTAAACTTAAATCTACTTTTGTAGATGGTATGCTTGATTGTATAGAACAAGATGGTAGAATACACACAACTTTTATGCAAACCGTAACATCAACAGGAAGAATTAGTAGTATAGAACCAAATTTACAAAACATACCTGTTAGAACAGAATTAGGAGCTAAAATAAGAGAATGCTTTATAGCTAAGCCTGGTAATGTTATAATTGATGCAGATTACAGTCAAATAGAGTTAAGACTATTAGCCCACATGTCAAATGATGAAACCATGATTAATGCATTTATAAATGGAGATGATATTCATACAATTACCGCATCTCAAGTGTTTAATATACCACTAGATGAGGTTACTAGTGAACTTAGAAGTAAGGCAAAAGCCGTTAATTTTGGAATAGTATATGGTATTAGCGGTTTTGGACTTGCTAAAAATATAAATTCTAGTAGAGCTGAAGCCTCAGAATATATTAAAAACTATTTGGAAAAGTATCATAGCGTTAAAGAATTCATGGAAAAATGTATAAAAGATGGTACAGAACATGGTTTTGTTAAAACATTGTTTGGAAGAATCCGTACAACAGAAGAATTAAAAGCAAGTAATAAAAACACAATTATGTTTGGAGAAAGAATAGCTATGAATGCTCCTATTCAAGGAACAGCTGCAGACATTATAAAGCTTGCAATGAATAAATTATACAATGAAATAAAAAAACAAAAGCTAAATGCAAAAATAATAATGCAAGTACATGATGAACTTTTAATAGAAGCCCCAGAAAGCGAAAAAGATAAAGTTATAGAAATAATGAAAAATTCAATGCAAAACATAATAGATTTAAAAGTTCCTTTAGAAGTTTCAATTAATATTCGGAAAATCTTGGAGTGAAGCAAAATAATGAAAAATAAAATTAAATATAGTAAAACAATTTCATTTATTATATATACCATTTTATTAATATTAACTATATTATTAGCAATATATATATATATAATAGTGAATAAACGTTTAATATATCCCATTAAATATAATGATTATGTACAAGAAGCTGCTAGTATAAATAAAGTGGATCCAAACTTGATATATGCGATCATAAAGCAAGAAAGTAAATTTGACCCCAAAGTTATATCAAATAAAGATGCAAAAGGATTAATGCAAGTTATGGAATCTACAGCAAAGGAAGTCGCAGCAGATATTGATTATATAGATGAAGATAATTTAGATTTATTTAATCCTGAGATTAATATAGCAATTGGTAGCAAATATTATAGATGGCTATTAGATAGATATGATGGGAATATGAGGCTTGCGTTATGTGCATATAACGCAGGACCTGGGAATGTAGATAAATGGATACAAGTAGAAGAACTATATAATAATGGTAATTTAGTAATATCTGCAATACCTTTTGAAGAAACAAAAAACTATGTTATCAGTGTTATAAATAATTATAATAAATATGTTAAATTATATAAATAGAGAAAACATCTGAATTTAAGGGTAGTTTCTTTGAATTATTAAGAAAATATGTTAAAATTATTAGGTATAAAGAAGTTATTATAGAGTTTTTGAAAGGGGAATTTATATGGCAGGACATAGTAAGTGGAATAATATTAAAAAAAGAAAAGAAGCAGTAGATGCTAAAAAAGGTAAGGTTTATACAAAATTAGGTAAAGAAATTACTGTTATTGTTAAACAAGGTGGTCCTGATCCTAATGTAAATGCTAAATTAAGAGATGCTATTGCTAAAGCAAAGGCTAGTAATATGCCAAATGAGAATATAAATCGTTGTATTCAAAAAGCCTCAGGACTTGAATCAGCTAGCAATTATGAAGAAATAACTTATGAAGGATATGGACCTTTTGGAATAGCGGTAATTGTAGAAGCAATGACAGATAATAAAAATAGATCTGCTGCAGATATTAGGTGTATCTTTGATAGAAGTAATGGTACAATGGGACAAACAGGCTCTGTTGGTTACATGTTCAATAAAAAAGGAGTTATTATAATTGAAAAAACAGACAATATAAATGAAGAGGAATTAACACTACTTGCAATTGAGGCAGGAGCTGAAGACTTCATTGTTGAAGAAGAATACTTTGAGATAATAACAGAAGTTGAAAATTTTACAGCAGCAAGAGAAATATTAGAAAAAGAAAAATATATTTTTGAGGAAGCAGAAATTAAAATGGTCCCAACTATGAAAAAAGAATTGACGGATGAAGAAGCAGAAACTTTTTTTAATTTTATAGATAAAATGGAAGATAATGATGATGTTCAGAACGTTTGGCATAATGCAGACGTATAAAGCAACAAATTTTTCATAAATGGTAAACATAACTATTGACTTTACATAAGTATTGTGTTAAAATAGTAAATGTGAGTTATTTATGTTAAGGAGGGAATATCGATGTATTATGAAGATAAGAAAAAGTTTTATCTAAAACAATATGGACCAGCAGTAATAATAGTAATAATATCATTAATGCTTATTACAGGTGGAATATATCTTACTACTAAATATGTTGATAAATCAGAAAATGATTTGCTTGCTATTAAAAATGATAACAAAAAAGACAACAATCAAAAGGAAAAGGAAACTGATAAAGAAACTATAAAAGAAGTAAAATCAGTAACCACTGAAAAAGATATCCCAAGTGATTTAAATAAATTAGAAGCTCATAAAAAATCAAAAGAATATACTGTATACTCTGTAAATAGTGAAGGAACAGTAACTTTAGATTTAGGAAATAAAAAATATTTTAAAGTTAATCTTATAGGTATCGAATATTCAATAAAATATCCAAATTTAAAAGACTTTATGCAAAAAGATTTAAAAAATAAAAAGGTTAAAGTTGAATTTGATAATAACAAAGAAGAGAACAATGAGACATATGTATATTTGTACTTAAATGATGAACTATATAATTCTAAAATACTTAAAAATGGTTGTGCTACTTTAAGGGTTGAAAGAAATAATATTTCAAAGCTTGCTACATTACTTGAAGCAGAAAAAGATGCAAAAAAAGCCAACTTAGGTATTTGGAAGTAAATTAATTTGAATGCCGAATTAAAGGTATAAACCTTTAGTTTTCATATATCAACCTCTTATAATCGCCTCTACACTAGATGTAGGGGTGTGTTTTTTATCCACCTTTCAAGTTGACATAACAGTAAGAATGTGGTATAATAATAATAGATTTTAAAATGTTAAAGGAGGATATGCAAGTGAATATTCTTAAAAAATTAAAAAAGTGGAGTGGAATTGCAGAAATGGAGGAAGTATCTGAAACATTGGAATCACGGACAGAGGTGTTTGATGGAACATACCAACAGCTTATAGGCATAGAGATACCTTTTAAAACACCTTTTAAAGAAGTAAAAATCACAAACAAAGCAGAGTTCGATAACTATGTCACCGAATGCCAAAGTCAGTTAAAAAAGGATCTAGAGCGTTTTGAAATTTTAGTGAAACCTAGAAAGCATCCGAAAGAGGACAACGAAGAAGAGGTAAAGGAAGTTATCTATTCGCTTCGTGTATATGTCTGTGAGAAAGGGACTTCAAAACTAGAATTATATAAAAGAGAAAATGGAAAATGGTCTCCTAGTAGCAATGGAAGATATCCAAAAAGTCCAGCAAAAGATAAGGACTTAACAAAATCAATATTTTTTAAATTGGTAAAAAGCCAAGATAATGAATATGATAATTATGATGGTTATGATGAATATGATGATTAAAAGTAAAAAGACACAAGATAAATTCTTGTGTCTTTTTATAATAGTGGAATGATAGAGAAGAAGCACTGCTGAGCATTTAACTTTCAGTCCTTGTTTTATTCATTATTATATTTTCAATGAACAGTAGTTTTTCACTTACTTCATTTATTTTTACTCTTAGGATGTTTTCATTAATAGCTTTAAATATATAATCTTTTTTAATATCATTCTCTTTGTTTTTAGAGTTATTGTGAGATTTGTCATCTAGCTCAATAAAAAGTAGAGGTTCATATAGTATATTAACTACAGTAAAATCTATATGTTTGCTTTTTATTTTATTAAAATCAGTCATATTGTTCGTGCTAATGATATCAGCTATTCTAATTTTAGGGAATACATATAGATTATATCTATTACATATTTTATTAAGTTTCGAAAAAAAAGATTGTTCATTTTTAGTTAATAATGTTTTGTTCTTTCTTCCGATGAAATGAATATTCCTTGTTTTTTGTATTATTAAGACTATATTCTACATATCTAGAAAAAATAGCCAATAATATTAGAATTACACATATAAAAATTAACATTAGATCAAGCTCCTTACGATAATATTTTATCATTTTTATAAACTTTTTGTAAAGAATAAAAATAACTTTAATTTATTTATGAATAATGAATTTCTTAAATGGAAAAAGAAAAAGTATTGACAAAATTAAAATCTAATGTTATTATAATGACAATCATAGTCATATAATTTATATTATGAAGTAGGGGATTATAACTGTTGCCCCATATTAAATGTTTTTTATGATTGCGCAAAATAATAATTTTGTAAAGTTGAGGTAAGAAGTATTGAGTAAATATCATCTTTCTGATATAATAAGTATATATTATCACAAGTGTTATAGTTTTATATCATTAACATATAAAGATATATATATTACTCATTTATTATTTTGATTATATGTTTTTCACACTTATATATTCACTTTTAACTTTAACACTCTAATTACTTGTAATATCTGATTTTAAGCTGTTTTTAAGGATACATAGTATATTGCTCCATCTATAAAAACGTCTTAAAATCGATTCTAGAGCGTCGTTTTTTGGAGGTTTTTATGAATAAATCAAACTATGAAGATTTACCTATTATTATGCAAGAATACCTATTTTATATATCTAGTATTAAAAATAGGTCTCCTCAAACTATAAAAGAATATTATTATGATCTAAGAAATATATTTAGATTTTTAAAAAGAGATAAGTATAATATTAAAACAGATGATCTAAAAGAAATTGATATTAAAGATATTGATATCAATTTTATTAGAACATTAAAACCAAATGACTTTTATAATTATCTATATTATTTAACTGATGAAATGAAAGCAAAACCAGTTTCTAGAGCAAGAAAAATTTCTACTATCAAATCTTTCTTCAATTATTTATGCAATAAAGAAAAGCTATTAGATATTAATCCATGTGTCGATTTAGAAACACCTAAATTAGGCAAAAGAATACCTAAATACTTAAAACTGGAAGAAGCACATGCCCTACTCCAATCAGTAGATGGTAAACATAAATCTAGAGATTATGCTATGCTAACATTGTTCCTTAATTGTGGTTTAAGGCTTGCAGAACTAGTAAATATCAATCTTTCACATATAAGGAAAGATATATTGACTGTAATTGGAAAAGGTGATAAAGAAAGAAGTATTTACCTTAATAAGGCTTGTATGGAGGCAATATCCTCCTATTTAATCGATCGCCCTGTTGATGGTGTTATAGATAAGGATGCGCTATTTTTAAGTAGTAGATACAAGAGAATTGGAAGAAGAACAGTAGAAGTTATAGTTAAAAAACATGTTATAAAGGCTGGTTTAGATCCAAACAAATATTCTCCACATAAATTAAGACATACTGCAGCAACTCTTATGTATAAACACGGAAAAGTAGATATAAGAGCTTTACAACAAATATTAGGACATGAATCAATTTCTACAACAGAAATATATACTCATGTAGACAATGAAGAAGTGAGAAGAGCTTTAGATAAAAACCCATTAAATAAACTGTAAGCAAATTAATGCTTACAGTTTACTCTATTCATAAATAGGAACTTGTAATATTTGTCCTTCAATAATATTACTTGAGGATAAATTATTGACTTTCTTTATATCATGTACTACCTGCTGAACATTTAAACTTGAATCCTTTTTACATATATTATTAGATATGCCCCACAAAGTATCTCTACTTGATACTATTATTTCTTTTGTCTCTTGATTATATTTTCCAAATATTTGGGATGTTAATATGTTAAATAAAAATAACACTGCCAATAAAAATATTATATTAAACATTAATCTATTACCATTTACCTTATATTTTTTTACCTTTTTCATTACTTCACCTCTCAGAACAGATGTTCTATACATGTATTATATTTCAAGAACAAATGTTTGTCAAGTGTTTTATTAAAAAAGTTTAAAATATAAAAAGAGTTACAAGTTAATGTAACTCCTTAATTCATATATACGTTTTATTGTGCTTTCTGCTTTGATGTTTTATATTCATATGTCGGCTTTGCATTTAATGTAACTACTTCTTTAGTAATAATACACTTTTTAATGCTTTTATCTGATGGCACTTCATACATTGCATTAAGCATAACATTTTCAAGTATAGAACGTAAACCTCTCGCACCAGTTTTTCTTTCTTTAGCAAGCTTTACAACCTCATTAAGTGCATCTTTTTTAAACTCTAAAACCACATCATCCATTTTAAACATTTTTTTATATTGTTTTATAATTGAATTTTTAGGTTTAGTTAAAATATCTATAAAAGCCTTTTCATCTAATTGACCTAATGTAGTTATTATAGGAAGCCTTCCTACAAGTTCAGGAATTAAGCCAAATTTTATAATATCATGAGGTAGTACATCAGCAAATATAGTAGCATAATCTATGTCTTTCTTTTCCTTTACTTTTGCACCAAAGCCCATTCCTTTTTCACCTGTTCTAGCTTCAATTATCTTTTCTAATCCTTCAAATGCTCCACCACAAATAAACAGTATGTTTGATGTGTCTATCTTTATATATTCTTGTTGTGGATGTTTTCTTCCTCCAATAGGTGGCACAGATGCAACAGTACCCTCAATTATCTTAAGTAAAGCTTGTTGAACGCCTTCTCCACTTACATCTCTTGTTATAGATGGGTTTTCTGATTTCCTAGATATTTTATCTAATTCATCGATATATATAATTCCCTTTTCTGCTTTTTCAGTATCATAATCTGCTGCCTGTATTAATCTAAGTAATATGTTTTCAACGTCTTCTCCAACATAACCAGCTTCAGTAAGTGTAGTAGCATCTGCAATAGCAAAAGGTACCCTTAGAACTTTAGCAAGAGTTTGAGCTATTAAGGTTTTACCCGAACCAGTAGGACCAAGCATTAGAATATTACTTTTTTGTAATTCTACATCATCTATTTTATCAGTGTTTTTAATTCTTTTATAATGATTGTATACTGCAACAGATAATACCTTTTTAGCTTCATGTTGACCGATTACATATTCATCAAGTATTTTATTTATATACTCTGGTGAAGGAATTTCATTGTTTTCAATTAATTCTGCTTCTATACCCTCTCCATTATTAATATCTTCAAAAATATCTTCAAGTATGATTTTATTACAAACATCAACATATTCTTCACAAATGAATATACCATTTGGACCTGCAATGATTTTATTTACTTCACCTTTAAATCTACCGCAAAAAGAACAAAATATATCATAATCAGTATTTTTCTTTTTAGCCATTAAATCTCTCCTTATAAATCATTTATGCTTTTCATTACTTCATCAATTAGACCATATTCTTTAGCATCATAAGCAGATAAGAAATTATCTCTATCTGTATCTTTTTCAATAGTCTCTAATGGCTTACCTGTGTTTTCACTTAGTATTTTATTTAACTTTTCCTTAATCATTAATAAGTATTCCGTATGAATTTTAATATCACTTGCTTGACCTCTCACACCACCAAGTGGTTGGTGAATCATTATAGTAGAGTTAGGAAGAGAATATCTCTTTCCTTTAGTTCCTGCAGCTAAAAGGAAAGCACCCATACTTGCAGCCATACCCGTACAGATAGTACAAACATCTGATTTAATATATTGCATTGTATCATAAATTGCCATACCAGAAGTTACACTTCCACCAGGGCTGTTAATATATAAATATATATCCTTTCCAGGATCTTCTGCATCTAAGAATAGTAATTGTGCTACAATAAGAGATGCGGTAACATCATTAACTTCTTCTCCTAAAAATATAATTCTTTCTTTCAAAAGTCGAGAATAGATATCATAAGATCTTTCACCTTTACTTGTTTGTTCAATAACCATTGGTACTAAACTATTTTTCATAATAACCCCTCCTTATATTATTTGATTAAACTATTTTTCTATTGCATTTTCAACTAAGAACTTTAATAGTTTTTCTTCTTTTATTCTTTCTTGCATATAGTTTCTTGCATTTTCATTTGATTTTATTGAAGCTGCATCTCCTTGACCATATTGTGTGCTTAATTCTTTTATTTTAGAATCTATTTCTTCTGCACTTGCATCAA
>JAQUBQ010000108.1 GCA_028686615.1 Clostridia bacterium | reverse complement strand
TAGGGTCTGTTATTTTTTTATCACAAAACAGCTCAATTAAAAAAGTAAATATCTTAGTTCCCAACATTCTAAAGAATGAATGTGGATAATCTGTTTTTTCTAGGAATCTTGATCCAATTACTATATCGCAGCTTGTCTCTTTCATTTTGTTTAATAACTTTTCTGCCTCTTTAGCTATATGTTGTCCATCAGCATCAAACTGAATAACATAATCATAATCGTTTTGATATGCATATTTAATACCTGTCTGTACTGCCATTGCATACCTAACGTTAAACGGCATTGTAATACATTGAATTCCTAAACCTTCAACTATATCTTTTGTATTATCTTTTGAAGAATCATTAATAACTAGGATATCTGCATAACTCACATCTTTTTTAATCTCATCTATAACTTTTTCAATATTTCCAGACTCATTATATGCAGGTATTACAAATAACACTTTATTTCCATCATTATTATATTTTTCCATTTTTCTTTCCTCCTTTGGAGACACAGGTTCAAAGAAGTATATTAATATTCCTAAAATAGCTGCAGGAAAAATAACAAATGCATATCTATCTATTATAGCTCCTGTGAATACATGAAATAATACGTGTATCAGTGAAGACCATAGTAATATTATTCCTAGATTATATACTGCTTTATATTTATCTATCTTTACCTTTCTTCTTCTAATTAATATTAGTATAGAAAAGAACGGTAAAGAAAGTAATGTGATACTATATAAAAATTGATATGGAACAAAAAGAGTGGTCTCAACTTCTTTAAATATCTTTGAAGCAGGATTATCTGCTCTTAGGTCTTTAACAATGGTACTTGGATCTTCACCTAACCACATAAAATTATCATCTTCTCTATATATACTAAATCCTATAGTATGATTTTCCAAAGCTAACGGGTTTGTTAAACTTGGATAATATACATTTGCATCTTTATGTCTTGCACATGCTACTACATCAGATATAGCAAGATAATTTATAATATATGATTTTAAAGTTTTTGAAGGATATTTTATAACCATTCCTTTGTAGAATCTTAATGACTCCGAAAGCGTATGGTTTTCGCTAGTAGAGAATAGCACCATTTTTTCTTTAATGTTTGTTTCTTCTCTACTCCTAAAATTATTAAATACATTTACTAATTTATAACTTTTATATTCACTTTGGTCCATATGTATTTTTGCTATTTCTTGCTTATCAGACTCTTTTATTAAATCACTATTCATAATATAATCTAGGTTATAATGATCTTCATAAAAATCAATAGCAAAAGATGTATTACCATTAATAAAAGTAGAATTCATAATACTACTAGTATCTCTACCTGTATTTACAACAGCACCATTTTTAATTAAAATGTTATTCCATAATATATTAGAAACAAGTACACCCATAACACATAGTAAACATACAAGTATTCTATATATTATATTCTTTATTTTTTTATTTTCAAATATAGATATAACACTTGAAACTAATAAAGGAGCAAAAAACAAAAACACATATGGTTGTTTTAAAAACCACATAAATATTGTACCTAATATTAATGCTATAGACAGCACAATACTACTAATCTTTTTATTTGTTCTTATCCATTTTAGCGATAACAAAGATGCAATTAATATGCTTGGAATTGCAACAAACTCTGTTAATAATCCATGCATATAACTAATTAAGATTAGATTAAATACGATAACAAGTAAATATATAATATTTATTACTTTTCTAACCTTTATATTTTCTATATGTAATTTTTTTAATATGTAATATCCACCAAATATAGTTATTAAATAAAACAAAAATGTTCCCAATAACAATCCAAATTGTGAATTACCAAATATCAAAGTAATTATATATAAAACAATTGAAAGACTAGCTCCTCTTAACACATTCCAATGAGCTACACTTTGTTCTCCATTTAATATATTTATATGTCCATAATACGTAATTGAATCTGGCATAACCATTATTGGAAATGATATATAAAATATGAACATTAATATTAGTAAAATAGCTATAGCAATTTTGTTTTTTGATATCATTTAAAATGTTCCCCCTTTTTGTGTGATATTTTAAAATGATTAGTTGATATCTTCTCCTGAGTCTAACTGTGCATTAGTTTTAAACTTAGGCATTATAAGCAAGAAAATCACAAAAGATAGTGTTAAATAATTTATATACAAATATCTTAAATCTTGTGCTAAATTAACTGGCACATAAGATAAAACATTTAATAACATTGGTAATAAAACATAGTAGTAATTTTTATTCTTAGTTTTATAAACTATATATATAACAATGGCAATTGCTAAATACATAGCTGTTGCTGGTCTATATATTATGTTTCTAATATATTTATCTTTCATAGTTAAATTCACTAATCCATCAAAAAACTCTTTTCCTTGTTCAAATTTTGGATTTACTTTTGCATCAAATCCATAAAAGTCTGGTCCCCATTCAGAAAAATCAAATATATATGTATAACCTAATGGATAAGGGCTCCATAAAAGAGCATCTGCTTTTATATAGTGAACAATCATAGATGCTGGATTCTTTATAGCATACTTAACAAAAACATTTAACATTTGATCAGATGTTTCATTAAGTTTTTCTTTATTTAATAATGGTGTATGAACTACAGTATTAATTAGGTACGGTGTATATAGTTCTTTCCAAGAATCAATTGGCATAATTGAGTTTAAGTATTCTATATCTTGCTCTTCCATTTCTACATTATCCCTAAGTAATGCTCCAGTTAAATACACTGACATTGATTCTTTTGTTCCCATTATATCTAATGACGGTTTAACTATAATAGCTTTGGGGATTGCAATCATCAAGTAAAAAACAACTAAACTTGCAGCAAAGATAACTATAGCCTTTTTCTTAATTTTCTTTTTAAATAGTATTGCAAGTAAAACTATTAGTGTAATAACACTTACAACAATACCATTATGTCTATATCCTTGAATAAATACAAGTAAAAATGCAATGGTAATTAAATCTAATATTCTATACATAAAATTCTTCTTTAAACCAATATATAACATTAAAGATAATCCAAGTAAAGCATATGAGTAAATTAA
>JAQUBQ010000107.1 GCA_028686615.1 Clostridia bacterium | reverse complement strand
ATTATATATCTTATTTAAATCATCTTTAAAATACTTATTAGCCCTTAAGTGAAACCCTTTCAAGTCGTAGGTGTGAACTAACGCTTCCCAACGCTTTTGTTGGCTATCTTCATCCAACGAAATATAGAGTGGCGTTATATTGTTTTTTTGTAAAATTGCATGTAATGAATCACTGAATTGGAATTCATATCTACATGGATTACACCATGTAGCCCAAATGTCAACATATAACTTTTGTCCTCTTAGTTGCTTTAAGAGTTCGGAAAAAGTATTAATACTATCTCTGTTTTCAATAAAATTAATAGAGCTATTGATTTCTACCTGATTATAAAATGAAATGGTTTTAATCATATGGTAGTCGAAGTACTTAGTATATTTACTTTCAGGGAATTCATCCTTAAAATATTCATAAACAGGAATGCAAGCATCTGACACAGTGAAATTTTCTAAGCCACCTTTTTTATATATAAATACAGCTAAAACAGCTTCCAAAATATCCCCTGAAAAAGATTTCGTAATTTGTTCAGACCAAAAAGGAATATGCTCTTCCATCAAAATTTTTTCCACATTATTATTATCTACATTATTAGTCGAATATTGCTTATATAGATCTATATACATAAATAACGCATAGCTTTCCCATGAAGGAGATTTCATCAGATCTCTATCATCTGGCTTATAAGTATTAAAAATATATGACATGTTTTTAAGAACTTTCTCTTTAGTAATTTTATCATTCACAGATTCTTGATTTCGTATTATAGACATCATGTCCCAAGAATAAAGCCATGATGAAACAAATGCGTAAAAACAATCACGATCTTTTTCTATTAAATCATAAAATGATTTAGTTATTTTTTTATCAGTAAGAAGTTTTCTGAATTTATTTAATTCTTCAAATTTTAATTGCTGAATATTTTCATCTCTATTAGAAGTGCCATTATTAAAAAGACTCCAATCCAAATTTCCGGCACTATATTGCAATACAGTCTGATACAATTCAATTCCTTCTTCATTCATGCCTTCTACTTCTATCTTATTATTTTCTCCAATGGATAAATGATATTCTTCCCCCGACTGAACAGGTATAATAAAACGCTCTTGCTTCTCAGGTATTTCAATTATAATGAATCTGTTTTCTTTTGAACTAAATTGTATTTCAAAACTACCGTAATTATTAACCTTAACAGTATCCATAAATTTATCATAACAAATAGGTAAATCAGGATTACTGTATAAAACATAGTTAATATTGTTTTCAGTTATACTACCACTGATTATAGAAGACTTATCACTACAACTTGAAAAAAAAGCAGTTGTTAATATTAAAATTGAAAAAAAATTATACATAATGTTTTAATGATATTATTTTAATTAATAAGCTGTCTCACAAGCATAACGACCTGGATTTATAAACGATTCTTTCAGAAATTCTTTTCACAACTTCTAAGTCTTTATATTTTATTGGATTTTGTTTATTCGTCATATATAATTGTCCCTCATTATGAAGATTCGTGATTACCACTGGCTGAACTCCTCGATCTTTTGGTCACAGATTAAATTATCTACAAAGAAGTTATAAACTGAACTTACAGTACAATAATTCCTGTTTTTATAGATTAGTAGCGAATCCTTCCACCAAATTTATACTATGAACCTCCGGTTATCTGCGATGCTACTGTGAAATAGTAATACAATTGTATTAAAATAATGGAAATAGTTTTGCAGTAATTCTTTCCCATAGTTTCTTATTTTATTTAAGTTTTATCATTTAAAAATAGGACGCAGCTTCTTTACTATTTGTTTAATTCTCCTCTGTTTCCAACAAGATGACATTCTTTGATGAAAACTTATCTACAATAGTTATTGCACCATTTTTTTCAAAAGTATATGACTCATTCTTTGCTTTAGATTGAACAAATTGTTGATACTGATTTAGGCCTTTACACACTTCGGAGTTCTTTCCATCAGGTATACTTATTGACTTATCATTTACTTTTTGAATACCTATTGCTTGAAAAGTAAAAATTCCATCAGATGTTTTTGCTGCAAGAATAAGCCCTGGCAATCCGTACAATTTCCATGGACCCTCATTGATGGGTATTTCCGGTGCGAAGATAACCTCATATTCTCTCCCCCGAAACTTTGTAGTTGCTCTATAACACAGGTAATCCAATATTCTACAAGTATCACTATCTATAGTCCATTCCTGGGGAGATATTTCTTCATCTAAGAATATAGATGTTTCTGACATGTCTGATACTTTATCAAGTGTGTAAATATGTTTTTCATCTCGATCTTTATATATAGTAAAAGAAATATAACTGTTAGGTAAGAAAACATTTCCATCCCCAAACTTATTGACGTTTATCACAGATTCGGCAATTTGCTGATTTTTAATTACGCTCACAGATTTTACTCTTCCTGGCTGAAAAACAAGCTTTTTCAATGAATCTTTCGCAAATGCGGTTACATCATAAAATTCCGAATATCTTGAACCTATATCCAAAGACATGGTATCCGTACGAGACAATAAAGACTCTCGGGTGATATTTTCTTGCGTAAATGCATATACAATTCGCAAAAAGGCTTTGTCAAGTTTTATTTCTGCATTAACAAACTGAATATTAATGCCTATTAAAAGAGTAGATATAATTGCTATCGAGGTAAATAATTTTTTCTGATACACCATTACGATAAATTTTAATTTATTTTTACAATATTTTAAACCGCACCCTTAATAACAATTCCGTAGGACGCAAACTATACGCGGAATAATAGCTGCTGATATCGTTGTAAGAATAAGTTATAAACTTATCCGTATTGAAGATATTTGTCCAGTCGAGCATTATATCTACTTTTTCCCATTTATATTTTATTCCTGCATTTCCAAACAATGAGGAGCGTGAATTAGATTCTATCAGATTATTATAATAATGATTGAACGTTAAATTGAAAATCAGTTTTTTTACCGGTAAAAAAGATATACTTAAATTCTGTGAGAAGTAATTTATTGAAGGTAAAACACCTGCCTTAATTTTGTTATTGCTGTGTTGGTATGTTGCACTGTATTGGGTGATTAGGTTTCGTCTAATGTCTGTTTTTATAGAGGGTGATACAGAAAAAGAATTAGATGTGAATTCTGAAATAATTCCTTGGTTCAGTGAAAGCGAATTG
>JAQUBQ010000106.1 GCA_028686615.1 Clostridia bacterium | reverse complement strand
AAACAAACAACAATCATTTACTTTAATAGAACTTCTTGTTGTTATAGTAATAATAGGAATACTAGCAGGAGTAATAATGATCTCTACTTCTTCTTCAATTGATAAAGCTAATATAGCTAAATCAAAAACGTTTTCCGAAAGCATTAGTAATAATTTAATAGTTGATATTAAGAGTGAATATAAGTTAGATATATTAAATGGAACAATAACTCCTGATTCAATGGGTTCTAGTAATGCAACTGTAGGAACAGCAACTTTTAAAGACGCGTCTTCCAAGGAATGTTATTCTAATGGATGTTTTTACTTTGATGGGGATGATGCTATAAGTATTCCTTTTTATTATTCATCTAGTCAAATCAAAAATGGTGTAACCTGGGAACTTTGGACCAAGACATCTATTAATAATTCTAATAGCGGACATCATTATCAAATTTTGACGCAAAGTAGCTATTCCGCTGGTACGTATGAAAGAGCGGGAGCTATCGTTTTAGCTGTAAATAAGGCTTGTTTTTGTCTCTATGATGGTACTGCTTATAGAATCCCATGCACCGCAGATACTATAAATGATTCTAGATGGCATCATATAGTATTTACCAGTTATCCCGATCCTAATATAACTGGTAATGTTATAGTAACTATTTATGCTGATGGAAAAAGAGGGCAAAGTATTAGTGCATTAAATGGAGGGGATACAGGCTTTATAAATTTAAAAATTGGTATGTCTAACGGAACAGATACTAACCACTTAAATTACATTGGTTATGTTGATCAGGTTAGGTTTTATAATAAAACATTTCTATCCTCCCAAATCAAACAAAACTACATCGCAGGACTAAACTCAATGCTAAGTAATGGAAACATATCTAATGAAGAATACAATGAAAGAATAAACGAACTAGCCTATGATAAATAGAAACAAACAACAATCATTTACTTTAATAGAACTTCTTGTTGTTATAGTAATAATAGGAATACTAGCAGGAGTAATTGTTGTTTCAACAAATAGTAATATTAGTAAAGCACAAGACTCAAAAACAATAAATTCTATATTAAGTATAAACAAACTTCTTAAAACATATTCATTAGACTCTTTTCCAATTGAAAATACTCCTTGTAATATTAAAACAAGCTGCACAAACTTAAAATCTAAAATAGATATTCCTAATATAGATCAAGACATATATTACAAAACATCATCTTCAGGTAATTTCTTTGTACTTTATACAAACAAACCATCTAATACATCTTTATCATTTGAAATAAATTCTATTACAGAAAAAGTAAAAGAAGTTCCTTCTTTTGATAACCTTATTGCATACTATCCATTATCAATAGGAACTAGCAATGGAACCACTATTTCTGATATGAGCCCTAATGTCAATCATGGCACTAACTATGGAGCTACTTTTGCAGAAGGCAATGATGGGAATATGAATACTGGAATGAGGTTTGATGGAAGTGATTATGTAGATTATGGAAATAAAAACTTTGAATTCAACGAGTTTACAGTATCATTATGGTCAAAGTGTATAACTAACACTTCTACTCAATTTGGATTTCCTATACATGTTACAAATTTAATAGGAAAAGGAAATTGGAATGTAGCTAATGATTGGTATTTGGGTTATTGGAGTACAGGAACTTCACCTGCGACATATATTTCTTTTGGTTATGGCATTGGATGTTGTGGGGCTGGCCCATCTTATTCTGTTAATAGTTTTGATTTATCTAATTGGAATCACATCGTTGGAGTTGCTACAACAACAAAGCAAACTCTTTATTTAAATGGTGTGCAAGTTTCTACAGTAACAACTGCTCATGGTTCCATTATTAATGGCTATCCTTTACAAATAGCTAAAAGTAGCTATACGGATAGATTTTTTAACGGTTCGGTTTCTGATGTTCGTATTTTTAATCGTGCCTTGTCTCTAGAAGAAGTTAAGTTATTGTACGAAAATGTTAAATAACTTTAACTTGCTTTTGATTTTAAATTAATATACTATTTTAAATATATGAAAAAATATTTTCTAATAATTTTTGGTTGTCAGATGAATATTGCGGATGCGGAAAGAATAGCTACCATACTTAGAGATTTAAATTATGAAAAAGCATCTAAAATGGAAGATGCTGATTTAATTGTCGTGGTTGCGTGTTCGGTTAGGCAATCCGCTGTTGATAGGATATTTGGACTAATTCCTAAATTCAAAAAAAATAAAGTAAAAACAATTTTAACTGGTTGTGTGCTTGATTTTGATAAGAAAAAAGTAGAAGGTAAATTTGACCATATCTTAGATATTAAAGATTTGAACAATTGGCATAAAATATTAAGTGAAAAAGATTTATGTTATCCAAAGGATTATTTAAACATTTATCCAGAGAGACGGTTTAATTTTATTGCTAATATCCCAATATCAAATGGATGTGAGAACTTTTGTACTTATTGCGCTGTTCCGTATACAAGAGGACCTTTAAAATGTAGAGACTATCGAGAAATTATTAAAGAAGTAAAAGAAGCTGTTTTAAAAGGCGCAAAAGAAATATGGCTATTAGGACAAAACGTCAATGATTATAATTCAGATGGTGTTGATTTTCCTGATCTTCTTAAAATGGTAAACAATATCCAAGGTAAATTTTGGATTAGATTTACATCCCCTCACCCTAAAAATTTTTCTCAAAAATTGATTGATGTAATGATTGAGTCAGAAAAATATGGGCCATATCTAAATCTTCCTATACAATCAGGGTCTGACGGCGTTTTAAAAAGAATGAATAGACCATATACTTATGAAAAGTATAAAGGGCTTTTTTTACGTATTAAAAAATCTTTTAAAGAAAAAAGAGGAGAAGATATATTTATTTCCACAGATGTTATTGTTGGTTTTTCTGGAGAAACAGATAAAGAATTCAAAGAAACAGAAAGAGCTTTTAAGGAGCTTAAGTTTGATATGGCATATATTAATCAGTTTTCTA
The DNA here is from genome assembly GCA_028686615.1 of Clostridia bacterium. Classification (GTDB taxonomy): domain Bacteria; phylum Bacillota; class Clostridia; order TANB77; family CAG-465; genus CALXJE01. The sequence goes on along the minus strand of JAQUBQ010000106.1, from coordinate 238 downwards.
CAAGACCAGGTACTTATGCTCTTTTAAAAATGGAAGATGATGTTCCTAAAAAAGAAAAGAAGGTAAGAGATAAAAAATTAAACCAAATACTAGAAAAATATGTAAGTGCCAAGAATAAAAAATATGTTGGTAGGGTTTTAGATGTTTTGGTATTAGAAAAAAATAATGATTTTTATACAGGAAAATCATGGGATTATAAAACAGTTAAATTTAAATCTAATAAAAAAGATTTGGTAGG
>JAQUBQ010000028.1 GCA_028686615.1 Clostridia bacterium | reverse complement strand
CTTTTTAAACTCTTTTAATATCATTTGTTCCTTATTTTCTCTACTATACTCATTAACATTAATCGTTCCTACCACATCTATGTGATCTCCAAGTCTTAATTCATCCCTTCTATTTCCTTGAGAGAATCCAATGACTTCTAAATCTATATGTTCGTCACCAAGTGTTAATTTTAAATGTTTATCTTCTTTTAATGTACTTATAGCATTAACCTTTAAGTTTCTATATAAAAATATTGGTTCTGGATTTTTTTGTCCAAATGGCAATAGTTTATTAGTTATTTTAGTTATTCCTTTTTGCAGATCTTCTTCTGTTATCTCTAAATCTATTGGTATAATAGCTTCAAATTTATCTTTTTTTGTTTCTTTAACTACAGTTTCAAATGCATTTGAAAATTCTTCTATTTTATCTGTTTCAAGTGTTACTCCCGCTGCTAAATCATGTCCACCAAATTGAATTAAATGTTCTTTACATTTATCTAGTACTTCATATAACGAAATTCCATGTGGAGTTCTTCCGTGATCCTTTAGCTTTTTCATTTTCATAAGCAATAAGTATTACGGGTTTTAAATATTTTTCCGCTACTTTTGACGCTACTATTCCTATTACTCCTTGATGCCATGCCTTACCAGATACAACAATACTCTTCCTCTCATACATCTTATTCTCTTCAATTTTAGAAATAACTTCATTTAATATTTTCTTTTCAACCATTTGCCTTTCTTTATTTTGTTCGTCTAATAATTTTGCATATGTTAAAGCTTCCAGTTGATTTTCTGCCATAAGTAACTTTACTGCAACTGTTGCATCTGCCATTCTTCCACTTGCATTTATTCTAGGAGCGATACCAAATGATATGCTCATAGAATCCACCTTTTTAATGCCTGCTACCTTTATTAATGCTTTTAAGCCTTCATTATTAGTGTTTTTGATTGCTTCTAATCCCCATTTAGTTATTATTCTGTTTTCATCTACTAAAGGAACAATGTCTGCTATTGTACCTATTGTAACAATATCTAAATATTTAAGATAATCCTCTTTAGGTCTATTTAATTTTATTGTAAGTGCTGTTATCACTTTAAAAGCAACTCCCACACCTGCAAGCATTTTAAATGGATAATCACAATCTACCTGCTTAGGATTTACAATTGCATAAGCTTTAGGTAACATTTCCGCACATTCATGATGATCTGTAATGCACACCTCTAATCCTATTTCATTTGAATAATTTATTTCCTCAACTGCCGATATACCACAATCAACAGTAATAACTAGTTTTGTTCCTTTTTCTCTTATTTCTTTTAATGCAGATTTATTTAATCCATATCCTTCTTCCATTCTATCTGGCAAATAATATTCTACACTTATTCCTAGTTCTTTTAAATAATTATATAATATAGTAATGCTAGTAACTCCATCTACATCATAATCACCATATATTGCTACTTTTTCATTTTTTTCTTTTGCAAGTAATATTCTGTCTACTAACTTGTCCATATCTTTCATTAAAAATGGATTGTATAAATCATTAATTGTAGCATTTAAATATTGTTCTGTTTTATCTATTGCTATGTTTCTTGATATGAGTAACTTCGCTAATATTTCTGAAACATTGTATTTAACACAATAATCTTTTACAATTTTATTATCGTAACTTTTCAGGCTCCATATTTTATTCATTATTTCACTCCTCTCTCCTTTTGTAACTGTCCTTTTCTTAATGATTCTATTTTACTACATTTTTCAACTCTTTTCCATAGTAAGGTTATATTTTTATATAAAGAATAAAAACTCCTAGCAAACTTAGAATTTTAAATAATTTATATCCTTTTTATCATTTATTATTATTTTTTAATATTACACTATTAGTTATATTAACATTTTTACTATATAAACATAACCTATTATATAGGTTAGAAAGGAGTGATTAAAAATGTATAATTACTATAACCCATATGGATACTATGAATACTTACCTATTAATGATTTATACAGAGTTTACGATTACATAGGAAATAACCCAATGAATATGACAAATAATACAATGAATTTACAAGATCTTGGTCCAGAACCAATTGTAGTTAATATTAATGCTATTGCTAAGCAAAATAATAATTACCGTACTACACTATGGACTGGAGAACATTTACAAATCACATTAATGAGCATAGGTGTAAACGAAAGTATAGGATTAGAAGCCCATCCTGATGTTGATCAGTTCATACGTATAGAACAAGGTCAAGGTCTTGTTATGATGGGTGATGACAAAGATACTCTAAATTATAGAAGAGTTGTGTCGGATGATTTTGCTTTTGTTATTCCTGCTGGAAAATGGCATAATCTTGTTAACACTGGTAATATACCTATTAAGTTATATTCTATTTATGCACCGCCAGAGCATCCTGCAGGAACAGTCAACAAAACGAAACTTGACGCTGAAGCTGCTGAATAGAAATTGATAAACATATTAAAAAACATGAAACTACAGTATATTTATATGAACATAAAATTGGCCTCCATCACTAGACTTAAAGTCTAATTCATGAAGGCCAATTGCTTTATAATTCATTTATTTTAGATTTTTTATCTTCATATCCCAACTTACTGATTGCATTTTCAATTTCTTTTATCGATATTTTTTCATCATCAAAATTAAATTTTACTTTACTTGAATTGAATAACACTTTTAAACTTTCTATTTCTATCCCCGTTAAAGATTTTACTGTTCCTTCAATCTTTTGAGCACATGATGGACAAGTTAATGTTTCTAATTGTATAGTTGCTTTTTTCATTTTATCACTCCTTTACTTTACTTATCTATATTAATTGTTAGTTGTTTTTAGTTCCATTTTACTTTTCCTATATCTTAATTTATATCTAAGAAGCCTCATACCGTTTAATATTACTACTAATATACTTCCTTCATGTACTAACATACCAATTGACATATTCATCCATTCACTAAGGAATACACTGGCAAGCAATACCACAACAACACCTATTGCTATAACTATATTTTGTCGCATGTTATTTGCCGTTGCTTTTACTAAGCCCAGTGCATGAGGTAACCTGCTAAGGTCTGAGTTCATTAATACAACATCTGAAGTTTCAATAGCTACATCTGTACCATTTCCCATAGCAATACCAATTTGTGCAATAGCTAGCGAAGGACTATCATTTACTCCATCACCAACAAATGCAACAATATGGCCTTTAGCTTGTAACTTTTCAATATATGCTGCTTTATCTTCTGGCAACATATGTCCATGAGCTTCTGTTAGGCCTAATTCATTTGCTACTAAATCAACTGTTCCTTGATTATCTCCAGATAAAAGTACTAAACTTTTTACACCTAACTTTTTAAGTTTTTGTAATTCCATTTTTACACCAGGGCGAATTTGATCTCTAATACCCATTAAAACTTTTAGTTTTCCATCTATTGATGTTAGAACAAGTGAATTACCATTTGCTTCAAATTTAGCAATATCTGCACTTACTTGCTCATCTAAGATAACCTTTTCTTGTTGCATTAATGTGACATTACCAACTGCTATTCTGTGTCCATTTACACGGGCAACAATTCCTCCACCTTTTACAACATCAGTCTTTTCAACTTCATATAATTCTATATTCCCCAGGTGTTCTATAATTGCTTTAGCAAGAGGATGATCTGATTCATTTTCAACACTTGCAAGATAACTTAATATTTTATCTATGTCATCTTCTTTATTCGTGTATATTTCTTTATCAGCTACTTTAGGATTACCCATAGTTAATGTACCTGTTTTATCAAATACTATTGTATCAGTTTTGCTGAAATCTTGAATAACTTCGCTACCTTTTAGAAGAATGCCGTTTTTTGCTCCATTACCAATACCTGCTACGTTTGAAACAGGTACACCTATTACCAAAGCTCCTGGACATCCTAATACTAATATAATAATTGCAATTTCAGTATCCCTTGTAATTAACCAAACAATAATAGCTAATATTAAAACAGCTGGTGTATAATATTTAGAAAATTTATCAATAAAACGTTCAGCTTCTGACTTTGAATCCTGTGCTTCTTCGACTAACTCAATAATTTTACCGAATGTAGTATCTTCACCCACACGATTAGCAACTATTTGAATAGTTCCATTTTCTAAAATAGTTCCTGCATATACTTTGGAATCTTTCTTCTTACTTGCAGGCACTGGTTCACCAGTTATACTTGCTTCGTTAATATGACCTTCTCCTATTAAAACTGTTCCATCAACTGGAATTTTTGCTCCAGTCTTAACTAGTAATATATCACCTTCTTCTACTTCATCTACTTCTACTTCTATAAATTCACCATTTTCCATTTGTTTTAAAGCACTTTCTGGTGCCATTTCAGTTAATGATTTAATTGCCGAACGTGTTTTATTCAAAGTTCTTTGTTCTAAAAATTCCCCAAATAAGAATAAGAATGTAACAATAGCTGATTCTTCTAAATTTTTAATAATAAAAGCTCCTGTAACTGCTATCGTAACTAAGAGATCAATACTTATAACTTTTACTCTTAGTGCTTGGTAAGCTTGAATTGCAATAGGCAAAACTCCCATAACTGAAGCAATAACTAATGATCCAAAAGCTATCTCATGATTTTTAAAAACAAACTCACTAACATATGCAAGCACTATAAAAATAGCAATAATTAAAGTTATTTGATTTTTCTTTTTTAATATAAACCTCTGCATTTTAATACCCCTTCCGCATATGAATATCTAAACTTGATATGCTTTGTCCAGTTCCCCTAGCATAATATATACTGCTTCATAACTTTCACATACACCCTCAGGAATTTTGTAATTATCAGTTATTTCACGTAGTTTTTTAAATTCTTCTAATAATAGAGGCTTTTCAGCTCTTGATTCTTTTATTTTATTTACAATTGTTTCAAATACTTTATGAACTTCATGAAATTCCAGGTGACTATCACCATGAACCCTTGCTACTACTGGTACATATTGTTCTAATGTTTTTAAATGTTTTTCTTTTACTTCATTAAATGTTAACTGTGACATATACTTCGCCCTCTTTCTTATTATATTTTTAAAATTTTATGGTTTTATTATATCCAATACTTTTAAATATATCAAACCTTTTATATTATTATATATGTATCTAGTTCTATACAATGATAACCATTATAACAAATAGATTAAAATCAATATATTACTAACTTTTCAATAATATATAATAAAAAACAAAACACTCCAAAACCGTAGTTGTGAAGTGCAGCTTAAGTGTTTAATGTAACTTGAACCGATGAGTATGATTTTTGCAGTTAAAAAATAATTAGATACAAACAAGTATATTTACCCACCAAAAGGCTTAATACGTAGCATTTAAGCTATGTTTATTGTATACCAATTTCTTAGTCAAATACAGCAAAATACATTGAATATCGTTAAAGTTTGCAGTCAATGAGGAGTAAAAATGAAATCTTTATTTTTTATACCTCAATATTATTTCTGTAAGAATTAAATCCAACCATTTGAATAAGCTTTTCTCATTATTATTCCCATTAAAAAAGATTATTAATAGATCTACAAATATTATAGGTACATATATTATACCTACAGAGAATATTAAATATATAGTATTTGAAGTTAAATATTCAACTATTGAATCTGATTTATCAAGTTTGCTCAATACAATTTGAGGTATAAAAACTAATAAAGTAGGAAATATAAATTTTAAAATTATTCCATTACAAATTCCAAAGAAACTTTCTTTAGGTTTTGTATTTCTTATATAATCTACCAATTCCCTTATTTGATTTTTTTGTGTTATACCCATATTTCTCAATTTTAATTTAACTATTTTAAATTCATAATCTAATATATCTTTCCTTAATAATCTTTTATTACGCAGAGTTGTAATTATATTATTATATGTTTTAATGTTTACATTTTTTAATATACTATTAATCGAAAAATTAGCTATTAATAAAGTATATATAACACTACAAATAAAAGATATTAAATTTATACTATTTTTATCAACTTTAAATAATTCCAATAATGTAGTCACGATAAAATATATAATTAAATATATCCACAAATAATGTTTTACTTTTTTAAAATATTTATAATCTAAATTTTCTCTTTTGTAATATTCTATAAGTTCATCTATCAATAAATTCCCCCCACTACTTTAATTTATTTGTAATTTACAATCCTAATATCTTTTTTATGGATTCAGATGCAATTGAAGATATAATACTAATAGTTAAATCTAAACCTTTTTCTTTAGCTGTTTTCTTAACATCTGTCCAGACATTCTCATTTTTTATATTAGCCAAAAAATCTTGTCCTGCCCAAGAAAGACCTTTACATTCTATTATTCCTTCACCAGATATATATTTTGTTGTTTTACCAGTAACCAAATTAGCCTGTATCATTAATTCGAAATGGTACAACAACTCGGAATTCGAATAGTTTTCAAGAGAATCAATTATCAGTAAATTTCCATCATAATTTTCTTCTATATAAAATAGTAATTCTCTTATTAAATCCATATTTCTTTTCATAATAACACCTCTTAAATTACTTATTTAGACTCTTTATGATTATTAGTAAAATTAACGTTAAGCTTTCTATATCCAGTAATAAATTCTACTCCAAGTTTATATGTTTCTATAATATTAGAACTTCCGCAACAATCAAATTTCCTGCTATTTTAAGTTAAAGCTTTATAGATTTTGAATTTTATATTTTCATTTTCAAAATCATCATTTAAAATTGCTTCAATTATTTCATGCAATAAATCTTTATTTATTTTGCCACTAGCTACATGATAACTAATATTTTCCATGTTTTTTATAAATTCTGGTACTAACCATACATACCCATTTAATAATAATAACTGTGCTGATAAACTTATTGCTAAGCGTTTATTACCATCTTCAAAACTATGAAATTGACAAGTGCAAAAAAACAAATGATTCAATTTATCAGCAAAATTAGGATAATAATCATCATTTTGAATATGCTCTAAAACAGCTTCTAATTTACCAAAATCTAATATCCCAGTTGCACCACCACCACTCACTTCTACAGTTACTTTATGTATATGAAGCGCTTGGTCTCTAGGTATATAAAACATATTACCCACGCTCCTTTAATCTCTTAAACACATCTTCAGCTTCTTTCATTCGATCTTCTAATTCTTTACTTTTTTCTCCTAAGAACCTTTCGAATTCGCTTGCTTGTAACGGCTTTATATACTCTTTTAATTTTAAATGAAGTGCATCTCTAAATGCTAAATCTCTACTAGCCATCTTTTCTCTTGCTTTATTTACTAATGGTTTAAATAATTTTTGGTTTTCAAATTCACTAAAAATTTGATCTACTTCAGAATAATTTAATCTTCTTCCTAATTCAATACTTTGCAACTTTATTATATCAGCTAGTCCACATTCATATGATGCTATTAAATCTAATATTTCCGTATAAAAAGTATCTCTAGTTTTATCTTTAAGTTCTAGTTTTAAAATTTTCCTGTATTCTGAAGCTTTTTCTTTAAATATACTTTCATATATCTTATCTGTATATGTAGCATATTTAAATTTATCCTCTACTACATATTCCTTTAAAACATCAGTAAATTCTCTTCTATAATTTTCTTCTTCATACCAAGAAATCAAGAAATCTTCATCTCTTTGATTTATATATTTGGTTTCTCCGCCTGTTTTAATATTTATAGTATCTATAACAATATCTAATATCATTTGTCTTACTGATTTTGCTCTTTCACTTTCTGTAAGAAGCATACCTATATTTAAAACAGTTCTAAAATCAAAAATACCTAGAGCTGGTAGAGTATTAGGTAGGTCTCCGGCATTTATGTCGGTGACCTCTAAATTATATTTTGTGATAAATTCTTTAAGTCGCTTTCCTTTTAAAACTTCATAGCCATTTTCTTCAAATTCTTTAGAATGTTGTTCTAAATATCTCTCTATAGTTCTAATATCTACATCATAAAAAGTAGCAACTTGTTCTTTTATAAATCTAACCTTTGTTTCAAAAATTATACCACTAATTTTACAAGCTTTTTCTATTTCTTTTATAGCATATTCATTATTTAATATATTCTGTCTATCTGTTTTTGAATTAGTTAAATCACTCATTTGGCACCTCCAATATCTATAATATTTTTACTTTTCCAGTTTAAACCACTCATCATAAACTTTTAATATACTTTCGTAATGGCAGTCTCTTTTATCAAATCTTCCTATTTTAGAAAAATTTTCATTTTCAACTAAATTTTTGATCTCACTAAAATAATTCTTTTTAAAACGTTTTTTATCAACTTTTTTATCGATATACATTGAGCAAATTATTTCATAAACATTTATTTCCTGTTCTATTAAAAAATTAACAATCTGCTTCTTGTTACTTGATTCATTATCTATTTCTAGAAAAGCATTCTTTCTTTCAGAGATTAGTCTGTTTATTTCCATTTCCACTTGTCCGTTATTTATTTTAGTAGATTTTATCCAACTTAATATTGAAAAAATAAATGCTCCTATAGCCATTAATGCTACAATAATATTAGATATAACATCTGGATTGCTAAATATATTTTCCACGTTATTCATTTTCATCATATCCTTTTATTATACTATCTACTAAATCCATGTGTTCCTTATTATCTTGCGAAAAAGTTTTCTGTTTTTTTTCAGATTCTGTAAGCTGTTTATTATTAGCATTGTCATTTTGGTGTAAATTTTTATTCTTTTCGTCCATTAATTATCCCCCCTCTATTTTATAATTAAAACGCTCCTATAATATATTAGCACTCATTAATTCAGCTTGTTTTATAACTGTATCTACTGCACCATCAGCTTGTTCTGGTGGATATTGATACTTTCTAAGTAGCCTCTTTACAACTTTTCTCATATATGCTCTAGCAGATTCTTTTTTATCCCAATCTACTGTTCTGCTATTTTGAACTGTTTGAGTAAGCTCATGTGCAAGTTCAATTAATACTTCATCTTGCATTTCTAAAACTACATTAGGATCTTTTACTAAAGCGTTATAAAAAGCATATTCTTCTGTAGTAAGTCCTTTTTCTTCACCTTCATTATGTGCCTCTATAATTTCATTAGATAATTTTAATAACTCTTCTATAACTTCAGCACTGTCTATAAGTCTATTGTTGTAACTTTGCATTATTCTTTTTAACTTATCAGAGAATAACTCAGATTTAACTATATTAGTTCTCTTAAATATTTTTATATTACCTTCTAATAATTTTTTAAGTAATTCAGCTGCAATATTTTTCTGTTTCATATTTCTTATGTTATTCATATAATCTTCAGAAAGTATAGATATCTCTGGATTTTCTCTATCAGCAATTTTAAATATATCTATTACCCCTTCTTGTTTTATTGCTTGCTCTATTATTTTACTTATTTTTTCATTTACTTCACTAGTTGTAAGTTTTCCTGTTCCAGTTACTTTACATATACCAACTTTAATACCTTTAAAATATTCTACTTCTATTTTAGTTCTGTTATCTAACATTGATCTACAAAGTGTATCTGCTTGAGATAAGGCTGTAGCTTCTCTTATAAAATCTTTTCTATCCTCTTCTTCTAAAGATAATACATAGTTTATACCATTAGATAATGTTCTAAGTCTTAATTCATTTGAATCACTAAAGAATTCTGAATAATTAAATCCATAGAATAAATCTCTCATTATTTCTAATTTTTCCATAAGTATTATATATGCTTTAGATATATCTGGAATTTTGTCTGCATCTCTTTGTGTATATCTAGCAAGTGCTGATTTTAAATCTGCACCTATTCCAATATAGTCTATAATTAATCCTGCCTCTTTATCTTTGTATACTCTATTTACTCTAGCTATTGCTTGCATTAAATTATGTCCTTGCATTGGCTTATCTATATACATAGAAGCAAGTGAAGGAACATCAAATCCCGTAAGCCACATATCAACTACTATAACTATTTTTAGTTCATTATCCTTATCTTTAAATCTTATAGCAAGGTCATCTCTGTATACTTTGTTTCCTACAATATAATGCCACTCTTCTGGATCATCATTATTGTCTGTAAGTACAACTTTTACTTTGTTATTCCAATTTGGTTTTACCGATAGTATTTGTTTGTACAAATTAATAGCTACTTTTCTGCTCATACAAACAATCATTGCTTTTCCTTCTAATATATTTTCTCTTTGTTCATAATGTTCTATTATATCTTTAGCAAGTAATTCTAATCTTTCTTTAGAACCAATAATTGATTCTAATTTAGCAAGTTCTCTTTTAGACTGTTCAATAGTTTCATCATCTGCTTGTCCTTGTTCAGACATAGTAATATATTCTGAATCCGCTTCTGCAAGTATAGTCTCATTTAGATCTAATTTAGCCACCCTGTTTTCGTAATATATTGGTACAGTAGCATTATCTTCTACTGCTTGTGTCATATCATATATGTCTATATAGTCTCCAAAGAGTTCTCTTGTACTTCTGTCTGCAAATTCTATAGGTGTACCTGTGAAACCAATAAATGTAGCATTAGGCATGGCATCTCTCATGTTTTTAGCCATACCAAATTTAATGTCACCCGTTTTACTGTTATATTTAGCCGTTAATCCATATTGACTTCTGTGCGCCTCATCAGCTATGAATATAACATTAGAACGATCTGTTAAACAATCTGTACCTTCTTCAAACTTTTGTATAGTAGTAAAAACTATGCCACCTGCATTAACAGTTAATAATTCTTTAAGCTCTTTTCTACTATTTGCTTGTTTAGGAGTTTGAGGCAATATTTCATTGTTACATATGGCAAATGTAGAATATAATTGATTATCTAAATCATTTCTATCTGTTAACACAACTATAGTAGGATTGTTAAGTTCAATATCCTTCATAAGCATTCCTGTATAGAATACCATAGCTAAACTTTTACCACTACCTTGTGTATGCCAAATAACACCAGCTTTTCTACTTTCAGTAACTAAAGCTTTTTTTGTACTTGTTATAGCTTTTTTAACAGCAAAATATTGGTGATATCCTGCAACAATTTTTATTTTCTTTTCTTCTCTATTTTGAAAAACAATAAAATTAGTTATAATGTCTATTAATCTTTCTTTTCTAAATACTCCTTTAAGTAATACATCAACTTGATTTATATTTTCTTCAAGCTTTTCTCCATCAATAGATTTCCATGTCATATATCTAGTTAAATCTGAAGTAATAGTTCCAATTCTAGCGTTAACTCCATCAGAAATAACAGAAAAACAATTATACTCAAATAATGATTTAATATCCATTTGATAATTTTTAATTTGATTATATGCATTCTCTATAGTAGTATTTTCTCTTATCGCACTCTTAAGCTCAAAAACAACTAAAGGAATACCATTAACAAAAATAATTAAATCAGGTCTTTTAATCTTGTATCCTTCAACAGTATATTGATTAACAACAGTAAAACTATTATTTAAAGTGTTTTCTCTATCTATTAATTTACAAACATAGGTCTTATCTCCTGGCATTGGAATTTCAACCCCACGATATAACATCCTATTAAACTCATAGTTAGCAAGAGTAAGTTCAATTGAATTTAAATTACGTATTTTTCTATATACTTCATCCAGTATATCTAAAGTAATATCCTCGTTTATTTTAAACATAGCATCATAGAACTTGTCCTTTAATACACATTCATGATAATCACGATCTATATCTGGTCCAAATACATGTTGATATCCCAAACTAAGTAATTGCTCTATTATACCTAGTTCTAATTGTTCTTCATTAAACATAGTTTTTACTCCTTTTCAATCAATTATTTTGATTTGGAAATTGCTTAGATATTTTTTCTATATCTTGCGAGGTTATTTTTCCTGTAAGAATATCTTTAAATATATCCCCTACTATTGCCGACATAGTATTTCCTATTGTAATTTGATTTCTTTCATCTATTGAGTTTTTAGTTTTTAACTCTTGCATTTCTTTTTCATGTTTATATTCTTTTTCCTTTGTTTCTAATTCAAGTAAATGTTTTTCTTTTAAATTATTAATCTCTATTTCATGTTGTTTCATTAATTTATTAATTTCATGAACATTATTAGTATTAACAATTTGCAGTTCACTTTTAAACTTCTTTTTTGATGCCATATATGACCATGCTCCAGAGATTATTGCTGTTAATGTTGGTACTATATATGGCATAAATTCTTTTAATATTCCCATATAACGCTCCTTTCATAAATATTTAAAACAATAAATAACTATTTGTATGACTAAATTTAATAATTATTTGCACTTTCAAATTGCTGTTTTTGACTATTCCACCATCTCGACTTTAAAACTTTATCATTTTTATCTTTTGTTCCCTCATAAATACTTTTACAAGTTGGACACGTATTAAAAAAGTTATATGATTTGTCTCTTTTTGTTTCATTTTCTCCAAACATAATCGAATTACAATATATACATCTTTCCATTTTACATCATTCCTTCAATTTCTATTTTGTCTAAATTTATTTCACCATTCATTAGTTTTGGTAGTAATGTATCTCTAAGTTTTGTAAGTATTACATTTTCTTTATGATTTGCATTTGTTTTATTTAGAATGTTTTTATATTTTTTCTGTTCTTCAATGTTTAATTTAGGAATTTCTAAACTACCAATAAAACCTTTATCAGTATGAGGTATAGCAGAACCTGTATTTTTGCTTTGTATTAAATTCTTATAATATTTCATAATAAAATATATAAATTCAGAAATATAACTTTTACCTATACAGTCCACCCTAGCTAATGTTGAGCCAACTATTCCTTGTCCACCATAATATACTTCTCCACTACTAGCACCATCCATTACCATAAGTAAATCATTCTTTGACAATATCATTTTGGTTATATCTGCATAATTAAATTCTTGTCCCTTTAAACAAGCAATCGTTAAATATCTATCATATCCCTCTTGTTTATTATTATCAATATTAATCGGTTTCTTTCCTTTTACAAACTTTATAATATGAGATAATATTTCAACATCGTTTATTTTTTCAAAATCATTTTTTAATATTTCCAGCCCCAACTCTAACAAATTATCATTTATCTAACTAATTAAGCTACATTATACAAATTATCATTTATCTGATTATTAATTTCTATTTTTTCATCTAAAGCTTTCAAAACATGAGCAATCTTATTTTGCATTTCAATATTTGGTAAGTCGATTTGCAATTCTCCAATATCATTTGGCTTTATTGAAGGATACGCACTTGTCGAGGTTTCTGCAATATTACTTAATTTTTTTGTAATTTCAGGTAGTGTTAAATATGCATATAAATATTCTGGATTAACTTCATTTTTACATGTTAATACGATGAAACCAGTGGATACGACCATATTATCTACAATGTTTCTTAAGATACCATAATGACACAAATTCCGACTTACAGTTGAATAAATTATATCATTTTTTTTAACTATCCTTTTTGCTCTACTTGGTATATCTTTAATATTTAATTTTACTATTGTATCTATTTTACCATTGGTAATATTAGCAGTATCTAAATAA
>JAQUBQ010000027.1 GCA_028686615.1 Clostridia bacterium | reverse complement strand
TAGTGTTACAAAAGAATAATTGATGTTGAAAATAATCATCGTTAATAATATAATAATATATATGAGGTGGAAATATGAAAAAAAACAAAGGGATATCATTAATAGTACTAGTCATTACAATAATAATAATGATAATATTGGCAGGAGCAATAATATTAAGTTTACAAAGTAGTGGGATTATAGAAAGAGCACAAGATGCAGTAGAAAAAAGTAACAAAGCTACTATAAGGCAGACAGCTACGATAATTTCTTCGGAACTAGAGCTTGAATTATTAAATAATCCAAATTTTTTAAATGGAAAAAGTAAAAAACAATATATAAAAGAAAAATTAGAAGAACAAGGCTTTGATTTAAGTAAAATAACTATAACAGAAATAGATGGTGGACAAATTATTGTAGCCGAAGTAGAAATAAAAGAGGTATTTGAAACATCAGAAAATAAATATGTTTTATTAAATAATGGAACGGTTCTAGCAGCAGGATTAAATGATAAAGGGCAATTAGGATTGGGTGATTTTAATTCAAGAAACACTTTTGTTCAAATACCTGTAGAAACACTTTCAAATGTAAAAACACTTTTTTGTAGGGAAAAGAGTGCATACGCGATATTAGAAGATGGAACAGTAAAATCATGGGGAGGAAATAGCAATGGAAGATTAGGGCTAGGGCATGCAAACGATGTAGCTACTCCAACCCAGATTGATAATAATAAACTTTCAAATGTAAAAGAGATAACAACTTTTGCAGGATCACATATGTATGCAATAATAAATGATGGAACAGTGAGAGTATGGGGTAGTAGTCTATATGGAAGATTGGGGATACCAGAGAGTGGTGATATACTAGAGCCTGTGCAAGTTCCAATTAATAGCTTGTCAAATGTAAAACAAATAAAAATGGGAAATGGAGCAATGTATGCAGTGTTATATGATGGAACAGTAAAATCATGGGGAAACAATGCATATGGAGCATTGGGATTAGGGGATACGGAAAGAAGAGATACTCCAGTTCAAATACCGGGATTGTTAAATGTAAAGGAAGTATATTCTTCTTCGATGTATAATTGTGCTTATGCATTACTAAATGATGGAACAATGAAAGCATGGGGAAATAATGAATCTGGACAATTAGGAATAGGTAATACTTCTACACAATATACCCCACAACAAATTCCAATAAGTAAGCTTTCTAATGTTAAAGAATTTGAGCTTATACAAAAACATGCTTATGCATTAACAAATGATAATAAATTTATAGTGTGGGGAGATAACAATTATAGACAACTAGGAGCAGGAAACGTAAGTATTCAAACCCAACCTGTTCAAGTTTTAGAAGGAGTAAAAAACTTTCCAATAGTTACATCTACTTATATAGTGGCATTAATGAATGATGGTACAGTAAAAACATGTGGTACTAATACACATGGAACACTAGGACTAGGAGATACAAATCAGAGAAATACGTTTACATTAATACCTACAGATAAGCTTTCAGATGTAAAGCAAATAGAAATGGGAAGTTTCTCTATATATGCATTATTAAGTAATGGAACAGTAAAAACATGGGGTAATAATTCTAGTGGACAATTAGGATTAGGAGATACTCAGAACAGATTATCTCCAACTGAAATTCCAGTAAGTAAGCTATCAAGTGTAAAGAATATTTGGTCAAATGGTTATAATACTGTAATTGCAGAACAAGAAAATGGAGATATAAAAGTTTGGGGTAGTAATTATAACAATAAATTAGGAGTAGGGGGCATTCAAAATAGGACAGAGCCTACCAAAATCAGATATTAAACATATAACTATAAAATATAAAAACAGCAATTGCTGTTTTTTATATGCAATAAAAAAATAATATTACTTCCAATATATAACAAAGTAGTATATAATTAATGTTATAAAGATATATTAAATAAAAAGGAGATATATGAGTAAAGAAAAAACAATATTTTTTTGTAAGGAATGTGGTCACGAAAGTGTTAAATGGTTAGGAAAGTGTCCTGGATGTAATAACTGGAATACTTTTGTTGAAGAAAAAATTAAAACTAAGCAAAGTAGAGGCATAACCAGTAGTAATATTAGAGAGAAACAACAAGTTAAAAAATTAAGCGAAATAAAAAACATGGAAGGAACAAGATTAGATACTGGATATGAAGAACTAAACAGAGTTTTAGGTGGAGGATTAGTAGAAGGTTCGTTAATTCTTTTAGGAGGAGAACCAGGAATAGGAAAATCAACATTAGTACTACAAATATGTGATAATCTTACAAAACACGGTAATATACTTTATGTATCAGGAGAAGAATCTGATGTGCAAATAAAGATGAGAGCTGATAGGTTAAACATAAATGGGGATAAAATACTTTTTTTAGCAGAAACAGACATAACTGAAATAGAGAAAAGAGTAGATGATATTAATCCAAAGTTTTGTGTCATTGATTCAATTCAGACAATGTATGATGATGCTATTTCATCTGTGCCCGGAAGTGTATCGCAAGTAAGGGAAGTTACAGCTAGGCTTATGAATATAGCTAAAAGCAGAGGAATTAGCACAATAGTTGTAGGACATGTAACAAAGGATGGAACAATTGCTGGTCCAAGATTATTAGAGCATATGGTTGATGTGGTTTTATACATAGAAGGAGAAAGATTTTTAAGTCATAGGATTATAAGAGGGGTTAAAAATCGTTTCGGTTCTACTAATGAAATAGGAATATTTGAAATGAAGCAAGAAGGTTTAGTAGAAGTTAAAAACATGTCAGAGCTTTTTATAGTAAAGGATGAAGAAAACACAGCAGGGACAGTAAGTACTGCAATTGTGGAAGGTACATCAACACTGGTGCTAGAGATACAAGCACTTACTACACATTCATACTATAATATGCCAAGAAGAGTAGCAAACGGAATAGATTTTAATAGGTTAAACATGATTATAGCGGTTATAGAAAAAATATGTAATATAAATCTTGGAACTCAAGATATATATGTTAATGTGGTAGGAGGTCTTAAAATAACTGAAACAGCAGCAGATGTTGCTATTGCACTTGCAATTATATCTAGTTACAAAAATATTAAAATGGATAAAGACATCATATTCTTAGGAGAAATTGCTTTAAATGGTCAAATACGTAATATTATAAATATTGAAAAAAGAATAAAGGAAGTAGAAAAGATAGGATATAAAAGGGTATATGCACCTAAAAAACAGTTAGAAAATATAAGAGATAAATATGATATAGAACTTATAAAAATAAATGAAGTACAAAAGTTAATGGAAATGATGTTAGATGGTAGGTAATAATAATGTTAGATGAAAGCACATTAGAAATAATAAAGAAGATAGCCCCAGGTACGGCAATTAGGGAAGGACTAGAAAATATTTTAAGAGCAAAAACAGGAGCTTTAATAGTTATAGCAGAAACAGAAAGTATTTCTAAAATTATTGACGGAGGATTTGAAATAAATCAAGAATATAATCCTGCTAAAATATATGAACTTGCTAAAATGGATGGAGCTATAATTCTTAATAAGGATTTTAAAAGAATACTTAAAGCAAACGTTGAACTAGTTCCAGATTATAAAATAAAAACATCTGAAACAGGAACAAGGCATAGGTCTGCTGAAAGGGTAGCAAAGCAAACCGATTCTTTGGTAATTTGTATTTCTCAAAGAAGAGGAGTTATAACCTTATTTAAGGGGGATATCAGATATGTAATGGATGAAACCGATACTGTTATAACAAGAGCAAATCAAGCACTAGAAGCTTTAGAAAAATATAAAACAGTCTTAGAATATACAATTTCTAATTTAGATGAACAAGAAATAGATGATATGGTTACACTAGATGTTGTGACAAATGCAATATATCGATCAGAAATAGTAATAAGAATGGAAGAAGAGGTAAAAAGAAACATTATAGAACTTGGTGTTGAAGGAAACCTTATAGAGATCCAATTAAAGCAGTTAATGCATGGTGTAGAGCTAGAAGAAAAGAAAATTATAGAAGATTATATGATTTATAAAAATAAAAATAAGGAAGAAAAAGTTGAAAATGTTTTAAGTACATTAAAAAAATTAAGTCTGGATGAATTGTTAAGCGGAGAAAAGGTAGCAAAAGCTTTAGGATATAAAACAACACCAAATATATTAGACGAGATTGTATCAGCTAAAGGATATAGAATTCTTGGGAAAATACCTAAAATGCCAATTAGTATAATTGATAATTTAATAGATGCATTTTATAGTTTGCAAGGGGTTTGTTCTGCAACAGTAACTGAATTAGATGAAGTAGAAGGTATAGGGGAAACAAGAGCTAAATTTATAAACCAAACTTTAAGGAAATTACAAGAACAGTATCTAATAAAAAGTTACAAAATATAGATTTAAAACATGAATATATCTAGTTTATTAAAAAAATGTTAAATTTTTGTGACATTCACATTATGTATTGTAATAAATAAACAAAGATGTTATACTCTAAACATAGTAGTAACATATGAGGAGGAGAATTTATGAAGGATTTTTGGAAAAAAGAATGGGAATTATTTCTACAAGATATGCAAGAATTAGGAGATTTTTTCTTACAACCAGTAACGTTTGGGAAAAAAGATTTAATGCTTAGACCAACAGAAGAAGAGACAATAGAAAAAGCAGAAACTGTAGGAAGTTCATTCTGGAAAAAAGAAAAAGAAGCATTCTTAAAAGATATGGAAGAATTAGGAGATTTTTTCTTACAACCAGTAACATTTAAATAGAGTTATAGATATACTATAGCTTAAATGCATATATTTACATTTGTTATATGAATATCACCACAACTTTACTTTGTAATAAAAAAATAAATTGAAACTGAAAAAGCTAGTTATACTAATAAGTTGGTATAACTAGCTTTTTGTTATGCAAAAAGAATATTGATTGTAAATTTTATTTTATACTTAAGTATTTCTTATATAACCGATTAAAACAGTAAAATGGTATTTTATTGTTTTACTAATAAATCATTAATATTTTCAATTGTTTTAGCAATTATCCTGTCTATTGCTTCTTTACTATTGAAAGCATTATGAGGAGTAATTACTACATTTGGTTTTTGAGTAAGCTTTTTATTTTTTTCAATAACTTTTGCTGCTTCACTAATAGGGGAATTAAATTTATTTTCTTCTTCGATCATAAATGATTCACCTTCTAAAACATCAAGACCAGCTCCATATATTTTGCCTGTATCTAAAGCATCAAGTAAAGCAGATGTATCAACCAAATCGCCTCTTGCAGTATTTATTAATATAGCACCTTCTCTCATTTTTGATAAACTTTCCTTGTTTATTATATGCCTAGTATGTTTGTTAGAAGGTAAATGTAAAGATATAATATCAGACTGTTTTAAGATTTCATCAAAAGGAACATATTTAAAGTTTATAATTTCAGCTAAAAATTCATCTTGATTTATATCATATACTCTTACGTGCATACCAAAACTACGAGCCATCCTTGCAACGTGTAGTCCAATTCTACCCCCGCCAATTATTCCAATTGTTTTATTTCTAAGGTCAAATCCCATTAATCCATCTGTGCTAAAATTACCACGTGTTGTTGATATATATGATTCATGAATTTTTCTAGAAAGAGATAATATTAAAGCAAAAGTATGTTCCGCTACAGTGTTTTCTCCATATAAAGGAACGTTCTTAACATCAATACCTCTTTTATTTGCATGTTCTGTGTCTATATGGTCTATACCAGTTGACCTGGTTACAATTAATTTCAGATTGTTGCATGAATTTATAATTTCTTTTGACACTGCAGAATATACAAACACACATAATACATCACTATCATCAAAATATTTTAAATCAATATTTTGAATAGGTTCTTCAAAAAATTTAAGAGTATGTTTTTCACTAAAAACTTTAATAAATTTTTCTTTTTGTGATTCTGTTATTTCAAAAAAAGAAATAGTCATATAAATACCTCCAATTCTTTATATATTATCTTACAAAAACAAGATAATATACAATGTGTATATTATATATTAAAACTTTAATAAATAAAAGGAACATTTACTAATATATTAATATAATATATTGAGGTGGTATAATGAAAATCAAATATCCGAGTGCGGTAAAAAGAGGAGAGACAATAGGTATTACTGCTGTGTCTAGTAAAGCAATGCCAGAAAGATTAGATTTAGCAGAGGAAAATCTAAGAAAAATGGGCTATAGGGTAAGAGAAACAAGTAATGTAAGAACAGGTGAAAAACTTGTAAGCTCAAGTGGAGAAAGAAGAACAAAAGAATTTCTGGAACTTTGGGAAGATGAAAACATTAACTATATAATGGCAGCAAGAGGAGGAGAATTTCTAATGGAAATGTTAACATCTCTTAATAAAGAAAGAACAAGGTTAAAAAAGGTTAATCCTAAATGGGTACAGGGATATTCAGATACAAGTTTATTACTCTATTATTTAACTACAAATTATAATATAGCTACTATTCATGCTGAAAATTTATCAGGGTATGCATTAAAAGAAATGCATAAGTCTATTATAGACAGTTTAAACATGGCAAAAGTAGAAAAAGGAGAAACCTATAGTCAAAGTAGTTTTGACAAATATTCAAAAAAATATGATACAGGAGAATATCATTTGGTTTATGAATTAACAGAAAAAGTTAAGTATAAAACGATAAATGGAAAAAGAAGATTTAAACTTGAAGGGAGAATGTTAGGAGGATGTGTTGGGGTAATAAACAAAATTATAGGGACTAAATATGATAATACAAAAAAGTATATTAAACAATTTAAAGAGGGTATATTATGGTATTTAGAAAATTGTGAATTATCAGTATTAGATCTATATAGAGCCCTTTGGCAAATGAAAGAAGCGGGATGGTTTAAAAACACAAGGGGATTTCTTTTTGGAAGGACTATGAGTAATAAAGCAGTGGAAGATTTTACTTACTTAGACGCAATATCTAAAGCGTTAACCGATTTTAATGTGCCAATAGTATATGATATTGATTTAGGTCATGTTCCACCACAATTAACCTTTATAAATGGTAGTTATGGAATTTTTGAATATGATAGGGGAAGGGGACAACTTAAACAAAGCTATAATTGATTCTAATATGGATATTTTAAATATATTAATAAAAAACTAAAATATTGAAATAGAATATAAATATGATATAATTTAATAGTAAATAAATTTTATGAGGGGAAATATATGACAAATGTGAAATGGAGAAGTGTTTTTATATATTGTTTTTTTAGTTTTCTAATTCTCACTAATTTTATTGTAGCTTCAGAAGTAGACGAAGAAAACATATTTCAAAAAGAACCTGCAGTAATAACTAAAATTATTGGAATATATGATGGTGAAGAAACTGATGAAATCTCTTCAGGTAAAGTTCAAAGAATAGTAGTTAAAATAACAAAAGGAGCCAAAAAAGGAAAAGAGTACGAAGCAACACATAACTTGATGACCAATACGGGAACAGTATTTGCATTTGATGAATTAAAGGTTGGGGATAAAGTTTATGTTACAATAGATGAAAGAACGGATACACCAGAAGTTTTTGTATCAGGAATTCAAAGGCAATTATCATTACTTTTGCTAGTAATATTGTTTTTAGCATTAGTTTTAATTATTGGAAAGATGAAAGGTTTAAAAACAATAATATCTATATTAGTTACAATTATACTTGTTTTTGGATATGCTTTTCCACAAATAATTAAAGGGACAAGTCCAATTTTAGTATCAATAATAATTTGTGCAATTAGTACAGTAACAACATTTACCCTTATTAGTGGATTTAATAAAAAAACTGTAGCAGCTATAATTGGTAATCTAGGTGGAGTAGTTCTAACGGGAATTATAGCAATGATATTTGGAAGATTTGGAAGACTTTCTGGTGTTAATGAAGAAACAATGTTTCTAGCATTTCTTCCCCAAGGGACGAATCTTGATTTGATTGAAATATTACTTGCAGGAATAATAATAGGTGCATTAGGGGCATGTATGGACGTAGCAATGTCAATAGCATCAGCTTTAGAAGAACTTAAGAAAGAAAACCCAAAAATAACAAAAAATGCATTATTTAAATCTGGGTTGAACATAGGAAAAGATGTTATGGGAACAATGACGAATACATTAATTTTGGCATATGTTGGTAGTTCAATAGGTGTATTAATACTATATATGGCGTATAATATGAGTACTGTAGAAATAATTAATGTGGAAGCATTAACAGAAGCAATTATTAGATCGATATCTGGAAGTATAGGAATAATAGGGGTTATTCCACTTACTGCATTTATATCTAGTATATTATATTCTAAATCTAATCAGGATGAGGAATAAAAGGAGATAAAAAAATGAAAAACACAAAATTGGTTGAATATGAAGTCAGGGAAATAAAAGATTTAAGGGATCTTGTAAATGGAAGTGCTAATATTTATGAAGGGAAAGCAGCATATCTTGTAAAAAATGGAAGCAAAGAATATACAGAAAAAAGTTTCATTGATACAAGAAATGATATGAATGAACTGGGCACAGCATTAATAAACTTAGGGCTTAAAGATAAAAAAATTGCAGTAATAGGAGAGAACAGATATGAATGGGCAATATCATACCTTTCTGTTATTAATGGTACGGGAATAGTAGTACCTCTTGATAGGATGTTACCAGAAAAAGAAATAGAAAATTGTCTGATAAGAGGAGAAGTAGAAGCAATAATATACTCTAGCAGATTAGAAAATGAAATTAAGAATATAGCAGAAAGAAATGAAAATATCAGATATTATATAGGAATGGACTTAAAAGAAGAAATAGGCAAATTTAAATCTTTAGAATTACTATTAAAAAGAGGAAGGGCACTAATAAAAGAGGGTAACAGAGAATTTTTAGATGCTGAAATTAATACAAAGGAAATATCTGAAATATTGTTTACGTCAGGAACAACATCTGAATCAAAAGCAGTAATGTTATCTCAAGAAAACTTGTGTTATAACATAATGAAACAATGTTCAATGTTATATATTGATGAAAAGGATGTCTTCTTATCACTGTTGCCAATACATCATGTATATGAATGTGTGTGTGGATTTTTGACTCCTTTTTATAGAGGATGTACAGTTGCATATTGTGAAGGACTTAAATACATTCAAAAAAACATGCAAGAAGCTAAAGTAACTATTGTTTTAG
This sequence comes from Clostridia bacterium, assembly GCA_028686615.1. GTDB lineage: Bacteria > Bacillota > Clostridia > TANB77 > CAG-465 > CALXJE01. The sequence continues at coordinate 4,477 of JAQUBQ010000027.1, read as the reverse complement.
CAGTACCCATGATATTTGAAGCAATTTATAAAAAGATATGGCAAGGGATAGAAAATCAAGGTAAAGCCAAAATTGTTAAGACACTTATAAAGTTTACTAATGCTTTTGGCCTTATTGGTAAAAAGATTAAAAGAAAAGTTTTTAAAAACATATATGATCAGTTTGGGGGGAAAGTAAGACTATTTATTGCGGGAGCTGCAGCAGTTAACCCGGAAGTATCAAAAGGATATAGGGATTTAGGGATATTAGCTATTCAAGGTTATGGGCTTTCAGAATGTGCACCTATAGTAGCATTAAATACAAATACAAAAATGAAAGATGAAGCAGCTGGGTTACCTTTATTTGGAACAGAAGTTAAAATTGTTGATAAAAATAAAGATGGAATAGGGGAAATAGCAGTAAAGGGAAAACATGTAATGCTAGGATATTATAAAGATGATTAGGCTACAAAAGAAGTAATGAAAAACGGATTTTTTCATACAGGGGATTTAGGTTATATAGATGAAGATGGTTTTGTACATATAACAGGAAGAAAGAAAAATGTTATAATAACTAAAAATGGTAAAAATGTATATCCAGAAGAAATTGAAAATATGCTAAAGGAGATACCTTATATTTCTGAATGTATGATGTATGGAAAAAAGGAAAAAAAGGATACAGTTTTATCAGTCCAAGTAGTTTTAAATATAGAAGCTATTACAAAAGAGTTTGGAGATATAAAAGAAGAAAAGATAAAAGAAATAATATGGAAAGAAATTAAAAAAATCAACGAAAAACTTGTTGTTTATAAGAGGATTAAAAATTTAGAAATAAGAAAAGAAGATTTTGAGAAAACAACTACAATGAAAATAAAAAGATATAAAGAAGAAGCATAGAATTCGTAGAAAGGTATATAAAATGAGAGAATTTATAAAAAAGAAAAATATAAGAGTAAATGATGTAATAAGCTGGATAGTTAGAGTTTTATTAGTTTTTGCATTTATTGAGGCACTCGTAGATGATAAATATGAAAATCTATTTATAATTGTGCTTACATTTGTTATGACGTTTTATCCATCAATACTAGAAAAGAGGTTAAGAGTTTACCTACCATCAAGTCTACAAGTTGTTATCACTCTTTTTATATTTGCAGCCCAGTTCTTAGGAGAACTTAAAGATTTTTATTATAAAATTTCATGGTGGGATGAGATGCTTCATTTTATATCAGGAAGCATATTAGGAATAATAGGATATATGTTTGTATATTTTCTAAATAAAAAACATATAAAAGAAACTAAATTAAGTCCATTTTTTGTAACTATGTTTGCATTTTGCTTTGCACTAACAATTGGTGTCTTTTGGGAAGTTTTTGAATTTGCAGCAGATAGGCTAATGGGTTTAAACATGCAAAAATTTAGACTTCCTGGTGAGGATGGATTAGTAGATACAATGACAGACCTTATAGTAGATGCTATTGGAGCACTCATAGTAACTACTATAGGATATATTTATATGAAAGATAAAGGTAGAATTTATTCAAGAAAAGGTAAGATGAACGAATGGTTTATGAGACAACAAGAGATAGAAGAGAAAGCAGAATTAGAAGAAAAGGGTTAAAAAGTGAGTATATAAATCAAATAGCAAATATAGAAAGGACATTTGAATCAAATGTCCTTTCTATTATAATAAGTCACTTAGTTTTGTTATGGTTCCAGCTCCAATTGTAAGAACAATATCACCAGGTTCAATAATATCTAATATAATCTTTGAAATAGCTTCAAAAGAACTCACATATGTTGCAGTGGCTCCATTTTCAACCAATTTATCTACCATCATTTCAGAATTAATGGAACCATCATCAAGTTCTCGTGCTGCATAAATATCTGTAACTATTGTTATATCTGAATCTAAAAACGCTTCAACAAAATCGTCTAATAATGCTTTAGTTCGAGTATAAGTGTGAGGCTGAAAAACAGAAATTATTCTATTTTTTGTTTTGTTTTTAGCCGATTCTAATGTTACTTTAACTTCAGTTGGATGATGAGCATAATCATCATAAACATCAACGTTTTCACCTATAGTTTTTTTGTATTCGAACCTTCTACTAGCACCAGTAAAAGCCTCTATATTCGGGATTGCATTATCTATATTTAAATCATTTGCAATTATACTTCCAATAGTTGCAAGTGTATTATATACATTATGTTTTCCCGGGGTACTTAGGGAAATATGTTTTGCAAATACATTATTAATATATACATCAAAAGAATAACATCCCAGACTATTGATTTCTAAATTATTTGCATATAAAGACGCATTATTATCTTTTAAAGAATAATTATATACAAAAATATTTTTTTCTAATATAAAATCAGAAACTTTAGATAAAACATTATTACAATTTTCATCATCATGATTTATTACTAAGTTTCCGTTTACGGGTAACATCTTAATAAAAGAAGCAAAAGAGTTCTCAATTTGAGTTATATCTTTAAAATAGTCTAAATGTTCTTCTTCTATATTAAGAATTATTGCTGTTTGAGGCGGAAAGTTTAGAAAACTATCCACATACTCACATGCTTCTAGTATAAAATATTCATTTGACCCAATTAAATAATTTACATTTCCAAGTTCTTTTAATTTTGATCCTACCAACACAGTAGGAGCCTTTTCTAGTCCCATAAAAGCACTTGCAATCATGGAAGTAGTAGTAGTCTTTCCATGCATGCCAGAAATACAAATTGTTTTTTGATAGTTTTTTAATAATTCACCAATAAAAGGAGCTCTTTCAATTACAGGAATGTTTAAAGAATGAGCATATACAAGTTCAGGATCAGATTGTTTAACAGCAGCTGTATATATAATTAAATCTGCTTTTGCAGTGTTATCCATATCATGACCAATAATTACAGGTATACCTTCAGACTTTAACATTTCTATCATATCTCCATTATTTGAATCTGAACCAGTTACTAAATAACCAGAGTTTTTCAACATAACTGCAATTCCACTCATGCTAATTCCACCTATGCCAATCATATGTATTTTTTTGATTTCATTTAAATTAATTTTTATTGTAGATTTCAAATTTATCACTTCCTAAAAAGCATTATACTAGAATATATTTTACTTAGCAATAATAGATGAATAAAAAGAGCATAAATTTGCAAAACATCCATAATTGATGTATAATAATAAAAAAAATGGGGTAGAGTTTATGTGGTTTGAAGATGTAGTAATAATTCTAACTTGGTTTTTACTAGTTATAGTTAATATAAGGTTAATGTTAGAAAGAAAAAAGGTTATATACTTAATTTCTAACGTTGTAAATTTTATATTTGCTATAATATATTTTATAAATAAAGTTATACATATGGATGTAAATTGGGTATTACAAATATGCTTTTTATTATTCATGTTTATAACGCCAACTATTTTTATTTGGACAAAAGAAAAAGACCTTGGAATAAAACAAAAAATAATAATATTACTTGGTAAAATTTATTATGATATGGGAAGATATGATCTAGCTATAAAGTTATATAGTTATATTATAAAAAAGAATAAAAAGGGTATGACATCAAATAATTATTATATATTAGGTAGATGTTTAAGGAAAGAGAAAAGATATCTTGATGCTAGAGATATGCTTATTGAAGCAATCGAACTAGAGAAGGACAATTACAAGGCATATTATGAATTAGGTCTTACATTAAATTCATCAGACAAGAAAGAGACAGCTATAATAATGTTTACAAATGCACTAAAAATAAACCCTTACTTTAAAGATGCAAGTATTGCCCTTGCAATTACTTATTCGGAAATAGACAGATATAAAGAAGCTAAAGCAATATATAAAGAAATTATTGATAAGGGAGAAGCAGACGAGGAAGTTTATTATAATCTTGCTAATTTATACTATATTGATGTTGAAACACAATCAGAAGCAGAAAAGTATTATTATAAAGCAGTAGAAATTAACAATAAACTATATGCAGCATGGTTTAGCATTGGAATAATAAACTATTTAAAGGGAGATTATAATGCTAGTATAAATGCTTTAGAAATAGCAAAAAGAGGTCAAAATTTCAAAAACAAAGCAGAATATAACTTGGCAAAATGCTATGTTGCAATAAATAAATATGAAAAGGCAGAAAAGATACTTAAAAAAGTTCTAGAAAATGAACCATTATATATAGATAAGATTAAAGAAGAAATAATTTTTGAAAAAATAGCTGAAAAAATATTGAACTAAAAAATAAATTATGCTAACATGTATATGTTAGCATAAAGTATGTCGGTGTGGCGGAATGGCAGACGCAAACGACTCAAAATCGTTCGAGAAATCGTGTGGGTTCAAGTCCCACCACCGATACCAAGAAACACTATTAATAATTTGAATAATAAATAAGACAAGAATATTAAATATTCTTGTCTTTTATCTTTTTATTATTTTAAGAATTTATCTAAATTAAGAGTTGTAGGTACATTTCTATTA
>JAQUBQ010000105.1 GCA_028686615.1 Clostridia bacterium | reverse complement strand
GTATCCAATATATTTTCAAGCCTAGAATTTACTTTGGCTGGCGGAGGTAACATTTCAACAAAAAACGGTTTATTAAAATTAATTGAAAATGCTGTACCATGAAATGAATTGGTTATGATATAAGTGGCGTTTATAAATAATTTCACCCACTCTTCTGGTGATATCGTCCGAACATATGAAGCACTAATTTTGCGCTTCATTTTATCTGTTATATATATAATTTCACAACCAGTTTCTTGTGATAATTGCTCAGCAAATTTTAGTATATTTTTACTAGGAATCATTAAATACAACAATATATAAGGGTCCCTATCATTTTTTGTTATTTGAAATGCATTATCCCACTCGTTAATGTTTAGCAATAGAGTAGGATCCAAAACTACAGGCACATTCCGTTCCAATAAAGATTGAATTATCATTGCGCCTTGTGCCTCGCGCACTGAAATTTCATTAAAATCTTTCAACAAACTCCTATACTTTTCTGTATATTCTTCAGGTATATCCGAAAAGCCAAAACTTGCCGCATAAGCATTTTTCTTTTTATTATCTATCACAAAATCTAAGAAATATGCCGTATCAAATTCGGAGAGTTCACAGTTCCAAACCTGGTCACTACCGGTAATGAATGTATCATATTGATCCTGTAAATTTTCATCAATGCATATTACACTAGGCTTTAAATATTTCTCACGAAATTTGGCAAACTTATTGGCTTTTTGTTTCTTAATTGGATATGTTACTAAACTATTCATACACGTCTTTAGACTCTTAAAGTTAAAGATTCTAACCTTATTGATTTGTTCTATATGTGGGTTTTTATAGTCAATAATATCACATTGGGCACCAAGTTTTGTGATTATAGTCTTCAAAGCATATGCCTGCAATACTGCACCATAATTATTGCTATTATGATAAGTAATAATTCCAATCTTCTTCATCATATCCTCCAACATTTTATACAACACGATCTAATAGACTCTTATATATCTCTACATACTCTCTATACTTTGTTTCCATATTAAACGCACTAGCACGTTCTGTGCAGTCTGCTTCAGAAAAACGTTTATCGTTGTTAATGATAATATCGTAAAAGGCTTTTGTATTATATCTATCCACTACAATTCCACAGCTTGAATCTACCGGTTCGGCTACTGCAGTTGAATTTGTCACAATAGCAGGAGTACCACAGGCTAGAGCTTCTGCCGTTACCAAGCCCATTGTTTCCTGTGTACTTGGATTTATAAACCAATCTGCAGCAGAATAAATTACGGCCAACTCTTTTGCTGTGCTTGTTCGTGGTAAGCCAATAATGTTTTTAGGAAGCCTACCTAACTCTTCTTTAGATAGCCCGACCAATACAATTTTATACTTTTCATCCAGTATACGAGATAATTCAACAAAAATATTTAACCCTTTTGTTTTAGACCATGTATTTGCTACGCCAAGTAAGACCTTTTTATTCTGCAACCTATACCGTTCTCGAAAATCACTCGGTGTAGGTTTAAAAATACTTAAATCTATTCCATTGTTTATTACTTTAACAGAATAACACCCTAGAAAAGATTCAGTTACCCTATCAGCTAGCCATTGAGAAGGAGTTATTATTTGAAGATTCTTTATATCAGTAAACCACTCTTTTTTTAAAGCGTACATTTCTCTTGTTTTATCAACTCTGCTTGCAGGATATCGGTAAAATTGCGAGCAATTTGAACACCCAGTTTTCCATTTATTGCACCCTATTTCCGTAAAATGCGGACATTGTCCTGTGAATGCCCAGCAATCGTGTAGTGTCCAAACAACAGGAATGTTCTTTTCTTTTATATATTCAAATAGCATTTTTAAGTTGATATAGCAGTTATGTAGATTGTGGAGATGGATTATATCCGGTCTTATTTTTTCAATTTGGCTTAAAAATTTTTGGGTACCTACTTGTGAAAAGCATCCATTGTATCCTGTATAATACGCAAGTTTTAAATGTAGATTTCTTTCTATAATATTGCCTATTAATATACTATTCTCAACATTCTTCTTTTTGTTAGATCGCGAATTTGCATAGGCAACAAAAGAAGTATACTCGCATTCCTGTGCTGTTTTGGATATGTTGAGCATTATATTGCCAGTGCTTCCGAAGTTGCAAGAATTTATTTGTAGTATTTTTTTCTTCTTTTCCATTAATTTCGCCTCATACCGGGCTTTTCTCATGTCTACTTTCTCTCCTAAGTCTGCTGTTAGCATTACTAACCATTATTTTTTTAATGTAATTTACATTTCTCTCTGGTTCAAGATATCCAAAGAACGTAAAAAGCAATATAATCGGATTATTTACATATTGTTCTGACATTAAAGTTAAAAGTATTCCCCCAAATATTATTACTCTAAGTAATCTATATGGGCTGAAACTTCTTGCTAAACATAAAAACGCATAAATATTCAACACACCATAAAACAAACCATAAATTGCAAACCAATTAACAGGTGTACATGTTTTCATTGTATGACCTGCAAAATCAGAAATAACACCCAATCCCGAATATCCTACGCCCCAAAGAGGTGACTGAATAAATAATTTTATTGGATAAACAATGGAATCATACCTTACACTAGCAGAGTCATAACCAGAAGATAATGCACTACTTCCTTGGGAAAAATCTATAATCTTACCAAACACATCATATTGCAAGCGCGGTGGAAGGTATGAATAAACAATAATGCAACATACAGCCAAAACTATTACAGCAAAAAAGAATTTTGTTTTTCCTCCAAGGTTCCTTCGGTAATCCCTTACAAGATATAGTAAAATTAGTAACAAGCAAGTGGCTATACCCGTTGTGGACCACGTTGTTATAAACGTGACTACAAATACTGTTATTACCCATTTCCTTGGAGTTCTCACCATTATTTCAAACAGCATCGCAAAAAATAAAAAGGTTTGATACGCCCCAGGCTCCCAAAACAAACTCATATTGCGAAGTCTTTCTGCACCTGTGCTTATAACAGCAAAGAAAAGATTATATACAACACCTTTTCCACTTGATTGATAAACAGGAAATATATTAAGGCCCGTTGGAAATACCAAGAACCACAGGTATGCTATTAATGAAAATACAGCTAAGAAAATCATTACGTTTGTATAAACTTCTATAAAGCGCTCTCTGCTGATCGCATTAACTACAAACGCCGCTGCAATAGTAGCTCCAAGTCCATATGCGAGTCGATTGAATCCATCGCCATTAATTAAACTTGAAATAAGAATTAGAAACAAAAATAATACAATAAAAAGTGCAAATCGTTTA
>JAQUBQ010000104.1 GCA_028686615.1 Clostridia bacterium | reverse complement strand
GTTTGGAAATAAAATTAATAATACATAAAGCATTGGTATTTGGAAACAACATACCAGTGTTTTTTGCAATAACTTTAAATAATGTGAACTATTCTTAACTTTTGTAAACAAAATATTGAAACAAACCTTGAAAGGTGTTAATATAATAGCATGAGAAAAGAAAATAATAATATAATAGTCGAAAATGATAATAGAATAAGAATAGATCAATACCTTGCTGAAAAAGAAGGGAAGTATACAAGAACTTTAATTCAAAAAATGTTAACTGAAGGGAAAATATTAGTAAATGGAAAAGAAAAGAAAGCATCATATAAAGTAAAATCAGGAGATATAATTGAAGTTGAAGAATTAGATACAAGAACTCTAGAAGTTGTACCAGAAGACATTGATGTAGATATTGTTTATGAGGATGATGATATCATTATTGTTAATAAAAAAAAGGGAATGGTTGTACACCCTGCAAATGGAAATTATACTGGGACGTTAGTAAATGCTTTAATGCATTCACATAAAGATAGACTTTCAAGTATAAATGGAGTTGTTAGGCCTGGGATTGTTCACAGACTTGATAAAGATACAAGTGGGTTACTAGTTGTTGCAAAAAATGATATAGCTCATAAAATGCTTTCTGAAAACTTTAAAAAACATGAAGTAAAGCGTTCATATATATGTTTAGTAAAAGGAATAGTTGCTAAAGATGAATTGTATATAAAACTTCCAATAGGAAGGGATGATTCAAATAGGAAAAAAATGAAAGTAACTAAAAAAAATTCTAAAGAAGCAGAAACGCACATAAAGGTTTTAGAAAGGTTTAAAAGTTCAGGCTACACATTGGTCAGGGCAACACTTAAAACGGGAAGAACACACCAAATACGCGTACACATGTCATATATAAATCATTCCATTGTTGGAGATGGAGTATATGGCAAGGAAAAGAATGATTTTGATATTAAAGGACAAATGCTTCATGCTGATAATTTAGCTTTTATTCATCCAGTTACAGAGGAGAAAAAGGAATGGATAATAAAACTTCCAAAAGAATTTGAAAAGGTGTTAGCATTATTAAGGAAGAGAGAAAAATAAACTGGCATATAAATAATATATGCCAAATTTATATCAACACAAGCTCGTGATAATAATATTATATGCAATAAAATAGAGGTGGTGAAGGAATGTCTGAAATTAGAATAAATAAGTATATTGCTGAATGTGGGTTTTGCTCTAGGAGAGAAGCAGATGATTATATAGAGCGAGGAAAAGTAACAATAAACGGAAAAACATTAAATGAAAAAGGTAAACTTATAGATATAGAAAAAGATATAGTTTGTGTAAATGGTAAAAAGTTAATTATAAAAAATAAGAATATATATATAATTATGAATAAGCCAAAAGGATATATTACGACATCAAAAGAACAATTTAGTAGACCATGTGTATTAGATATAATAAAAGAAAAAGAAAGAGTATATCCTGTTGGTAGGCTTGATATGGATACATCAGGCTTATTAATTATGACAAATGATGGTGATTTTACAAACAAAGTAACACATCCTAGTAATGAAATATATAAAAGGTATGAGGTAACAGTATACAAAGAAATAACGGATAGTGAACTAAAAAGTTTAGAACAAGGAGTAGATATTGGAGGATACATTACTAAAGCTGCTAAGGTAACAAGATTAAAGAATAATAAATTTGTTATTATGATTCATGAAGGGAAAAACAGACAAATTAGAAAAATGTGTGAAAGTATAGGGAATAGAGTAAAGGACTTAAAAAGAATAAGCATTGGCAAGTTAATGCTTGATGATTTAAAAGAAGGAGAATATAAAATAGTAGATTACAATTTAGTTGAAAAAGCATTAAAAAAACCGTAGTATTTCTACGGTTAATATATTAATGTTTTCTTTTCCTGGCAGCTTCTGACTTCTTCTTTCTTCTCACGCTTGGTTTCTCATAGTGTTCTCTTTTTTTCATTTCTGCAAGCACACCATATTTAGCACATTGCTTTTTAAAACGTTGCAATGCATTATCTAGACTTTCATTATCTTTTATTTTTATTCCTGGCATTATATATTCCCTCCTTCCAGTGGGAAATACTCATGTTAAAATCAAATTATTTATAAAGTATTTCAAATTTACCAGTAAATTATACTATATATATATTTGAAAGTCAAGGACAAAGTGTGATTACAACTATCTTGTGAGGGTATAAACTATTATAAAACAAGTACTAAAGTTTTTATTTTATAATACAAATAAAAGAAGGATAGTGGATAATATAAATGCATTTTAAAACTATTATTTAATTATATAAAAATGATTCTTCTTAATTGACATTGATAGCTATATATAGTAATATGTAAAATGTGGAGGACGATTAAATGAAGTTAAAATTAGACTACAAAAAGATAATATCCGAGGTAATTACAGCCTCGTTAATTATAATAATATCAGGAATAGCAATATACTCTTTTATTATTATTTCAGACCAAGGAGTAGATGTATATAATAACAGCCCAAAAGTGGAAGTTATGAAAGGTACTAATAAAATACAAGAAGTATTGTCTATAATAGAAAATAAATATATGGAAGAGGTAGATGTTAGTAAGCTAATAGATGGTGCAATAGAGGGTATATTTGATTCGATGGAAGATCAGTATACAAGATATCTAACAGAAGAAGAATATGAAGAAATAAAAACTCAGGGAAATGAAAAATTTACAGGAATAGGTGTCCATATATCAAGAAAAGTAGATACAGGAGAAATGGTTGTTGTAAGTGTGATGCCAAACACACCGGCAAAGGAGTCAGGAATCTTATCAGGGGATATTATTTTAAAAGTAAATGATATAGAAGTAACAGAAGATAATTATACTGAATCTGTTAATAATATAAAAGGTGAACCAGGTACAATAGTTAACTTAGTAATAAAAAGAGGAGAAGAAGTTATTACAAAAGGAATAAAGAGAAGACAATTAACTGAAAACAATGTAGAATCAGAAGTATTACCAGAAAACATAGGATATATTAGAATATTAGAATTTGAGAATGGTATATATGATCAATTTAAAACAGAATACGATGATCTTATTAATAACAAAAAAGTCAAAGGGCTAATAGTAGATGTTAGGAATAATCCAGGTGGAATTGTTTCTGAAACGGTTAAAATTGCTGATTTAATATGTGGAGAAGGTAAAATACTAGAAACTATTTACAGGGATGGATCTAAAAAGGTATACATGTCAGATAAAAACAAAATAGAAATACCGTTAGTTATTCTTATAAATGAAGCAAGTGCTAGTGCATCTGAGATATTGGCAGGGGCAGT
>JAQUBQ010000026.1 GCA_028686615.1 Clostridia bacterium | reverse complement strand
GTATCCAAACTTAGCAAATGCTGTTTATATGAAGGTTATTAGCATTAATCAAAAAAAGAGAAGAATAATAATTCAGTATAAATATTACGATAGACAAGATGTAAAAAGAATAAGGAATATTGAAATAGTAAGTGATGAGTTATTACAATGCCTGGGAATAATATACTAATTAGCATTAATTAAAAAAGAGTAGTAAAAAACAAACGCGATTTTTCGCGTTTGTTTTATTTATACTAATTATTTTATTAAAAAGTTTTAATCCTTACTGTCTATATAATTATATATTATAAGAAGAACGTTAGAATAAACTAAAAAACATATTCTCACCTGAATCGTTGTATATGACATAATCAGTAATTGGGAGTGATTTATAGGTAGAAACTAGATATTGCCGTAATAATACTATATCAACATAATCAACTGAACCATCATTATTTACATCAGCATTTTTTAGTGCCTGGGGTGATAAATTCCTAATGTTTTCTAAATATTGTAACAGAGATATTACATCTTTTATAGAAACTCTACCATCTTCATTAACATCACCATATATGACATAATCAGTAATTGGGAGTGATTCATAGTTAGCAACTAAGTATTGCCGTAATAAGACTATATCAACAGAATTAACTAAACCATCATTATTTACATCAGCATTTTTTAGTGCCTGGGGTGATAAATTTCTAATGTTTTCTAAATGCTGTGACAGATATATTACATCTTTTATAGAAACTCTACCATCTTCATTAACATCACCAAATGAAAGATTTTTTGCAGATGCAAATAATGTAAAAGCACTTAATACTATTATTACAGTGAGAATCATTACAACACCTTTTTTCATTAACATCAATCTCCTTTTAATAAATTTAATCAAATTAGATTTTACAAGCAGAAAAATTATCCTCCTTTAATATTTTCATTACATATATATTATATCATTTATGTCAAGTGATTGTAATGTAACTCATTAAATAAAAGAAAATATATGTTGTTTTATAAAAATTAGAACAAACACAAAATAATATAACTTTATATAATTTTTATAGAAATATGAAAACATATTATGCCTTGACACAAAAATGATTTTGTTATATAAAGTAAGTGTTTAGTGTAGGGGGGTAAGTATGAAAATAAATCAAAAGCAACGCAAATAACAGGAATTGGAACAACATATGGATACTTCGGAGTTAACGTGTATAATGGAAGTACATATATATATCAATCTAGTAAAGTTTATAAATTATTAGGCACACAAACACATCAAATACCTGGTATTACAAGTGTTTATATCAGTAATAATGGTGCGGAATTTGGATATGATTACCAAACAATGAAAGTGTATAAATTTATATATAATTAAGAGGGGGAATAGAATATGGATAAATCATCTAAAATTATATCAATAATATTAGGAGTACTAATTGTTATAGCAATTATAATATTAGTAATAAATTCAAAATTAGAAAAGGTGGATAATAGTAGAAGTGTACCACAAAATATATCTAATATAGAACATGAAGAGATTGATGAGACAAAACTATCAACAACACTAAAAGATAAAATAAAAAAGCTAAGAGGTAGAAGAGGAAATTTTGTATTAGAATATGGAGAACAAACCTTAATAATGTTGTCACAAGGGATGAAAACAGCACAAGCCAGTAATATTGAAATCGAGCATATCTCTAAAAATAATGAGACTGGACAATATAGCTTAAATATAAATATAGTCGAAGAAGAATCAAATGGTTTTAATTTGGGAAGTGGACAAGAAAGATATTTATATAAAATTATAAAAGTAGATGCTAAGTTTGATGATACATCAGAGGGATATGTAACAGACAATATGGGATCAATGATAAGAATAATAGACGCTGAAAGAGTAATACAAAATACCAAGAACAGATAATGAGACTAATAATAAACATGGGAGTATGAATTTTATTTCATACTCCATATTCTTAAAACTAAAAACAAATAGTAGCATATTAAAAGATATGCTACTATTTATATTTTATATTTAAATGGTGGGTAGAGATGGATTCGAACCATCGTAGGCGTATGCCAACAGATTTACAGTCTGCCTCCTTTAGCCACTCGGACACCTACCCAAAAATAGCTTGAAAAAAGAAAAAGTGGTGGGCCTTCAGGGACTCGAACCCCGGACCGACCGGTTATGAGCCGGGCGCTCTAACCAACTGAGCTAAAGGCCCAACATTTCTTTTCTCAACGCATGTTAATATTATAAATGCAAATTCGATATAAGTCAAGACCAAAATTGAAAAAATATTAAAATATGAAAACTAAAATAAAAAGAGTTTTTTGTAGACAATATAATTAGTAAAAATTAGGTTAGATAAATAAGAAGAATCTTGATTCTAAAATAGACACAGTAAAGTTACTATGATATAATAAAACGTAGTATTTGGAAGGAGGAAGAGAAATTATGCATAAAGTTAGATTAACATATACAAAAACCAAACAAGCTAAATATATATCATCTATTGATATATTAGATGTAATAGCAAAAGCTTTAACAAGAGTTGGAGTAAAACTAGTGTATAATGAAGGTAAAACTATTAAACCAGAGATAGTATCTGCTTGTACTCTTCCAATTGGGTTTGAAAGTACAGGGGAAATATGTGATGTAATAATTAAAGATCATATTGCAGAAGCGTATTTAGTTAGAGAACTTAATAAAACTCTCCCACAAGGAATGATTATAAATTCAGCTATATATGTTGATATAAATGAAGAGGATATAAATAAAAGGGTTTATGCAGCAATTTATGAAATTGAATTAATACATGAAGCTGAAAAATTTGAAGGGAAAAATAATAGGGAGATAAAAGAAATAAAAGAATGGTATTTAAAGATGTTTAACGATTATCTTTCTGAACCTGCAATATTGGTACTTAAAAAAACACCATATAGACAAGAGAGAATAAATATAAAACCATATTTAACAGAGTATGAGTTTATGCTAGATGGTAGATTAAGAATAACAGTATGCACAGGAAAAGAAAAAATGCTTAACCCAGAATATATTATAATAGGATATGTAGAATATATAAATGAAATGATAGATTATAATATAAAAAGGACAAAAATAATATATAAATAACACATAGTAAAATTAAGGAGAAAAATAAATAATGAATGTATTAATAGAAGAGCCCATAAAATACAGTAAATTTAATAAATTACTAAATGATATAAAAAAAAAATCAGAAGATTTAAGTATACTAGGTTTAGTCGATAGCCAAAAAGCCCATATGACATATAGTCTGTATAATTATTCTAAAAAATGTCCAGTTATAGTTTGTCCAAATGTAACACAAGCTAAAAAGATGATACAAGACTTAAAATTTTATAGTAATATAGAAATTATTTATTTTCCTGCAAGGGAAATAATATATTATGATTCGGATATAGAAAGCAAAGAAATAGAAAATGCAAGAGTATATGCAATAAACAAAATAATAGAAAATAAGCCTTGCATTATAGTTACTGTTATTGAAGCTTTAATGCAAAAAATGCTACCTTTAAAATTTTATAAAGATAAAAGTATAACTTTTGAAGTTGGGAAAGACCTAGACTTAAATGATACTATTAAAAGGTTAATAGACATGGGTTACACTAAACATGAAATAGTAGAAACAACTGGGCAATTTGCTGTAAGGGGGGGAATACTAGATGTTTTTAGCATAGGGGAAACAGATCCTTACCGTGTAGAACTGTTTGGTGATGAAATCGATAGTATAAGAACATTTGATTTTGAAACACAAAAAAGTAAAGAAAATATAAACAAATTTACAATAACCTTTTACAATGAACACCTTATTACAGATGAAATAAAAGAAAAACTTTTGGAAACCATGGAAATGGAAAGACAAAGAGAAGATTTAGAAAAAGAAATAAAAGCTAAAATGGAAGAAGATATTTCAAGTATACAAGAAAAAGGCGTAAACAATTACATATACCGTTATTTTGACGCTATATTTAAAGAGACAACAACAATGCTTGAATATTTTAATGATAAAGTAATATATTTTGATGAAATATCAAAATGCATAGAACGTTCAAAAAACATAATAAAAGAAAATGAAGAGACCTTTAAAATAATGTTAAATAAAGGTCAAGTACATCCTAAATATTCATTTCGTTATTTAAGTTTTGAAGAATTAGAAACAAAATACAAACATCTAACTACTGTTTATCTTGATAGAATAAACAGAGATAGAAATCTGCATGCGAAGAGAAAAGAATACAGCTTTAGCTGTAGGGAGGTAAACTTTTTTCGTAGCACAATGGATGTACAAATTAGTGAAGTTAAAAAATACTTAGAAAATGATAATCTAGTTATAATGGTATTTAGTACTGAAAAGAAAGTAGAAACTGTAAAAAATGCAATGCTAGATAATCAAGTTAAAGTAAAAAAAATATTTTCTATAGAAGAAATAGACAAAACAAGAAGGGATATTGCATATATTACTACAGGAATTTTATCTTCAGGTTTTACGTATGATAACATGAAACTTGTAGTTTTAACAGAAGAAATATCTGGTACCTCTTTTAAAAAAACAAAAAAAGAATCTAAAGACTTTCTGGGTGAGATGCTAAACTCCTACAACGATTTAAAAGTAGGAGATTTTGTTGTTCACCAAACACATGGAATAGGCAAATACTTAGGAGTAGAAACTGTAGAAACATATGGAGTTGTAAAAGATTACATTAAGATTGAATATAAAGCTGGAGGAGTACTTTATGTTCCAGTAACCTCACTTGAATATATAAAGAAATATGTGTGTGAAGAAGGATTTCGCCCTAAGATAAATAAACTAGGAACTAAAGAATGGGAAAAGACTAAATATAAAGTAGGGACACAAGTTAAAGATATAGCAAAGGATTTAATTAAACTATATGCTAAAAGAGAGCAAATGATAGGATATGCTTTTCCAAAAGATACACCCTGGCAAAATGATTTTGAAGCAGACTTTGAATACGAATTAACTGGTGATCAGGAAAGATGTATTGAAGAGATGAAACGTGATATGGAAAGCTTAAAACCAATGGACAGATTATTATGTGGAGATGTAGGTTATGGAAAAACAGAAGTAGCTATTAGAGGAGCTTTTAAAGCTGTTATGGGTGGGAAACAGGTAGCATATCTTGTTCCAACAACAGTTCTTTGTTTACAACAATATAATGTATTTAAATATAGGATGGAAGACTTTGGTATAAGGGTTGAAATGCTTAGTAGATTTAAAACAAAAAAAGAACAAGATGAAATTATAAGTAAATTAAAATTAGGAGAAATTGATGTTGTGGTTGGTACTCATAGGTTGTTCTCAAAAGATGTTGAATTTAAAGATCTAGGTTTTTTAATTATAGATGAGGAACATAGATTTGGAGTTGAACATAAGGAAACTATTAAAAAATATAGAAAAGGAATAGATGTCTTATCTATGACGGCAACACCCATACCTAGAACACTTCATATGTCCATGATAGGAATAAGAGATGTGTCACTTATACTTGAACCACCACTTGAAAGAATGCCGGTCCATACATATGTCATGGGATATGATAAAGATTTAATTAAAGAGGCAATAGAAAAGGAATTAGAAAGAGACGGACAAGTATTTTATTTAAATAATAGGGTAGAAAATATAGAACTCTTGGCAGATAAAGTTAGGGAGCTAGTACCACACGCTAAGGTTGCAATTGCACATGGGCAAATGTCACCTAGTAAAGTAGAAGATATAATGCTTTCATATATGGATAGGGAAATAGATGTTTTAGTTTGTACTACTATACTAGAATCTGGAATAGATGTTCCAAATGCCAATACTATTATAGTTGAAAATGCTGATAGACTAGGACTTGCTCAGCTATATCAAATAAGAGGTAGAGTTGGTAGATCAAACAAACTAGCATATGCATACATCACATATAATAAGAGGAAGGTTATATCTGAAGATGCTGAAAAGAGGCTTATGGCAATAAAGGGATATACTGAGTTTGGAAGTGGACTAAAAATAGCTTTAAGAGACCTGGAAATTAGAGGCACAGGAAATTTACTAGGGGCACAACAGCATGGTCATATTGCAGATATAGGTTATGAAATGTATTCTGCAATGTTAGAAAGAGCAATTAAAGAACAAAAGCAAGAACTTGAATCAAATAATGGTGATGCTAAAGAAATCTTAGATATCCCATTAAAGGATGTAAAGATATCACTAGATGTTTCTGCTAATATTCCTGATTACTATATAAAAAGTAGTGTTATAAAAATTGAAATGTATCAAAAATTATCATCTGCAAATGATGAAGAAACATTAAGAGAAGTTGTTTTAGAACTTGTTGATAGATTTGGAGAACTTCCAAAAGAAACTGAAAACTTGGTATCGATTATTGAGATAAGAAACCTATGTAGAAAACTTGGAATTAGTGAGATTAAAGGGAATTGTGAACATTTTGTAATATTGCCTTTTAAGCTAAAAATTATGTTGACAAGCGTCAAAAAACATGATATATTGCTATTTGTTAAGGCTACTTTAAAGGATTTTGAGAGAAGCCATTATGCAATTGAAGAAAAGGGGAAATATTGATATGAGTAAAGAAAAGGATATGTACGATTTAATTAAACCAGAAAATGAAGCAATAAAAGAAGAAAAAGAAACTGTAAGCAAAAAAAAGGAAAAAGTAACAAAAGAATCAAATGAACCTAAAATAAGTAAAATAAACAGTGATACAAAGGTTGTTATAGGAATAATCAGCGGGATGATTCTTGTATGTGCTGCTTTGATATTCTACTATTTCTGGGGAATCAATAAACAAGTTGTAGCTAGTTATAAAGGTGGAGAAGTAACAAGGGGAGAATATGAAATATATTACAAACTATTTGAGCCGATGTTAACATACTACGGATATGAAGAGGATGCAATAAAAACAGAAGTTTTAAATAAAATAATCATAGATAAAGTTGTAATTAAAAAAGCTAAAGAAGCTAAAGTGAAAATAACAGATGAACAAAAATCAGAAGTAGATGAATTGTTTAAAGATAAAGATGAAGTTGCACAATATGTAGAAAAAGGAATAGATCCTGATAAAATGAAACAAATATACTACGATGACGCATTAATAAATGCATATATTGAAAAAATAACAAGTGAGGCAAAAGAAGAGGACATTAAACAATTTATAATTGATGCTGAAGGAGATAAAGCTAATTACAACAAATATAATACAAGTTATATATTATATGGAAAAGATAAAGACGCTAGTAAAGAGGACTTGAAAAAATTAAAGGACACTGCAACAGCTACATTAGAAAGAATTGAAAAAGGAGAAGGATTTGCTAGTGTTGGACAAGAAGTTTCAGAGGCTGATGAAACAATTCAATACGGAGAAGAATATTCAGTATACCTAAATGGAACTTCAGTACCTTCGTTTGAAGAAGCATTAAGAAAAATGAAAACAGGAGAACTAACAGAAGAAGTTGTAGAAAGCGAAGAATACGGATATTTTATAATAAAAATAAATTCGATTGAAGAAAATGCAAGACTTAATAGTGAAGATGCAGCAAGTAACTATGTAAATGAACTTTTAGCTAATATGCAAAAAGATGCTAAAATAAAACCAAATACTAAAAAGTTAGATAGCGTAGTAGCATCTTTATCAAAATAGTAGAGGTGGAAAAAATGATAACCAGCAAAACCAATGCCACTATAAAATATATTTCTAATCTAAAACTGAAGAAATATAGAAGTAGAGAAAATAAATTTTTGGTTGAGGGAATAAAAATGGTTA
The DNA here is from genome assembly GCA_028686615.1 of Clostridia bacterium. Lineage (GTDB taxonomy): Bacteria > Bacillota > Clostridia > TANB77 > CAG-465 > CALXJE01. The sequence goes on along the minus strand of JAQUBQ010000026.1, from coordinate 6,446 downwards.
GGGAAATAATAAACTCAGAAGGTATAGCCCCTGAGTTTATTATTTATTCTAAAGAAATATTAGAGGCAACCAATATAGGAAAAACATTCTTAAAAGAAATTAATACAGAAAGTTTTCTAGAAGTATCAAGGCAAGTATTTGAATACTTATCAGACACAGATTCTCCACAAGGAATTATGGCGGTTCTTGATATAAAACAAAATGAAATAAACTATTTAGAAAAGAAGATTATAAAAAGTAAAGATAAGTATATTCTATTAGATAGACTGCAAGATCCAGGAAACGTAGGTACGATTATCAGGACAGCACTTAGTTTTGGGATTAATAATATTATAATAATAGAGGGAACAGCAGATGTTTTTTCTCCTAAGATTGTTCGTAGTACAATGGGAGGGATATATAAAGCAGAAATATATACAATTAAAGAAAATGAGCTTAACCGTTTTATTAATATTATTAAAGCATCAGAATATATTTTAATAGGAACATCACTTAAAGCTAAAAAAAACATACATGAAGAGAAATATACAGGCAAAGAAATATTTGTTATTGGAAATGAAGCCAATGGTATAAGCATAGAGTTAGAAACAGCATGTAACAAATTAGTTAAGATTCCAATGGAAGAAACAATTGAATCTTTAAATGCTTCAGTTGCAGCATCTATTTGTATGTATGAGATGTATAAAAACATGACAGGAGGATAAAGAATGGATACTATAAGACAAACTAAGTTAACAGTAAATATTGCCAATGTAAAGCATAACATAAATGAAATAAAAAGATATGTTGGCGATAAAGTAGAAATCATGCCAGTTATAAAAGCAAGAGGATATGGGACAGGTATAAGCACATTAGTAAGTTTATTTACTGATTTGAAAATAAACATTTTAGCTGTAGCAGTTGTTGATGAAGGTATAGCATTAAGGGAAAGAGGATATAAAGGTGAAATACTAGTATTAAATCAACCTTTAAAAGAAGAAATAGATAAGATTTTAGAATATGAATTATCATCGAGTATATGTATAAAAGAATATTTGATAGAATTAAACAACAAGGCTAGAATAAATAATAAAGTTGTTAAAGTTCATTTGGAAATTGAAACTGGAATGGGAAGAACCGGAATAAATGAAAATGAAATAAATGACTTTATTAAAATAATAAAAGCTAGCTCTGCAATAAAGTTAAATGGAATATATACACACTTTTCAAGTGCTGATGTCGATCTTGAATATACAGAAGAGCAAATTAGTAAGTTTGAAAAAATGAAAAGTACAATAGAAAAAGATATAAATATAAAATATATTCATGCTTGTAATACAGCGGGAATAATTAACTTTAAAAAAGCTCATTATAATCTAGTTAGACCAGGAATTTCAATTTATGGTCATTTACCAGATAAAAGTTTAAAAGGGAAGTTGAATTTATTACCTACTACTACATTAAAAACTAAAGTTTCATTTATACATGAAGTAGAAGCAGGGCAATCTTTAAGTTATTCTAGAAGTTTTGTGGCAGAAAGAACTACAAAGGTTGCTGTTATTCCAATTGGTTATGCAGATGGAATTATGAGAATGTATAAAGGAGAAGTTTTAATAAAAGGCAAAAGATCAAAAATACTTGGAGTAATAAATATGGATAGTACAATGGTAGATATAACAGATATAAAAAATGTTGAAGTAGGAGAAGATGTATATATCTGGGACAATATAAATATAATGTTAGAAGAAGTAGCAGAAAAATGTAATACAATAAATTACGAAATACTTTCAAGGTTGGCTCCAAGGGTAGTAAAAGAATTTTTAAAGTTTGACTAAAAAAAAGTATTATGTTATAATTAGATATGTATGGCGCAGTATTCTAGTCAGAATACTATTTGAAGATGGGCCTAAAAATCCATTAAAAGGCACACATAGCGGCTGGTATATGTGCTTCGATCGCCCAGATCGGGGTATGTGTATAAGTTAATGAATTTAAGGTGGATTTGTAAAGGCATACAAACAACTGCCTTTTATTCGGCTGACACTTCATATTCATAGAAGTGTAACCATATATATAGAGAGTACTATATATATGTAGCCTGTCGTGAGTGAATATACGGGATAAGAAGTTCATAGTAGCATAACTTAAGGCCATAAGTAGTTACTATTTGTTCTTTGAAATTATATTTGCAAAAGCGAATAAAAATAGTTTAAGTCTGTTAGGGAAAACCTCTAGACTGTAACGTAATAGTTAATGTATTAAGGATTGAAGTGTGGTCTCAGTGGTAATCGAGTAACTAATTTGGTGACAATTAGTCGTTTGCTTTAAAGGGAAACCGCTACGAGGTAACAAGTAGTAGGAAACGGGGAAAGCCAACTTGACCTTAAGCCGCAAAATTTACTTTGTGCATTGCCATAACATATATAGTATAGAAAAGATGAGGGAAAAATGAATAATAATAAGAAGTGGATAGTAAGAGTGTTTTTAACTACTTTTATACTTTCTATTTTTTTTAATGGAATAACAAATGTACTATTAGATAAATTAAACATATATATAGCATTTTTAGTACTGCTAGTGATGATTATTATAAATATTGTTTTTGATATAATTGGTATGGCTGTTGCGACTTGTGAGGAAGCACCTTTTCATGCAAAAGCTGCTAAAAAACATAAAGGAGCAAGAGAAGCAATAAAACTAATAAGATCAAAAGAAAAAGTTACAAACTTTTGTAATGATATTGTAGGAGACGTTGTAGGAATAGTGAGTGGTTCATTATCAGCTCTTGTTTCTGTTAATCTAAGTAGTGTACTAGAGATTAATATATTTATCGTTTCATTATTAATAGGGGCTATAGTTGCATCATTAACAGTAGGTGGAAAAGCTATAGGAAAACTAATAGCTATAGAAAAATGTAATGAAATTTTATACATGGTAGGAGCTGTTATACATATATTTGTACCAATAAATGCAGCTAATACAATTGATGAAAAAACAAAAAGAAAAAACGAAGAAAAAAATAAAAACAATTAAAAATAGCATACAATGCCTCGAATGTTGAATTGATAGTTTAACTTTTAGAGGTTTTTTTGCGGCCAAAATCAAATATTAATCTTTGGGGTATAAGTAATAAAAACATGTAAAACAATTGTAACATATGTATTATAACTCAATATTTATAGTGCTCTAATGATTTATTAAAGCTTGACTATAAAACATGCATATGATATATAATAACTAACTATTATGGAGGTGTAATATGAAGAAAAAATTCTTAGTAGTAATAGTTATAATATCATTTGTCATTCCGATGACTTTGCCTATTCTGGCAGCTATGTCTGACAGTGACTTTAATAATAAATTATCAGAGTTTGATAATATTATTAACGATGTAGAGGAATTAAGAGATAGATATAATCAATATATTTTAAATTATGAAGATGTTATAAATCTGCTTTCACCAGAGACTAAAGAGAAAGCATTAAATCTTACTAATAAATTAACTGATGAAGCTTCAATAACGGCAGATGTAAATTCAATAATTGCTGAATTAGAAGCTCTGGATTTGCCTAGAGCTACTGAATTTGTAGATGAAATTGAAGAAATAAAATCAGATGCTAAAACTATTGCAGATGAATGTGAAGTTTTAATTGAAGATATAAAAAATGATTATAGTGATTTATCACTTGAACAAATATCAAGTTTGATAGATAAATCAAAAGAGGTATTAGTATCTCTTGGAGGAACAATCGATAAAACTACAGAGTATAATAACATGATGGCTGATATAGGAGGAGTTCATACTAGCTTAACTACATTTAATAATAATGTTAAGTCGTTTTCGGAGCTATATGAAGATGAATTTATAGCAATAGCCAGCCCTGATTTAGCAAAAAAAATTATGAACAAATTAATTGATCAAGATATATCAGAAGCGTTGCAAGAAGTGAAAAAAGCCTTAGTAGAATTAGGAACGGATAAAGGGGGCAATGCTTCTAATGAAGTGACTACATTAATAAATGATTCTACTAATATAAAAGATGATATAACAACTATAGCAGATACTTATATGAATGATTATTTCTATTTTACAGAGACTCAAATAAATGATGTAAAAGAAGAAATTCAAAATATTGTAGATGAGTATATTGAACTTACAAACTATATGATTGATAATTTTGTAAAACCAAATTACACCTCGCTGGTGAAAGAACTATATGATTATGAAATAGACACTGCTATTGATAAAATAGATGATATGATAGATGAAATCTTGTTTTATGAAACTAAAATTAAAAATAAAAAGAAAGAATTAATAGAAAATCCTTCTAGTTATATTAGAATTTTAGCACTATTTATAAACACGGATTTTGATGTAAGGGAGTATATAGACAGCAACTTCGGATCACATATAGAAGATTTGAAAGATGATTTATTAGAAGAAATAGACGGCTATATAGAGCATATACAAAATTCTATAGATGCAGAAAGAAATAAAGTAGTAGAAAACGGAAGCAGCTCAATACTAACAAAACAAGCGGATTTAGCGAGAGAAACAGCAAAAAACATAGCAACTAAAGCAAAAATTAAAGCGTTAGAAAATAAAATCAAACAAGAGTTAACAGATAGAAATATAGATAACTCAAGTATTAATAATGCAATCACGCTTGCATCTGATACAATTCATAACATATATGACATGTCAGTTTTAACAAATATTGAAGCGAGTTTTAAACTTGAAAACACTAAGTTCACATATAACGATACTAAAAAATATATTATTGCCAGTGACTTTATAAATATTGATATGGTTACAAGCATTACAGGTTTAGACGTGCCAGCTTTTGCGTATAATGGAATAAATAGTGGCAAAGTCAAGACGAAATCAAATATGATGATAACAATGAGCCCTAAGGTATTTGAGATATATACATTTGTTGTTAGGGCAGATATAAATGGAGATGGCAGAAAGAATATATCAGATGTTATACTTACAATAGATGCGGCGCTTAGATTAAACAATTTAGATGACGCGAGTTTAACAGCAGCAGATATGAATTCAAATAACGCAATAAATATATCAGATGTTATTATGGTTATTGATTCTGTTTTAGGAAGATAGGGGGATTTTGTTTATGAAAAAAATAGCAAGAATTTTTGTAATTATGTTTGTAAGTATTATAGCAATTGGTGTTAGTGTGTATGCCAATACAGCTTCAATTTCACTTTCTACAAATAATACACAAATTGAAGCAAATTCAACAATGACAGTAGCAGTTGTTGCATCTGGCTCAGGACAGATTAGGGGAGGAGAGTTTAATGTCTCGATTAGTTCGTCAGATTTTGAAATCGTTTCAGTTACAGGAGCAGGAAGTTTTTCGTTAAGTGGAAGTGGTGGACATTATCTAGCGTATAATATGTCAGGAGGCGCAGCACCAAGTGGAAGCTCAATAGCGGTAATAACAATAAGAGCAAAGGCAGGAACGCAAGCTGGAGCTACAGGAACACTTAATGTTACAGGATCAGGAATAGTTATTCAAGGAGATGAAGCTACTACAGTCCCAGCTGGTTCATCATCAAAGACGTTTACAGTAAAAGCTAAAGCTAGTTCAATACCAAAGCCTGTAACTGGTGGTAATAAAACAACACAAAACAATGATGAAAAAAATAAAGCGGCAGAAGAAAAAAGCAAAGCAGCAGAAGAAAAAAATAAAGCAAACGCAGATTTAGTATCTTTAACAAGCGAAGTTGCGAGTATTCCATTTAACAAAGATAAATTAGAGTATACTATTAATGTAGACAAAACAGTTGGGACATTAGGACTTAAAGCATTAGCCAAAAATTCAAAAGCTAAAGTCACAATTACTGGAGATGAAAACTTTAAAATAGGCAATAATATTATAACTATTAAGGTTGTATCAGAAGATGGAAAAACCACAAAGGTATATACTATAACTGTAGTAAAGAGTAAATATGGATCAGGTGCGTTATCTTCTTTAAAAATAGATAAATTCAAAATGTCACCAAATTTTGACCCTAGCGATCTTTCATACAAAGTTACAATAGATGGAGCATCAGAAGCAACTAAGTTAGAACTTAAATATACTGCAACTAATCCAGATGCGAAAGTTGCTGTAGAAGGAAATGAAGATTTTGTAGTAGGAAAGAATATAGTAACAATAACAGTAACAGAACCAGATGGAAAGGTTACTGTATACAAAATCGAAGTAATTAAAGAGGTGCCAGCACTAGAGAAACTAAATAATATAAGCAAGAAGAACACCACTATTTGGCTAACTATAGTGATAATATTATCAGTTTTAGTAGTAGGAGAGGCAGTATACATAGTAATAAAGAAAATAAAAGAAAATAAAGAGGAAAAGTAAAAATAAAAACAAAAAATAAAGACTCTAAATCAATAGTTGAGGTGTAGGTGATGAAAAATCATTTGCACTTCAACTTTTTGT
>JAQUBQ010000025.1 GCA_028686615.1 Clostridia bacterium | reverse complement strand
TCTATATCCTCTGTTTCCTTTTCTCTTACTTTATTTGGGTCATCTATATCAGAAAAATCCTTTATTCCTCTTTTCATGTTTTCTTCTATATTTTTACTTTGTTTTTCTTGTGCCATTTTTTGATTTAATAAAGTTTGGATTTTTATATTAATATCAAGTGCTTCCTTTTTACCATTTTGTGACGTTATATCTATTTTTTTTAACCTGCTTCTTAAAGCTTCTAACTCTTTTTCTTTGTTATCTATATTTTCTTGCATTTGTTTTTGAATATCTTCTTTGGTTCTTTCAGCTACTCCCTGTTGTTTTTCTTCTGTTTGCTCTATATCTATAATTTTACTTTTTGTTCCTTTTTCTAAATCCTTTTCCTTTTTAATATTTTTAGGAGAAACTCTTTTTTCATAGTCTTCCCTTTCTATTTGCATTTCATTTTTTTCACTAAGTAATACTGGATTCACTTTGTTTATCTCCCATAAACATTCTACTTTATCTTTTTCTAAAACTTTTACTCTATCATTATATTCTTCTTCTTTCATTTCACCTTTGTTTAATTTGTTTTCAAGTATTTCCATTTCCTTAATAACTTTATCTAATTTATTTTCTAATTCTTTTAATTCTTTTAAACTTCTGTCCATTTTTATATTTAAGGTTTTTTTATACTTTAATTCTTCTCTAACATTTTTATTTTCAATTGCAACTAATTCTTCTGCTCCATGTTCTTTTATAAATGCATCTCTGTTTTGATTTATTTCTTTTTGTAAATATATCATTGCAACAAAATGTTTATCTATTCCTACTTCTTTATTTCTCATTTCATGTTTGTATTCTCTTATTCTCATATCATGAAGTTTTCTCACCTTTGCTAAATAAATATCCTTTTCAGGCAATTTTCCATCTTCATTTTGCTGTTTTTCTTCATCTTTTTTTGATTCTTCTTTTGCAATTTCCTCTTTATCCTCTCGCTCTGCTTCTACTGTTTTGTCTTCTTTGATTTCTTGAATTTCTTCAATTTCGTCTTTATTTACTCTTAGCCTTTCTTTTCCTTCTCTTTCGTCTAAACTATCCTTTTCTTCCCTATCTTCTATTTCTTTTAATACTTCTTCTATTTTTTCTTTCTTATCTTCACTTAAGCTGTTAATAATTAATGCTATTTTTTTAGATAGCCTTTTACTTATGTTTTCGTATTCCCCTATTGGATTAATTGCATTTTCTTCTAACCATTTTTTCATATCAGTATCCATTATATACCTCCATCATTTTATATACATTGCATCTCCAAAGCTAAAAAATCTATATTTTTTGTTTACTGCTTCTTCATATGCATTCATTACATTATCCTTACCCGCAAGTGCAGAAACAAGCATTATAAGTGTTGACTCTGGTAAATGAAAGTTTGTTATTAATTTATCAACCACCTTAAACTTATATCCAGGATAAATAAATATTTCCGTATCATTTTTTTGTGCTTTTACCTTTCCTTTTTCATCAATAGCTGCTTCAAGAGTTCTACAAGAGGTTGTCCCTACACAAATTATTTTATTACCCCTTTTTTTTGTTTCATTTATTGCTTTTGCTGTTTCTTCTGATATTTCATAATATTCACTATGCATCTTATGTTTTAAAACATCTTCTACCTTCACTGGTCTAAATGTTCCAAGACCTACATGCAATGTAACAAAAACAATATTTATTCCTTTTTCTTTTATCTTTTCTATTAATTCGTCCGTAAAGTGTAAGCCTGCAGTCGGTGCTGCTGCCGAACCTAATTCTTTAGAATATACCGTTTGATATCTGTTTTTATCTTCTAATTTTTCTGTAATATATGGCGGAAGTGGCATAGAACCTATCTCTTCTAATTTTTCTATGAATATGCCTTCATAGTTAAACTCTATTATTCTTTGCCCATCTTCCAATATTTCAATTACTTTAGCTTTCATAATATTACTAAAATTTAATAATGTTCCTATTTGAAGTTTTTTACCAGGTTTTGCTAAAACTTGCCACTTATTTTTCCCCAAATCTTTTAACAACAATACCTCTATGTTTTCCTCTTTATTCTCCCTAGAAGCATATATTCTAGCTGGTATAACTTTAGTATTATTTAAAACTAGTGTATCTCCTTTTTCTAAATAATCTAATATATCTGTAAACACTTTATGTTCAATTTTTCCTGTTTCCTTATCTAATACCATTAGCTTTGATGTATCTCTTTTTTCTAAGGGTACTTGAGCTATTAATTCTTTTGGTAAATAATAGTTAAAATCGCTTGTTTTCATTTTGTTTTGTTCCCTTCTAACTTATGTACATTGTATTATATATTGTTAAATTTTTCAAGCATTTAAATTCTAAATATATGATGCTTTAAATATTTTAATTTAAAATCTTACAACTTTAATATTTAAATTATATTATTTGTTTTAAAAAATCCGGATGTATGTTCTTGCATTATTCCCCAACATTTATTATATATCCTTCCTAAATTCTAATAAAAATTTACATTAGCTTTTTATATAATAATAATGGTCTATACTACAGTATATAAAGTCCTACTCGGAAGCCTAAAAAACGATTAATACTTGTAGTAGCATTCCCTCTGTAGCGTACAGCAGCTGGAGCACCTGCACCATTAAATTCGTAGCCACCACCACGATATACAGGGCTAGAATTCTGGATTTCACTTGTCCACTCCATTACATTGCCTGCTAAGTCATAGATGTTTTTTGCTTTCCAATAATTACTAAAACCAGATATTTGCAGATTTCTATATCCTAAAATGTCTGCTGGATATATTGGATCACCATAATTCCCCCAAGACCTACTATCCGTTACATTTATATTAGAACTTTGTATCCATTTCATTGCAGTATCCCATTGTGTTCCATTTATTAGCATAGTTCCTACAAGATAAGTGTTATATGTGTACTTTGTTGCCATTTCTTCGGAATATTTTTTTGCATCAATATAGTTTATAAAATTCCATAAGTAACCATTATATATTGCATTTCTAGTATTTTCCCAACTTAATGTTGTTTTATTTATACTTTTTTTACTTGCAGCTCTTATATTACCATTATTATAATCAAACATAGCTTCATATCTTGCTATATAAAAACCTTTATATTTGGTGTTTATATTCGTTATATTATATCCAGATGGAGCAGAATCGTTTATTGTATTTACATACGAGATATTTGTTGTACACCATTTTTTATATTGTACTGTTTTTGTGCTTCCACTTGGATATGCACCATCTACACCTGCACCATCTTTTATTGGTACCCATACAAACTGATTACCATTTACATCTTGAATTACTAATCCATTATCCCAATTTGTAGTTAAATTTGTCCACTTTGCATCATTTGTATTTAATGCTACAAATCCTGCTGGAATTACTGGATTGTTGTGTGAATATCCATCCGTTTGTCCAGAGAATGTTTTATTATATGGACTTACTTCAGATACAATTTCAACTTCTTCCCCTATTACAAATTTGTTTGATGATATTGTGGTTATATTACCTGCTTTATCAATTGCTTTTATCCATAGATAATATTCTCCATCCCCTGTTTTTGTTAAGTTCTCTCCACTTGTAAATAATGTCCAACCACTTGTTGGTAAGTTTACATTTTGGTTACTCCATACATAATGCATAGTGTTCATGCCACTTAGATTATCTATTACCGTTACAATTGTTGATACTTCAGTGAAATTATTTTCACCATTTTTTTCAAATGTAACGATTGGAGATTTTTTATCTATATTAGTTATTGTTATTGTAGCAAGTCCACTTTCAATTCCTAAAGTATTTAATGCTTTCCCATATACTACTGTATTTTCGGTTAAGACTAATGGAGATGTATATGTTATCCAGTTTTGTGAATCATAGCTATATAATTTAGTAGATGTATCGCTTGAATATTCTATATCTACTGTTACATTTCCATTTGTCCACTCTACTGGGGTTGCATTTATATCTGGTATATTCGGTGGATTATCATTTATGTCAAACCCTATTAAAGATATCGTGTCTGATTTATTTGATAAACCATCACTATTTTTTACTACTCCCGCCTTTACTTTTAATTTATATCCTCCGTTTGAAAGTCCTTCTGTTTTTATTGTTATTTCTACTTCTCTTGTTGAATCTATATTTGTTCCAGTTGCACTTCCTATTATTATTTCTGGTTGCGGATTCACTACTTCTCCATTATCTGTTACTAGTTCTATTTTACCTGTCAGGTTTATATTACTAAGCTGTGCGTTTGAAATAAATTTTACTGTGTATATAACATCCATCCCTTGTTTAACTAAATTAGGATTTGGATTTGTTATTATTACTTTAGGTTCCCCAACAATTACTACCTCTGTGCCTTCTTCTCTTGCCCAATCTTGCATCTTTTCATTAGAACCTTGATATATTAACCTTCCATCCATTACAGCAAATTGACCTATATAGTTAGTCTTACTTTTTAAAGAAGAAATTATATTTGTTATATTCTTATTTGAATCAACTTCTTCACCATAAGTTATGCTTACATCATCTGCTTGCAATTTTTCTGGGTTATAGTTCCCACTACTATTTAAAAGTTTATTTCCTTTATACATTTCTAATTCTTCCTTAAAAATCGACAAATCATTTAAAAAAACACCTTTGCTTGATGTATTTATTATACCAGTCTCCATTAAAGTAAATATAACAGCTGTAGCTACTATAATAATTATTATTATTGTTATTACTAATACTATCAGTGATATACCTGTTTTAAAGTTTTTAGTCATTTTTTCACCCCTTATTCTACTGTATTATTTCATACACTATTTGTTTTGCATTTGTTATATCTTTGGTTATTTTTGAACTAATGTATTTAGTTTGACCCACTTCTATTTTTCCCACTAATCCTATTAATTCTGCAAGGGTATTACCGTTATTGCCAATTAATTTGATTGTAAATTTTAAATTTTCTTTTGCAACACCATTGTTTGTTACTTTTGATGTTAATTTTGATATGCCATTTTCATATGTTATGTTACTTTTTTCTATTAATATATTTCCTATTTTTTGATCTTTCGCTATTTCTTCATTCATATTTATTTTACTACCATCTAAATTTGATTCGTAGTTAATAGACTCCTTTTTAACAGTTCTTTTATTTTCTCCCTCATCCAGTCTATTATTTTTGTTTAAAATACCTTTAAATACTAATATTAATATGATAGTGATTGTTATAATAACCAATAAATACAGCATATTAGATTTGTTTTTTACCATATTGTTTATCCCCCTCTTATATATTTATAGCAAATTAGTAATTTTAAAAAATTAATATGCTTTTTTATCTAATTTTGCTTGTTTTAAATTCTATTATATATATGTTTTTTTATCAAGTTAATATGAAAACTTTGTTAACTTTATTAATTATAATATCACTTCCACCCATGTTTTATAATTATTAGATTATTTTTATGATTTTAAAGTTAATTATGAAGTTCTTAATAAAATTTCAAAACAGCAGACCCTTTTTGTTTCTGCTGTTTAATTATCAAAAACTTAATTATGTTTTATGTTTTCAAATATTTATATATTATTTGTTTTCTACAAATGATCTTAATTCTTGTTCACTCATATATCCAGACTTTCTATTTATTACTTCTCCATCTTCAAACACTATTAGTGTAGGTACACTCATTACACTAAATTCTCTTGCTACATTTGGATTTTCATCTACATTTATTTTAAAGAAATTCACTTTACCTTCATATTCATCTGATATCTTTTCAAGTACTGGTGCAAGCATTTTACATGGTGGGCACCATGTTGCATAAAAATCCACTACACACTTTCCTGTTAATTTTTCTTTAAATTCACTTTCATTTACTTCTAATACCATAATTTTTCCTCCTTAAATCATTTTAATTAATTCTTTTATCTCTTCATCATCTATATAGTAAAATACTTCTAAACCTCTTTTTTCTGTTTTTACTATACCCGCTGATTTCAACTTTGCTAAATGCTGAGATATGTTTGACTGACTTGATTTTATGCATCCTTGCATAGAACTTACATTACATTCTTCTTTAATAAGTCCTTTTACTATACAAAGTCTAATTGGATGCGCTAATACTTTTAATATTTGTGCTTTTTTTTCATACAGTTGATATTTTTCCATTTAAACCTCCACATTCTTATTTTAAATATAAACCTATTTCCCTATAAATCTAATTATTTCTTCCTTGGTCATAACTCCTATTTTAGAATTTACTATTTCTCCTTGTTCATCTATTAATAGTGAGTGAGGAATTGAATATATTTTATATGAATTACTCAACTTGCCATCTGCATCTAGTAGAACTTTAAAAGTATATCCTGTTTTGTTAATAAAGTTTTGAACTGTACTTTTATATTCTCCGTGAACTAATGGTTATTATTTCTAGATCTTCATTTTGCTCTTTTGCAACTTCATTAATATATGGGAGCTGAACCTTACATGAACTACACCATGTAGTCCAAAAGGTTATAAATACTTTCTTTCCTTTATAGTCAGAAAGTTTTATTTCTTTATCATTTAAATCTTTTAATACAAAATCTTTTGCTTTTTCATTCTTTTTTTCTTTTACGTTAATATTAGTTTCTGCCATCTTATTTTCATTTCTGACTTTCTCATTTTGTGCCAATATATATATTCCAAATATAATTGAAATGAAAATAATTATAACTATAACATTTGCTGTTTTTTTCATTTTACCTCCTATAATAACACTCCACTTAATTTGGTTAATGTATTTGTAAAAATAAGTATTCCTATTATTGCTACCATTGCTCCACTGACAATTGAAATAATGTAGCTATGTTTACTTACTTTCTTAAATACTTTTGTAAGTTTTTCTATAGATAGAGCTGTTAATACAAATGGAATTGCCAAACCTAAAGAATATATTATAAGTAGCATTGTTCCTTGAAATATGGTTTCCATATTACTAGCGAAAACAAGTATTCCTGCAAGAATAGGTCCAACACACGGAGTCCAACCAAATCCAAAAGCAATTCCGATTAAAATTGCATTACCTTTAAAATTGATTAAATTAATTTTGTTACTACTTTTATATAACCATTTTATTTTTATTAGTCCCATTAAATTAATTCCTAATACTATTAGTATTGTTCCCGCTATTTTATTTAATATATCTTTGTATTTATATAATAATTCTGAAATACTTGTTACTGTTAATCCCATTATTATAAATACTATACTAAATCCCAGTGAGAACAATATGGATTTTATTAACGTTTGTTTAACATTATTGCTTGTTCCTTCTCCTATATTTTTTATATTACTTCCTGTAATATAACTTATATATGCTGGAACAAGTGGTAATACGCAAGGAGAAACAAATGATAATATTCCCGCTATAAAAGATGTTCCTATTGAAATTATGTTCATATTTTCAACCTTTCTTTACAAATTATTATTTAAATATGTATAATATCCACCATTTAGATTCTTTACATTTTTAAACCCATTTGCCTTTAATATTCTTTCTGCTAAATATCCTCTTTGACCAACTGCACAGAAAACATATATGTTTTTATCTTTTGAAATTTCATTAAATCTTTCACGCAGTTCATCTAAAGGAATATTTATTGCTCCTTCAATTGTTCCATTATTATATTCATGCTTTGTTCTAACATCTAATAACGTTACCTCTTTTAAGTTTAGTTTGTTTATATCTTCGGGATAAAAAACTTTACTTGTTTCTTTTATAATATTAGATGCAACATATCCTGCTACATTAATAGGATCCTTAGCAGAGGAAAATGGTGGTGCATACGCAAGTTCAATTTCTGTTAAATTTTCTGGAGTTAATCCAAACTTTATCGCTGTAGCAATTACATCTATTCTTTTATCTACTCCTTTAAATCCTACAATTTGGGTCCCTAACAATTTTTTATTTTCTTTATTCCATAATAATTTTATGCTCAATAATTTAGCACCAGGATAATATGTAGCATTAGAATATGAATGTGTATATGATTTTAAGTATTGTATATTTGCATGTTTTAAGGTTTTTTCAGATGGTCCTGTTGATGCTACTACCATATCAAATATTTTTAAAATTGCTGTTCCCTGTGAGCCAGTATACTTAGAATTAATACCACATATATTATCTGCAACTATTCTTGCCTGTTTATTAGCTGGAGATGCAAGAGGTATCAAGGCTTTTTGATTTGTCACGTTATTAATTACTTCTACCATATCACCTATTGCATATATATTTGGAGATGTTGTTTGCATATATTCATTTACAACTACTCCTCCTAATTCTCCTATTTTAATTTTTGTTCCTTCTAGTAGTGTTACATCAGGTCTAACACCTATTGCAGATATTATCATATCTGCTTTTATTTCTTTCCCGTCTTCTAATTTTACTATACCTTTTTCTATTGTTTTAACAGTAGTATTTAATAATAATTTTACACCTTTACTTTCCAAGTATTTGTGTAATATATTTGCCATTTCTTTATCTATTGATGCAATTAAATGCTCACTCTTTTCAATAATTGTAACACTTATTCCTTTTTTATATATATTTTCAGCCATTTCAAGCCCAATATATCCTCCGCCAATAATTATTGCAGATTTAGCGTTGGTAAGTTTATTCTGAACTTCTTCTATATCCGGTATGTTTCTAATTGTATTTACATCTTTAAATATCTTTATAGGTTCTGCTCCTGTAGACAATATAAGCTTATCATAATTTTTATATTCTTCTATACCTTCTTCTATATTTAATACTTTTACTCTTGAATTTTCTTCATCTATTTTTATAGCCTTATGCTTAATTCTAACATCTATATTATATCTTTTTTTAAAACCTTCAGGTGTTTGTAACAAAAGGTCTTTCTTGCTTTTGATATCTCCTCCTATATAATATGGTAATCCACAATTAGCAAAAGATACATATTCTCCTTGCTCAAGTACTGTTATATTGGCTTCTTCATCAAGCCTTCTTATTCTTGTTGCTGCTGTTGCTCCTCCTGCAACTCCTCCCACTATGACTATTTCTTTTTTCATTATTCACCTCCTAATATTTAACTATATTATAATTATATCCATTAGTATATTATAATATTCTAATATAGTCAATATTTTTTAAATTTATTTTTAAATAAAAAAGATACCTAGAGTTATTATATACTTCTAGATATCTTTTATTTTATAATTAAATAAATATTAGATTTCCGCGCCTTTTAGATACATTTTTTATAATATTATTAGATTTTTTATTGTCTTTAATTTAATTTCCACATGTCTCCTGCTTTTTCACCTATTTGTACATTAGATTTTAGAGAAATTACAGGACGCACTGAAAGAGAGTTCTCATATGAGTCACCTATTACATCAAACATAGTAGGTGAAGCAAGAGCTTCTCCACTTATCCATCGAACATCGAATGTTATCCAGTCAACTGACATGTATACACAAGAAGAAGCTAGCCAGTAACGTAAGTTATTTGTTCCAATTTCTTCCTTAAATATCATTTTATATTCTAATGTATCAGCTTTTTTATATTGTGTTCCGTGATAATAATAGTAACTTACTTTATAATCATGAATATCTCTTCCATCTGGCGTGGTTGTTAGTGTTAATGCTGGTTGATTATATTTTGTTATTATTTCTCTTATTGTCTTTGGATACGGTAATTCAAATGGTTCATAACTATAATAATCATAAAAAAATGGTTTTGGTGTTGCACCTAAAACTTTATTTACATCTTCTGCATTTATACTCCTTGCTTCGCCTTTAGACCCACTATATAGTTCTTTACAAAGGTCATTTAATTTTGTTGGTCCTTGTAAATACGCATCTGCTCCTTCTAAGTATAATTTTCCTGTTGTTGGCTTATTTGCTAATAGTAATGCACTGCCATCTTCATCTATTCCTATATATTTCCATTTCATTCCTGATTCTGTAGCAAACGAGCCTAATTCATTCCATGTATACTCTTCAACCATTTTATACTTTGTACTTGTTTTTACATCTGGTGTATATTCTACATAATCACCTATCTTTAATGGATTCTCAGTATCTCTCTCTTGTTTTATAAATGATGCTCCTGAGCCTACTATTACCTTGTTATTTACTACTGCGACGTTATCTGTATTTATCCCTTGTGCTTGTAATTTTTGTTCTATATATTCTTCTGCTGTTTCTGTAGTATTAGGATTTATTTGTTGTTTTAACATATATTCTCCTAATACTACATTTGCCACTTGCCTTTTATTTGCATCATCACTTAGTCTTTTTGCTTCTTCTGCCTTTCCTATAACATTACTATTATTTAATGATAACATTATTGCTCCTGCTAGTATTAGCATAACTATAATTGTTATTACTAACACTATTAATGATATTCCCCCTGCTTTGATTTGTTTTCATATTTACCTCCTTTGAATTTATACATATATCATTAATATCTGAGGATTTTATTCATATTAATACTTTCTAATGATATTTGCATTAATTTTATTTGATATAACCTGAATTACGTTAATCTTTTATTCTTTCCTTATTTTATCTTACAATGTTTTACAATTTACTACAACAACATTTATATAACAAATCTGTTACATTGTTGTTACAAATTGTATTATTCTTTATTGCCTGTTTTTTATAAGTTTATTTTTAAACTTATATAATTAAAAAAGACTATTGATAAAATATTATTTTATCAATAGTCCCTTTGTTTTATTCTTTAATCGTTCCTTTAATTATGCCACTCTTTTGAATGTGTATTTCATATCCTTTTGTTTCGTAATCAAAGGTATTAAAACCAAGAATTTTATACAGCCAGTTACTATTATTGTTTTTATGTTTTATGCTATATTCAATTAATAATGGTTCTGCACCCTCACCTACTTCAATTATTTTTGTATCATCTACAGGTATTGCATTTGAAGAATAGCCTCCGTTATAACTATAATATACTTTGCCATCGTAAGATTCAAATATATAAATCTTACCCTTATTAAAACCTTCCAGTTTTACTTTTTGTACTTGTTCTCTTCCATCTTCTTTGATGTTCACTTTATATTTATTGCATTCGCTTATTAACAAATTGCTAATTAAGATACATGTAAAAATTAGAACAAAAGATTTTATTAGCCGTTTCATATTCCATTCTTTTTTTATAACCCCTTTAAGAATTACATCAATTGCAACTATTATACAGCAAAACAGTCCTAAAAATATTAAAAAAACTACAATGTTAAATATCATTACAGTATCTCCCTTCAATGTTTATTAATAATTAATTTTTTCCCTTGCTTCTTATATTTAGCTAGCTTTATATCATTGCCTATCTTTAGCATGGGTCCCTTAGCTGTTTCATATAATTGATTATTTTGTTCAGCTATATCTGCAGAATACTTCCAAACTGGCATGTAAGAAGACTCCAGTTGTATTAGACCAGATCTTATTTCTCTTCCTATTGTTGTTCTATTTACACCTATTTCTTTTGCTATTTGTGTATAGTTTTTCTTTTGTATATTATATAAATGCTCAATAAGCAACCTATTTTTCCATGTTAACTGTTTCCATTTCTTATTAACGGTGGTACAATTATCTAGGCACATATTAAAAACCTCCATGTTTGTTTATTCAACTAACATTATACTTGGTTTTTAATAATGTTCCTATTTTTTATTTTTAAGCGTGCAGTTAATTATACAATGTTCCTCATATATATCTTCTAACTCACATAGTGCATTTATATCTAATGCCAACTTATATTCTTTTCCTCCTGCTAATATTGTTACTTTTTGATTTTTTAATTCTTTATGTTCTATCCTCCTTATAATTTTTTAACTATTGATTTTTTAACTATTTTATATTATTATATTACACAGAAACGGAGGTATAATAATGAAACACGAAATGAAATTACAACCTAAGTATTTTGATTTTATTCTAAATGGTACAAAAAGAATTGAACTTAGATTAAATGATGAAAAACGTCAAATAATCAAAGTTGGTGATATAATCAAATTTATTAAAGAACCCGAACTTACTGAATCTTTTGAAGCTAAAGTTATAGGCTTATTAAATTATTCAAGCTTTAATGAATTATTTAAAGATTTTGATATTTCTACTTTGGCTGATAGTTCTATGACAAAAGATGAATTAATAAATGTTCTACAAGAATTTTATACGCCTGAAAAGCAATCAAAATTCGGTGTACTGGGTATTAAATTAGAAATAATTTAATGAAAAACGATTAATTTTGCAAATGTAAAATTAATCGTTTTATCTTTATTCTATGCTTCCATTAAATACTAGTTCTGTATACTTGTCATTATAGAATCCTTTTGGCAAAATTTGAGTTTGTACCCAATCATGTTTTTTTATTATATGACTGAACATTTCAAGTTTATAGTCTGCCAATGTTATTAATGGTTTAGTAGTTCCTAAAAATTCAAAAGATGCTTCCATTAATTTAGTAGCTATTCCTTGATTTCTAAACTCTTCTAAAACAAGGAAAGTACATATTTTTTTCTCGCTATCTTCTTTTTTTAGAAATACTACTCCTGCAATCTTTCCATGAACTGTACATGTTATAACATCCCTAGTCCCTTTAAAAATTGCAGGTACCGTTTTTTCCCAATACCAACTAAAATGTTTAGGATAATCATTGCAAATATAATCTGTAACTTCATAAGCCTTTGTAATAATGTTTAAAAATTCAATTCTTTCCTCATCTAGTAATTTTGATGCAAATATTATTTTCATATTATTTACCCTCCTAAAAATTATAGAATTTATACTTTTTTTAACTCAATTACATATACTCCTAACTGTTCCCTGTCTTCAGGATAGATAGCATGAAGCATGTCATATGCTTGATACTTTGTTTTATTGGGTATTACCAATTTAGAATTTTCAGTATCTAGCATCTCTTCAAAATCAGGGTACACGGTAACTCTTACTACATTAAACAAATTTTGACCATAATTTTCAAATGTTATTAAATCACCTGACTTTATCCTCTTTATTTGAAAATAACCCACTCTCACCTCCAAAGTTTTTATTCCTTTGTTAATTAGGTTAAAATATTCTTTTTTAATTCTAAGCGTATGTTTCTTCATGTCAAAAACCTCCAAAATATTTTGTATGTATAACATTATCTCATATTTTGTTTACATAATCAACACTTTGAACTGTTTCTTTATTTTTATTATTCAAAATCTACTTATAACGTCGGCACTTCATAAACCAATTAGTTATTCTTGATTGTTGTACTCCTTATTCGCCTTCATCAACCATTAATCTCCATGCACTATCTGATTTTCTAGCATAGAAAGTTCCTTTTAGTTTTGGCGTTTTAGATTCTATCTTGTCTGTTTCAATTGCAAATTCATCTTCTACTAATTCAAATTTTCCTTTAAATAGCCATGCATATTTATATTTACCATTAGATTTTTTAGATCTAAATCCTATTGCTACCTCAGGTGCTATATCTGAACTCTTTTCTACTAGTTCTCCATTTATAATTGTTGCTCCTTGAAGAAGGGCTCTTGATATTAATGTTAATTGATTTACTTCTATTTCTATATCACAACTATCAAACTTTGATAATACCTCTACTTCATCATCTGAATATACTTTTTCACTCCTTGATTTTGGCGTAAGTTTAGTATTTATTGCTCTTTCTAGTTTTATTACATCATTTTATCTTACAATGTTTTACATTTTACTGCGACAACATTTATATAACAAATCTGTTACATTGTTGTTACAAATTGTATTATTCTTTATTGCCTGTTTTATATAAATTTATTTTTAAACTTATATAATTAAAAAAGACTATTGATAAAAATATTATTTTATCAATAGCCTTTTTGTTTTATTCTTTAATCGTTCCTTTAATTATGCCACTCTTTTGAATGTGTATTTCATATCCTTTTGTTTCGTAATCAAAGGTATTAAAACCAAGAATTTTATACAGCCAGTTACTATTATTGTTTTTATGTTTTATGCTATATTCAATTAATAATGGTTCTGCACCCTCACC
The DNA here is from genome assembly GCA_028686615.1 of Clostridia bacterium. Lineage (GTDB taxonomy): Bacteria > Bacillota > Clostridia > TANB77 > CAG-465 > CALXJE01. Next base: position 508 of record JAQUBQ010000025.1, on the reverse strand, counting down.
TACTTCAATTATTTTTGTATCATCTACAGGTATTGCATTTGAAGAATAGCCTCCGTTATAACTATAATATACTTTGCCATCGTAAGATTCAAATATATAAATCTTACCCTTATTAAAACCTTCCAGTTTTACTTTTTGTACTTGTTCTCTTCCATCTTCTTTGATGTTCACTTTATATTTATTGCATTCGCTTATTAACAAATTGCTAATTAAGATACATGTAAAAATTAGAACAAAAGATTTTATTAGCCGTTTCATATTCCATTCTTTTTTTATAACCCCTTTAAGAATTACATCAATTGCAACTATTATACAGCAAAACAGTCCTAAAAATATTAAAAAAACTACAATGTTAAATATCATTACAGTATCTCCCTTCAATGTTTATTAATAGTTAATTTTTTTCCTTGCTTCTGATATTTTGCCTTCCCTTGGAATATAAATTCTATATGCCTTATAATTCTTCTTAACCTTTTTACCTAATAATATTTTCCAGAACATCTCATTC
>JAQUBQ010000024.1 GCA_028686615.1 Clostridia bacterium | reverse complement strand
ATTTTTTGTGTTATATTATTCATAGAAGTACCTCCGTGATATTTTTTTGATTTAGTAAACCAATTATATCATATCGGTACTTCTATTTTTTTATTTTACTGACATATGTTTGTTTAACCTATAAAATGCGATCGAAGTATGTTTTTCTAGCACTTCTCTAATTAATTTTTATACACTACTAATTGGATTACATCCACTATCATTTTACAATAAATATGTTAATTATACAAGCCATACCTTTTTTTAATGTAATATTCGTTTAAACTATATTTCTATAAATTCAAATTACATTATATATTACCTTCTCTTACGTTATAAAATAAGTGTTGTTGTATTATTCCTGCATAATTACCATATTTTTCTTTTGAATACGCAGAAATTTCTTTTATATCCATTTCTTTACTAAAATATAATTTTTCCATAATCCTTTTTACCCAGACATCTATTGGAAATACATTTGACTGTTTGAGTGAAAACAATAAAATACAATCTGCAACTTTTGGCCCTACCCCTGAAAACTTAAGTATTACTTCTTTCATATTTTTTCGATCCATATTAGTAATCTTTTCTTCAAATTCCCTTTGGTTATTTATCATATTTATAGTTTTTACAATATATACTGCTCTGTAACCTACTCCACATTCTACTAATTCTTCAATTGTTGCTTTTTTCAGTTCTTCTAATTCTGGAAACAAAAAATATTTTACATTATTATATTCAACTGTCTTTCCAAACTTTTCACTAATTTTATTTATGGAATTAGATATTCTCTTTATGTTATTATTAGCAGATATTATATATGAAATCAAAGTTTCAAATAAATCTTGATTTAATATTCTTATTCCAGATGAATACTTTACAGCTTTTTTTATATTATCATCAATTTTAGAAATTTCATTCTCTATCTTTCCATAATCTTTTTCAAAATCAAAATATTCTTTAACTACCTTTTCAAGTTCTTCTTCCTTGTTGCTTTTAATAATGATTTCTTCTGCAACTTGTTTAATATCAATAACCCTATCTTTTATAACTCCAACATATTGATTTTCTCCTACACACTTCCATCTAAAACACTGTCCACATTCTAGTGTATATTTCAAATTAAAACATTTCACCTTTAATTTTAACATTTTTATTACCTCATTAATTACTTCTCTTATATACTAATCTAATCTATATTAGTTGTCAATCATGCTTATTAAATCTTATATATAATTGCTTTGAATTATTGTACTTGACATATTTAACAATTTTACTAATACAATATAGTAGGTGATTAATTTTGGGATTATTATTTAAAAGTGAACTTCCTTATCCAGAAATAAAAGTAGAAGGTAAAAACAGTTATTATGCTGGTTTATTACTGGATGATTATGCTGGAGATATAAGTGAATGTACTGCAATATTTTTATATATATTTCAACATATGTATAATAGCAAAATATATAAAGAATATGCGGAAATTTTAAGAAATATTGCAATAGTAGAAATGATTCATTTAGAACTCCTAGGTGAAGCTATAATGCAGCTAGGAACAACACCTAAGTTTTCTTCTATAAAACTTAATCGGAAATGAACAATACTGGAGTGCAGAGCTAGTTAATTATTCTGTAGATTTACAAAAAATGTTAGCCTTAGATATTATTGCGGAGCAAAAAGCAATAGGACAATATATTAATCATCAAAATCATATTGATGATATAAACATAAAGAAATTATTAGATAGAATTATTTTAGATGAAAAGTTACATTTAAAATGTTTTAAGACTCTTTATATTAACTTGGATAGAATTAGAACGTAAATATTTATTCATTAAATTATTTATATGTTTTATATTTTATAAAACGTATAAAACAAACAACTTACGAACCTTTAAGGTATCGTAAGTTGTTTTATATTGGAGCGGGTGATCAGAATCGAACTGACATAGCCAGCTTGGAAGGCTGGAATTCTACCATTGAACTACACCCGCATCTCAAGTACAATACATATTATATATATTTTTTCTTTTGTTGTCAATACTTTATTGATACTTTATCAATATTTTAATAATACTTTTATTATTATATGTAAAAAGGTAAGATTAATATATAACCTTACCTTTTTATAACTTGTTCATGTTTTCATCACTTTCATGATATCCCTATAAATCTTATCACATATCTTTCCTTTAAAGATCAAAACTATTCTTTCTTTAAATGATCTTACCTCCCTATCCTTTTCATCACCAAAATAAACATATCCACACTTTCTGTATGTACATTGATTACAATCATTTGGCACTTGGCATTGCATACTTTCTGCCATTGTTTCATCATAAGATACATTTTCTAAGATCTTTACAAGATTGTTATAATAAGCCTTTTTTCCAAATACTTCTTTTAAACGCTTTTCAAAATTATTCCGGTTCATGTTGCTCCTCCTTTAAATTATTATTGAATTTCAATTATTTGGTTGCATAATATTACTACTTTGTAATCAACTTGTCAATATTTGTAAAGTATTTTGACATTATCTATTATTTTTTTTATTTGTTTTTTTTAACTGAATATCCGAATTTCCCTATTTTATTACCTAGTTCATAGTATTGTCCATGGGAATATGCGACTAAATTACATGCCTCCATATTAAACCTTCCAGTCTCATCTAAATATTTGTCATCTGCATTTACACATAGTATTTCAGCTATAAACATATGGTGTGTCTTATATTCTTTAATCTCAACAACCTTACATTCTATACTTATTGGACTTTCCTCTATCATTGGTGTGTCTATTTCATTGCCTCTTTCTAATGTAAGACCTAATTTTTTTATTTTATTTTCATTTTTGCCACTTACTACACCTGCATAATCTGCTGCATATGCAAGTTCTTTACTTGTTAAGTTGATTATAAATTCACCCTTCTCTTTTATAATCTTATATGAATATCTTTCTGGTCTTACTGATATATAGGTCATTGCAGGATCAGTATTAATTATACCAGTCCATGCAATTGTTAATATATTAGCATTTTCCATTGTGCCACAAGATACGATAGCAGGTGGTACTGGGTATAACATAGTTCCCGCTTTCCATTTAATTTTACTCATTGTATTCTCCTTTCTTAAAAATATACGAACCATAAGTTTAGGTTCGTATACTATATTATATATTAATATTCTTTAGTTATTCTATTTCTCCTAATACTCTTTTTCTGATTTTAGGATATTCCTTTAAAAATTCTTCTAATTGTTCTCCATCAATTGGATCACAGATATAATTTCCTTGAATTTTATCAACATCACACTCAATTGCCCTCTTTAGCTCTCTATCATTTTCTATTCTAGTAAGTACAACTTGGTAATATAAATCTTTACTAAATTCTACTATATCCTTTAATACTGATTTATTAAAAATTGTATTTCTCTCAACATATTCAGCACTAACTTTAATTTCATCTATTGGTAATTTTTTGAATAAACTAAGAGATTCATAATTAGTATCTAAATTATTCGCGGATATTTTAACACCATATTGCTTTATTCTATCCATTTTAAGTTTATAATCTTCCACCTTTGATTGTTCAATATCATCTGTTATTTCAATCATTAAACTCCCAGGGTCAAAAGATTTTTTCTCTAGTATACTGCATATTCTATCTACAAAATCTCCTCTCATCAGATGTCTAAGTGATAAATTTATCGCCATATTCATATTAGTATATCCTTTTGTTCTAAGTTCAACAAGCCTATCAATCCCTTTGCTTAAAACCACTTCATCAATGTTTATTATAAGTCCCATACTTTCTATATAATCCAGAAAATACTGTGCTCTTAACTTACCTAAGTTCTGATGATTCCAATAAAGTAATGCTTCCATCCATATTTCAGATTCATCTTTTATTGAAATTCTAGGTTGGAAATCTATATCAAATTCTCCATATTCATAAGCTTTTTTTAATTCGTCTTCCATTTTACTTTTATTTTCGAGTCTAGATTTTAATGCCTCATTATGAAAGTAATATCCATTTTTCCCTGTTTCTTTTATATGATACATTGCAGCATCTGCAAAGCTTGTAAGTTCAACCCTATCTTTTGAATCTTCTGGAAATATTGATATTCCTAAACTATATTCTAGCTTTATAGGTGTATCTCTTACTATAATTGTATGCCCAACTTCTTCATTGACTTTTTTAATCTTCTCTTCTACTTCTTCTTTACTATTTATATTCCTAAGGACTATTGCAAACTCGTCTCCACCTAACCTAAAAACTTCTCCACCTTCTGGCATTGCATTTGATAGAACTTCTGAAAGTTTAATTAACAATTCATCTCCTGCATCATGCCCCATATTGTCATTTATATGTTTAAAGCCATCTAAATCCAAAAAGCATAGTGCAAATTTCTTAGATTCATCCTGTACAAGTTTACTCATTTCCATGTTAAATTTATGCCTATTACCTTTTCTTGTTAAAGCATCAGTAAATGCAGCTTCCTTCATCACCTTTGATTCTTTAAGTTTATATAAAATCGAATATCTATATATCACCATTCCAAGGCATATTAATGATAGAACTGCTATTGTTTGAATATATATTTCTTTAAATAATTCCACATCAAAGTTTTCAAACATCTTTTTCCCTCTTTTTCCTTTTTTCTCTTATTATTATCATTATACAACAAAGTTTATAATTCTACCAGGAACAACAATTACTTTTTTTATTTTATTTTTATCAATATATTTTTCTAAATTTTCATTCTCCATTACTATTTTTTCAATGTCTTCTTTACTAGCATTACTATCAATAGAGATTTTAAATTTAAATACTCCATTTACCTGAACTGGCATTTCTATTTCATCTTTAATTATTTTACTTTCATCAAACATCGGCCATGTTGTTTCTTCTATATATGTGCTATTTATTTTACTCCATACTTCCTCTGCAACATGTGGAGCAGTAGGGCTTAATATTGTTAAAAATTGTTCTAAATGTTTTCTTGATATAACCCCTTTTTTATATACTAAATTAATACATGTCATCATTTGAGCTATTGCAGTATTGTACTTCATTGCCTCATAATCTTCCGTTACCTTCTTGATAGTTCTATTGATTTCTTCTTCTAATTCATTATCCTCTTTTTGATAATCCTCTACCATTATATTTTCTAATCTGACAACTCTGTCTAAGAATTTTTTTGCTCCTTTAATACCATTTTCATTCCACGGAGCTGCATCTGCATAATCCCCTATAAACAACATGTATGTTCTAAGCGTATCTGCCCCATATTCGTTTATAACATCTTGTGGATCTATTACATTTCCTCTAGATTTAGACATTTTTTCTCCATCTGTTCCAAGTATTAATCCTTGAGCAGAACGTTTTGCATATGGTTCTTTGGTTGTTACAATTCCAATATCATATAAAAACCTGTGCCAAAACCTTGAATATATTAAATGCCTAGTAACATGCTCTGTGCCTCCATTATACCAATCTACTGGCAACCAATATTTTAAGTTTTCCTTACTTGCAATTTCATTATCATTTCTTGGATCTATATATCTTAAAAAATACCAACTTGAACCTGCCCATTGTGGCATTGTATCTGTTTCTCTTTCTGCAGGTATTCCACATTTTGGACATGTAGTCTTAATCCATTCTTCTGCCTTTGCAAGTGGTGATTCTCCACCCTCTCCTGGTTTAAAATCTTTTAGATTTGGTAAAACTAGCGGTAAGTCTTCATATTTTAAAGGAACTAGTCCACATTTTTCACATTTTGTAATTGGAAGTGGTTCTCCCCAATATCTTTGCCTTGCAAATGCCCAATCCTTCATATAATAGTTAGTCTTTGGTGTGCCTATTTTATTTGTTGTAGCATAATCAAGTGCAGTCTCTATTGCTTCTTTTACAGGTTTACCATTTAAGAAATCAGAATTAATCATAGTTCCTTCTGTAATTTCTATATATGGTTCTTCTGTAACAGTTGTCTTTCCATCTGTTATAACTTGTACAATTTCTATTCCAAATTTTTTAGCGAATTCAAAGTCACGTGTATCATGTGCTGGAACTGCCATAATCGCTCCTGTACCATAACCCATCATAACATAATCAGATACCCAAACAGGAAGCTCTTTATTTGTAAAAGGATTAATTACAGTAATTCCCTTAACTTCAACTCCTGTTTTATCTTTAGCAAGTTGCACTCTTTCAAATTCTGTTTTCTTTTTAGCACTGTTTTTGTATTCTATTAACTCCTCAACATTTAAAATACTATCTTTATATTTTTCTATCAAAGGATGTTCAGGTGCAATTACCATAAATGTAACTCCAAATATAGTATCTAGACGAGTTGTGTAAACTGTAAGGTTTTCATCTGTTTCTTTTTTTCCAGCTACTAATTTAAAATCAACTTCTGCTCCCTTAGATTTACCTATCCAGTTTTGTTGTTGTAGTTTTACACTTTCAGGAAAATCAACTTCTTCTAATCCTTGTAATAACTTTTCTGCATAATCTGTAATTTTAAGCATCCAAACTTCTTTTGTTTTCTGAATTATTTCGCCATTACATCTATCACACTTACCACCTTGTGATTCTTCATTTGAAAGTACCACCTGGCAACCATTACAATAATTAACTTCTGTTTCATCTTTATATGCTAGTCCATGTTCAAATAATTTTAAAAATATCCATTGTGTCCATTTATAGTAACTTGGGTCCGTAGTATCTACTTGTCTATCAAAATCAAAAGAAAAACCTATTGACTTTGCTTGTTCAGTAAACTTTTTAATATTAGTATCTGTTACTTCCCTTGGATGAATTCCTGTTTTAATAGCATAGTTTTCTGTAGGAAGCCCAAAAGCATCCCATCCAATTGGGAATAATACATTATATCCTTCTAATCTTTTCTTTCTTGCAATTACGTCCATTCCTATGTATGCTTTAACATGTCCTAAATGTAGTCCTGAACCCGATGGGTATGGAAATTCTACTAGGCCATAAAACTTTTTTTGTTCTTTATTATCTTTAGCTTTAAAAAAGTTTTTATCTTGCCATTTATTTTGCCACTTTTTATCTATTTCTTTATTATACATTTTTTTCTCCAATCCAATAAATTGATTACAAAAACATATTAAGCCCATTTTTTATACATTTTACTTCTAATGGAAATTCTGGCCCTGGATCTCCATCAACGTCTGGAGCATCACATTTACCACTAAGTTTTGTAATCTTAATCCACTTTTCTTTTAAATACATTATATTTTCATCATCTAAATTACCTGCCAGAAATTTAGCTAACATTTTATTAAACTTTCTTGGTCTACAATCTTTAACGATTATACAGTCGAGGAGACCATCTTGAATGCTTGGATTTTTTGTAAATAGATCTATTCCCCCTACTGTGCTACCATTAAATATAAGGAAAAGAACAACCTTCCCTTCATATACGTCGTTTTCAGTTTCTATCCTTGCTTCAAATGGCTTAAATTTTATAAATTCTATTATTCCTGTAAAAAAGTAAGCTATTTTTCCAAATATCTTTTTTAATTTCTTATCCGTTTTTTGAGAAGCATTTGTACATAACCCTGCTGAGCATACATTAATGAAATAATGATTGTTAGCCAGACCCACATCAATTGGCTCAATATTACCTTTTATTATTTTTTCTATTGATTTTATAAAAGCAGGTGGCATATTAATATGTCTTGCAAAATCATTAGATGTACCCGCGGGTATTACACCAAGTGGTACCATTATACGGTTTTTCATCATAACATTTACAACTTTATTTATTGTACCATCTCCGCCTGCAACTACAATCCCATCAGCATCCTTTGATTTTAATAAGTAACCTTCCAAATCACACCCTTTATCTATTCTAAAGAGTGAAACCTCATAATTGTTTTCAGAGAACTTTTCTACTATAGCATCTAAAAAATATTTAAACTCATTTTGTCCTGCTGCTACATTATATAATAATTTTATTTTCTTCATTTAATCACCATTTTTTTATTATTAAAACTTCTATAATTGCTAATTATATTACATAGTATTCTAAATTACAAGTATTCAGTAATATTCAATCTCATATAACTAGAAAAACAAACCCATAAATTTATTACAGATTTGTCCATTTTCTTATGATATGATATCTCCTAAATTATTTATATACTTTATTGTATAATTACCTGCTTTATCTTCAGCATATAATGTATATTCATTTGCCCCTCTTTTTATATTACCATTCTTAATGTCTATACCATATTCATTAATATATATTGGTATATCTATTGCATTAATACGTTCCTCAACATATTTAAATTTTACTATGCCACTTTCTATATCGTTTGCTTCAAATCCTTTTAAATATTCTTCTGTATTAGCTGTTCCATTTTTAATTATCGTAGGATATGTAACATCGATGTTTTCAACTTTATATTTTGATATTTTGGTATTGCTGTTTTTTGTGTAATTTACACTTATTTCATATTTTTCGGCTATTAGTGCTGCATTAAATGTGTATATTTTGTTTCCAGCAGCATCCGTAACATATGTAGGTGTCGCAATATTTGTATTATTAGTTGTTACAGAATTTAAAGTATATGATATTGGTATTTTAACATCTACTTTAACCCCCAAATTTGTCCACTCAACTTTATCTGCAACAAAAGTTATAGTATCTTCTGCTATGTTCAATTGTTGTTTTTTATCCACTATTGACCTTAACTCATTTGTAAGAGAGTAGTATTTTTTTCTACCTATATTAGCACCTTTTATATAATAAACTTTCCACGTTTCTTTTGATATAACATAAACATCTTTTTCATCTTCTCTATTACCATATTCCGTGTTTTTTATTCCTATATCTTTAAGATCAATTATATAATATGTAATATTTCCTATTGGCTCTTCATTAAAGTCTTCTGCATCTGTTACTTCTATTTTTACGCTTTCTAAATTTCCGGACATAGTTTTCTTCTTTTTCTTTTTTATCCTTTATAATATTTTCTATATTATATATTTCATTTGCAAACACCATCTTTTTAGCATTGTTTATAGAATAATATAAAGATACACTTATTGTAGAAAAAGTCATTAAGAGTATTATAACTGTAAACACTAATGTAGTTAATGTAACCCCTTTCCTTTTTTTCATTATTAACACCTCTTTTTATTCTTTGTATTTTAGATCTTCTGTTACTCTATAATATATGTTGTCATCAACCATAAAACCTTTTCTATAATATATCTCGCCTGTATCTTCTGATATTAAATATATCTCTTCTGATATATTATTTTTTCCTTTTCCATATATTGATTTATCTATATCTATTTTTTCTAAGTCTATTATATAAGTTCTAATTATTCCGCCCATGTTAGGTTCTTCATTAAATTGAGTTGAATTTTTATCATCAATAATTGAAGTATCCCAGTTAAACTTTTCAAAATCAATTTCACCACTTTTTCTAGTAATATAGTCTTTGGTCATTGATTTAACAAGTTCATATTCTCTGACAAATTCTTTAATATTTGTTTCTTCAACAATGTTTTTTATTGAGATAGTAGCAAGACTGCTAAATGTTAATAGAATTACTGTCATTATCATTATTGATATCATTGTGATTCCAGTTCTCTTTTGCATATTATTCCTTCTTTCTCATTCTTTAATTTATATTATTATATATCAAACACATTGTCAATTTCTATAACATTATTTAAATATTATTTATCTTTTTTCCAATTACTAATTGTTTTCCACATTTCATTATTTGAATATTGTTGCTTATATACAGCAAGCTTATTTATATCTTTTCCTTTTATTATTTCTATTCTTTTCTGTATAGATTTACTATCTTCCACCCACATTTTATAAGTAAGTGTTCCTTTTTTAAATTCAATATAATTTTGCTCTGTAGATAAATGAAACTTTTTTTCTAACTTATTTTTATTAATATAATCGGCTATAGCATTCAAACTATATATTTCTGCAGCTACTACTTTACTAGATTTTTCTGTCCAAAGAATTGTATAGGCTGGTATTCCGAACAATAACGTTTTCTTTATTTGTATTCTTTAAAATGGTTTCTAATATATTATTAGCCCATTTAATACTTGCTACACTCCCGGATTCGACTGAGTTTATATTTCTCATATCATATAATTCTAATATAGCACCATCTGAATAATTTACAGCTGTTATGTATGGTTCATAATTATTGCCTTGGATTGAAATTAATGTTTTTTTAGAGTTTGCAGAAAGTATAACTTTTAATTCTTTAATAAATTGTGTAAAGTTGGCATTGTCTTCACTTTTTAACATCCTAAAATCTATTACTATACCATTTAACTTATATTCATTTGTTTTATCTAGTATTTTATTGATTAATATTTGTCTTTTACTTTCATCTTCTAATATTCTTGAAACAATATTTTTGCTAAAGCCCGAAAGATTATATCCGTTTGTTAATATGCCATAACAGCCTTTTCCCTTTGATTTTATAACATTTATATTAACTAATATGTTGTCCTTTTCTATTATTTCACTTGAAGTATCTATCACCTCAAAAGCAGGTAAAAAAACAGCATCAATAACGTTATTAAATTTCATGTTTTTATCTATATTCTCTGCATAAGTATATACTTCCTTTTTTTCATTCACACTCGTTTCATTTTCTTGATTTTTATATTTAACATAATTCAAAGCGACCTTAGGAATATATCCTATTCTTTCGTCCTTTGTTTTAATTAAAACATAACCGTCTTTCATTTCTTTTAAAACATTTACTTCTTCATCTTTTTTAAGATGAAAAGTTATTACACTTCTTTTATTATACTTCTCATACAAACCTGCTTTATTATATTTTACCTTAGCAGTTATATCACCTTCTTTATATAAATAAAGTGTTTCTCTATTTTCATACATTTTAACCTCATAGGCATATTCTAATAATTTACTAGAAATATACTTGTCTTTATTTTCAGTTATTACCGTTTCTCTGCTTACTCTAACTTCACCAATATTGTTTGTAATTAAATTACTTCTTATTTGAGATTTTATTAAGTCACCGTCTTTAGAAATTACAACCTTGCGTGAGACATTATCAAAGTGTATTTCGGAATCTATATTCTCTTTTATATAATTGAATTCTATATAATTATATTTATCTATCTTTTTTAATACTAAGCTACTTTTTTTTACATTTCCTAAATTATCTACATATCTAATTTTATTATAATTTATAACCTTATTATAAATAATAATATGACTTACAACATATAACATTAATAATACATGATATATGATTGCCTTTTTTCTTATTTTCATACCTTCCACCTTTTTATATTATAATTATACTTTATATTGTAACATTTGGGAATAGTTAAAGTTTTTTAATTATAAAACAATTGATAGTTTTTACATAAAAAAACATTTTTTCCTGTATTTATATTAAAATCGCTTTTCTTTTTGTTAAAGTTATTATATAATTTAAATATAATTGTAATGTAGCATAATTATTATTGAGAGGAGGTGCTTTTAAAGTGCCACTTTGGAGTGTTTGGCTTATTGCTAGTAGCATAATGTTTATATTAGAAATATTTACGGTTGGATTCTTGTTATTTTTTCCAGCTATAGGAGCTTTTTTAGCTTTTATATTTGCAGTCTTTGGAGCAACTAGTGAACTACAAGTTATTGTTTTTGTGGTTACTTCATTGTTAATGATAGCTTTTATAAGGCCTATAGTTACTAAATTCTTTAAAAGCAAAGATGTTGCAATGAATTCAAAGTCTGTAATCGGTAAAAATGGTATTGTTATAAAAACAATCAATAACTTAGATGGAAGAGGGCAAATCAAGGTTGCAGGAGAAATATGGACAGCTGTTTCTGAATCAGATGATGAAATAGCCGAAGGAACTACCGTCCTTGTACAAAAGGTAGAAGGCGTTAAACTTGTTGTTAAAAAAGTTTAATTTTTATTAGGAGGATTAAGTATGGAACCAATAGGAGTATTAATTTTTATTTTCGCATTACTTCTTATTATAGCTTTATTTTCAATTAAAGTTGTTAGACAATCAGAAGTATATATTATTGAAAGATTAGGTAAATTTCACAAAGAAGCAAATGCAGGACTAAATATTATTGTGCCATTTGTAGATAGGGTTAGAGCTGTTGTAAGTTTAAAACAACAAACTATGGATGTACCACCTCAAGGAGTTATTACAAAAGATAATGTTAATATTAACATTGATACAGTTGTTTTCTATCAAATAACTGAACCTGCAAAAGCAGTATATGAAATTGAAAATTTACAAAAAGGTATTGCATATCTAGCTATAACTACAATTCGTGATATCGTTGGTAAAATGGATTTAGATAGTACATTTAGTTCTAGAGATTCTATAAATACCCATCTTAGAGATGTCTTAGATCAAGCAACAGACAAATGGGGATGTAAAGTTGAAAGAGTTGAAATTAAAGATATTAAACCACCAGCTGATATTAGAGATGCAATGGAAAAACAAATGAATGCTGAAAGAACTAAAAGAGCAGCTATACTAGAAGCTGAAGGTAAAAGTCAAGCAGATATTACCCATGCAGAAGGTACCAAACAAGCTATTATATTAGAAGCTGAAGCAGAAAGAGAATCTAGCATACGTAGAGCGCAAGGTTTTAGAGAAGCAAGAATTCTTGAATCCGAAGGTACATCAGAAGCTATTAGAAAAATCGCAGATGCTAAAGCACAAGAAATAAAACTTGTATATGGAGCTATAATGGAAGCAAAACCAAACGATCATTTAGTTGCTATTAAAACTCTTGAATCACTTGAAAAAGTTGCAGAAGGACCAGCAAACAAAGTATTTATTCCTTTTGATGCCACTAAAGCATTAGGGTCTCTTGGAGCTGCAAAAGAAATATTTAACGAAAAATAAATCATTATTTTATAAATTATAAAAACAATCTGGGTAAATTGATACCCAGATTTATTTTTATCTATTTAATATTTCTTAAATATTCTTTAACACTTATACCGGCTATTGCTCCATCTGCTACTGCTCTTGAAATTTGTTTCAAACCTTTTGTGCAATCTCCTACTGCAAATATTCCAGGAACATTAGTCATCTTTTTATCATCTATAACCATATAATTGTTTTCTGTTTGTATCCCTAGTTTTTTTGCAAAGTCTGTACTAGATGCTGTTCCTTCTGCTATAAAAATACCTGAAATTGGAATAACCGTATTGTCATCTAATTCAACCGCTTCTAAAGTTTCTTCTCCTTTTAGCCTCTTTACAGAATTATCGTAAACCTTTATTTTATCACTTCTTAACTCTATCTTTTTTGCACCATTAGTTAATAATGAGATTGAGTTTACAAGAGGAACAAGCTCTGTCGCTTCATGAATTGCATAGTCTCCAGCTCCTAAGACAGCAACATCTTTGCCTCTATAAAAGAAACCATCACACACCGCACAGTAACTTACGCCCTTTCCTTCGAACTTTTCAACATTTTCTACATTTGAAGTTTTTCTTGTAGTTCCTGTAGCAAATACTAATGTTTTAGTATTATATTCTCCTTCTTTTGTAGTTACCTTATAATTATTAACATCCTCGTATGAAATAGATAAAACTTCATCAGTTAAAATTTGTACCCCTAACTTTTTAGCTCCTTCTATACCATTTTCTAAAAGTTCACTACCACTTATAGCATTAGAAAAACCATAATAATTTTCTATCTTGTCCGCTTTCTCTAAAGCTCCTTTATCTTTTCCTATAACCAGTGTTTTTAAGTTTGATCTTTGAGTATACAAAGACGTTGATATTCCAGCAGGCCCTTTTCCAATTATTATTACATCATACATAATATAACTCTCCTTTATACTTAATCATATATACATTTCCATTATTTTATACTTATCCATTAACTTATATTATATACAACAATGTTATTTTTAGCAATCTACTCTTTACTTTTGTTCAAAAGTATGATATTATGTATTCTCAAAGTAACTTTATGTCCCTATTAATAATTTAAAGGAGGAATTTAAATGTTATACTCAGAATATCTTAAAAAGATTGAAAGTGGTGCTACCAACATTTATGAGCCTAGTAAAAAAATATCAAAGCTGCATGAAATCATACATTCCAACAGTAGAGTTGAACGTTTTATAAGTGGAATGCCCATTGATTGGGAATCTCGGTGCAATAACATTGTAGAATATGATAATGTATTGATAGTAAAAGAGCTATTTCGTAATTACGTAAAAGTTATTTGTGGATTGCCCAAAGAAGAAAGAAAAATCATAAATGTTGTTACTCACATTAACCATCCTGCCAAACCTGGAATTTATATTGATGCCTATAAAAAGGATTCTGACTACAATCTCACGCATGATAGTGAATTGACCGTATTTGAACCTTGTGAGTTCCATGTTGACCATAGGCTTATCTGGGCAACTCAAGATATGAATGCCCCAAATGGAGATGATCTAACAGTTCACATCTATGTTCCTTCACCGCAAACAATTCACTTTGCAGCACAATTAGAATAATTCTGATTAAAGACAAATATAACTGCTATTTTTAGCAGTTATATTTTTTATCCTTTACCAAATAATTAAAATTATGAATGTATATTTTAAATTACTTGATTTTAAATCATTTGCAGTGTAAAATAATTCCATACAAAGATTGGAGGTTT
>JAQUBQ010000103.1 GCA_028686615.1 Clostridia bacterium | reverse complement strand
CTATAGAATTTTGCCATAACATAGGTCTTGACTATGTGTCTTGTTCACCATTTAGAGTTCCTATAGCAAGACTTGCAGCAGCTCAAGCAGCTATAAAAAACCCTAGAAACAATTAATTTATATAATGATTTGAAAATTGATATATAATAAAAGCTTAGAGTATGAAATGAAAATTTCGTACTCTAAGCTTTTTATTTAAGATTAAAAACACTAAAATTATAATATCAATGTTTCTAAATATATTTTACATTTCATACTATTCTGATATGGCTTCAACTGGACAAATAGCTGCACATGCTCCACACGATATACACTTGTCCGGATCAATCACATATATCTCATCTCCACTACTAATAGCATCAACTGGGCATTCACTTACGCATGCTCCACATGATATACAATTATTATCAATTACATATGCCATTATTATTCACCACCCTTCTTGTTTGGTTTAGCAGCTTTTTTTATTTCATCTGCTTCTACTGTTTCATAACGTTCTTCATCTTTTTTTCCTACTCTTATTCTAACTTTTTTATTAAGTACATCTAATCCTATTACTTTTGCGTCTTCTTCATTATATTTTACTAAGGAACCAACTTTAGGAAGTCCTTTCATATTTTCTTTATATACTTCTTCTTCATATTTAAAGCAACACATTAGTTTTCCACAAGCACCTGATATCTTTTGCATATTTATTTGAACCCCTTGTTCCTTTGCCATTTTTATTGTAACTGTGTCAAAGTTTTCTAAATGAGTTCTACAACAAACTTCCCTACCACATATTCCTAGATTGGGATATAACTTTATCTCATCTCTTGGTCCTACCTGCCTTAACTCGATTCTTGTTTTATATTCTGCAGCTAATTTTTTAACAAGTTCTCTAAAATCGACTCTGTCATCTGATACAAAATAAATAGTAAGCTTACATGCATCAAATGTGTATTCTGCATGTATAATCTTCATTTTTAATTTCATTTCTTCCACTATTTTTCTGCACTTTTTAACTACCATGCTAGCTTCTTTTTCTTGTTCTTTTTGTTTTTCAATGTCACTCTTTGTAGCAGGTTTTATAATTTTAGTAATTTCAATATTCTTATCTAATTGTTCCTTTGGTTTTATACTAACAACCCTAGCAATTTCTACACCCCTGTTAGAGTTTGCTACTACTAAATCACCTATTCTAAACCCATAATGTAAAGGGTCCATATAGTATAAGACTCCTGTTCTTTGAAATCTAACACCTAAAATTACATCTTCCTTTTTTTTATTGTTCACTGCTTTCACCTCCATTATGTTAGTAATTTCATTACTAACATTGTTTTTACTATATCTTCATTTCCATTATATTTTATTTTATTTTTTGCTCTTTCTACTTCTGTTACACCTCTATATAATTTTCTATAATATAAAACGTATTGTAAATAATCTAATTTATCATTGTTTTTTATAGATATATCATCCATAAGTCTTAAAGCTTTTAATTTTGAACCTTCTTCTATGTAATTTACAAGTTCTACAATTTCCTGAAACTCTTTTCTCTTTTCTTCTTGTTCTAATAAAAGTGCCTTTTTTAAAGAACCATTAATATATCCTTCCATCTCTGTAGTATAAGAATATTCTTTTTGTAAACTTTCCAAATAATTCTTAATTTCTAATGTTTTTAACCTATCAAAAACTACTTGTTTAACTCTAGATGCTACTGTAGGTAAAAAACTTTGAATGTTTTCTGCTATAAGAATTATAACTGTATGTTTTGGCGGTTCTTCTAACGTTTTTAATAATGCATTTTGTGATTCTTCATTTAAATATTCTGCATCATTAATTATATATACCTTATGGCTTCCGTGACGCAGGTGCAACATATAAGTCTTCTACTATTCCTTTTCTTATTTGTTCTACAACTATATCTTTTTTTCCTTCTTTTCTTTCTATAAAAGTGTAATCTATACAAGCTTCAAGATTTGCATTATCTAATAAGATTTTAGAAAATTCTTCTGCTAATAGTTTTTTTCCAACACCAGTAGGTCCAATAAATGCATATGCATGTGATATACTTTTTTCTTTTATATCTCTTTTTATAATATTAATCTGTTCTTCATGACCTATGATATTTTCAAACATTCTATCCTCCTAATTTCCCAATTTTATTAAGTGGCCAAATTCTTACAACTACATTTCCTTCTATTCTACAAATAGGTACTGCACCAAACGATCTGCTATCAGCACTTTTTTCTCTATTATCACCCATTACAAATACGCAACCTTCTGGTACTATCATATCGTAATATTCTTCATTCCTTGGAGTCTTTAAGTCTTCTGGAAGATATGTTTCTTCTAATAAAACATCATCAATATATACTTCTCCTTCTTCTGAAATAAATATATGTTCCCCCTCAAGTGCTATTATTCTTTTTACATAGCTTTTCTTTCCTATGCCTATAACCTTATATAGGAATTTGCTAAGTCCTGTATATTTTGGATAAGCCGCGACATTCCCTCTTTTTTCCATATCTGCCCCAAATATAGGAGATTCAAGTGTTACAATGTTGCCTCTTTCTAAAGGTTTCTCTGAAATAACCCTTCTTGATATTATTAGCTTATCTCCTTCTTTAGAAGTTGGAAACATAGATAATTGTTTTACCCCTGATACCGTACCAAAGAAATAATTCACAACTATATATATTATGTAGGCTATAATTATACATATGACCCAATCTAGAATTTCTTTTACAACTTTATTCTTCATCTTCTTCTCCAGTCCTTTTTTAGCTTATGTTTGAGCCAACCTCAATATCTCCATCTATTGTAAGTAGTTTAACTTTATCTTTCTCACCAGCTGCAAGTAGCATTCCATTTGACTCTATTCCCCTCAGTTTTGCTGGTTTTAAATTTGCTACTACTACTACTTTTTTTCCTTTTAGTTCTTCTACGGTGTAGTATTTAACTAGCCCCGATACTATTGTTCTTGTTTCATTTCCCATATCAACAGATAAACAATATAATTTATCCGCACCTTCTATTCTACTCACTTCTTTAATTTGTCCAACAATTAATTTCACTTTATCTAATTCATCGATTGTAATTAATCCATCTGTTTTTACTTCTTCCTTATTTTCTTCCACTTTTTCTTTTCCTTTTCCAATCCTCTCTTTTATTTCTTCTATTTTTTTAGCTTCATCTAGCCTTTCAAATAACGGTTTTGCTATACAAACTTTAGTTCCTGATATATACTTACCAATTTTTAAATCTTTTATTTGATTATTGCTACTACTTATATATTCAAATATCTTATCCGCTGTAGTAGGCATAATTGGGCTTATCATAATTGCAATTATTCGAATAACCTCAATCAAATTGTATAGCACTGTTTTCAGTCTATCTTTATTTTCTTCCTTAGCTAAAATCCATGGTGTTGTTTCATCAATGTATTTATTACATCTTCTAACTAAAGACCATATTTCGTGTATTGCTTCTTGTATTTTATATGCATTCATTTTTTTGTTAAAATTATTAATAGCTTTA
>JAQUBQ010000102.1 GCA_028686615.1 Clostridia bacterium | reverse complement strand
AGAGCAGAAGAGCTTAAAGAAGAGTTTATGAGTTTGTTATAATAAAAAACTTATTGATTATAGTTTATGGAGGAAAAATGAAACTTATAGAGAAAATTAAAGAAATATATAGGTATAGACATATGCTTTATACTTTAGTTAAACAAGACATAAGAGGTAAATATAA
Organism: Clostridia bacterium; assembly: GCA_028686615.1. Lineage (GTDB taxonomy): Bacteria > Bacillota > Clostridia > TANB77 > CAG-465 > CALXJE01. The sequence goes on along the minus strand of JAQUBQ010000102.1, from coordinate 3,382 downwards.
AGGATCATTCCTTGGTTTTTTATGGACATTATTAAATCCGCTATTATTGTTATTAGTATATTCAGTGGTATTCCAAACTGTATTTAAAATAGATATACCGAATTATCCAATATACTTATTTATAGCATTAATGCCATGGAATTATTTTGCCAATACAATAGCAATGGGAACAGCATGTGTATCAAATGGTGGTTCATTACTGAAAAAGGTATATTTTCCAAGAGAAGTACTACCACTTGCAACAATTATAAGTAATACAATAAATTACTTTTTCAGTGCAATAATAATATTTATAGCATTAATATTCTTTAGTGATATAGGAGTATCATGGCTAGCTTTATGGCTTCCTGTTGTAGTATTAGTTCAAGCAATATTTTCGTTTGCATGTATACTTATATTATCTGCAGTAAATGTTTATGTAAGAGATGTTCAGTACATAATGAATCCTGTTATGATGGTTTGGATGTATGCTACACCAATATTATATCGTTCAGACATGGTTCCAGAAAGGTATTTGGATATATATAACTTAAATCCAATGGTTCATATTATAAATGGCTATAGAAGTATACTATATGATAAAACTATGCCAGACTTTGCTGCGCTAGGCACTGTATTTATTGGATCAGTTATATTTTTAAGTTTAGCGTATTTAATATTTAAAAAACTTCAAAGAAGATTTGCTGAAGAGGTGTAAAACATGAGTAAAAATAAAAACGATAATGATGTAGTTATAAGTGTAAAAGATGTTACAAAACAATTTACATTATATGAAGATAAAGCGTATTTTTTAAAAGAAAGATTAGCTAATTTAAAGAGAACAAGAAAAAGAAAACACATTGTTTTAAAAGATATAACATTCGATATTAAAAGTGGTGAAACAGTTGCACTTATTGGTGTAAATGGTTCAGGTAAATCTACATTATTAAAATTATTATCTAAAATAATATATCCTGAACAAGGAACTATAGATATAAGAGGAAAAGTTTCAAGTTTATTAGAACTTGGAGCTGGCTTTAATACAGATTTTACGGGAAGAGAAAATATATATTTTAACTCATCTATATACGGATTAGGTAAAAAAGATGTAGATAAAGTATTAGATAAAATAATAGAGTTTTCTGAACTTGGTGATTTTATTGATTCACCAGTTAGAACATATTCATCAGGAATGTATATGAGACTTGCGTTCTCTATAGCAGTAAATGTTGAAGCAGACATACTATTAATTGACGAAATACTTGCAGTAGGTGATGCTCACTTCCAAGATAAATGTTTAAAGAAAATGAAAGAATTAAAAGCTAATGGAAAAACAATGGTATTTGTATCTCACTCAATGTCTACGGTTGAACAATTCTGTGATAGATCAATATGGATAAATGCTGGTCTGCTACACATGGATGGAGATTCTAAAACAGTAGGGGATGCATACTTAAAAGCTCAAGGATTAGAAAAGACAATAAAATAAATCACATTAATATAAAAATATAAGCGAGGTAAAAAGTGAACAAAACTGTGTATTGTGTTAGTTTTTTAAATAATTATTTTAATAAATCCAAAAAGTATAATGAAAAATATCTAAGTAGTTTTGATAAAGTAGAATATGATGCTAGTAAAATTGAAAACATGAAAATAGCCATTTCTAAAACTAATAAATTATATGATGATTACGTAAAATTAAGTATATTATATCAAAATGGCGGTTTAGTCATTGATAAAAAATTAAAAATAATTAAGAATCTTGATATATTTTTTGAGCATGATTTGTTTTTAGGATTTTGTGATGATAAGACAATTGGAACTAATATTATATGGTCTAAAAATCCTAAAAACGAGTATATTAAAAAAATATTAGATAAAATAGAAGAAGATGTTTATGATAATATTACTGATGTTTTTTCTGATGTTTTGGGACAGGACCTGAAGAATAACTATAATACTATTGTAAATATAGATAATAAATTATTAATTTATCCTTACGATTATTTTTATCCAATAGATTATAATAAATGTGGTAAAGATATTACAGAAAATCTAAAAACGGTTATTTACGAAAAAAATTATGTTCCTTTTAAACAAAGATTCAAGTTTTTTTTCTTGAGTTTATTTGGACTAGCTGGGTATAGATATATTGTAACTCTATTAAGAACAATAAAAAACAAAATTGCTAGAAAAAAATATATTTTAAGTGAAAAAATAAGGGACAAGGTATTTAAAAGTAAAGGATATAAAGAGCAAATAAATAATTCTATAGATATTATAGAAAAATATTATAACAAAGATTATATTATAATGCACAATCCTAGATGGCTTGGTGTTACTAGTGCAACAAAAGAGTTATTTGAAAATCTAGTTCCATTACAAGAAATATATAACAAAAAGGATGCGAAAAGGATAGCTGAAAAAATAGTTTCATTTAGTATAAAACAAGTTATATTTAGTGCATTTTGTTTTGGATGGGAAGATCTTGCTAGGCAGTTAAAAAGTATCAATGGTGAGATAAAAATAAAAGTGTTTTGGCATGGTAGCCATTCACAAGTAATTGATGAAATAAATTGGAAAACTAACACAGAAGCACTGCTGCTTCATAAAGAAGGAACAATAGATGTGTTTGGTACATGTAAAGAAAGTATATTAGAATTTTATAAATCACAAGATTATAAAACAGCTTATATAATGAATACTGTTAGATTGCCTGAAGAACTAAGTAAAGATATTAATAATAATAAAGAGAATACTAATAAATCTGTTAATGAAACAAAAATAGGATTATATGCTGCTGGACTTGATTGGAGAAAAAATATGTATAATCAATTAGCAGCTATTTCTTTAGTTCAAAATTCTATAGCAGATGTTATACCTCTTAGTTATGAAGCAAAAGTTTTTGCAAGAAAGTGTAAACTAAAGGTAGAAGGTCTTGAAAAAGGTGTTAAGAGAGAAGAACTTTTAAAAAGAATTGCCTTGAATGATATAAATATATATGTTACATTTTCAGAATGCGCTCCCATGTTACCTATTGAAAGTATGGAAGTAGGGGTAGTATGTTTAGTTGGAGATAATAACCATTATTTTAAAAACACAGAACTTGAAAAGTATTTAGTTGTAAGTAGAGAAGATGATGTTGTTAGTATATCTGAAAAAATTAAATATGCATTAGAGAATAAGGATAAGATAATGACTTTATATAAAGAATGGAAAAAACAAAATGATAGTCTTAGTTTACAAAGTGTTAAAGACTTTTTGAAAATGTAATAAGGTAAAAATAAGTTAGGGGATATTATATGTCAAGACATCTTAAAAATATAATTTCTATTTTTAAATATAACAAAAATGACTTAAAAAATATTAAAGAGCAAATAGAACTATATAAGGATAAGGAATA
>JAQUBQ010000101.1 GCA_028686615.1 Clostridia bacterium | reverse complement strand
TCTTTAATCAATTACTATAAATTCTATATCTTCTATATGAGTATAATCTCCACCTATCCCTGTTGATAATACTTTTTCTCTTTTAGGTTCCAGATTTTCTAAGTTTTGCATCATGTTTACAACTTCCATGCCATTTTTATCTTTTAGAATTATTTTTATTTTTATATTTTTAACTGTATCTGTGGTGTTATATATGGTTGCTTTTATAGTTGTTATTCCAGAATTATATGTTTTGCTTATATTCTTAAACTGTATTTCTTCTATAGACACATCACTTGTAGCTTTATTGTTTACTATCTTTGTTTGTGTATTATCACTAATCCTATCATTTTTACTATTTACAATTAGAATTATTATAACTAACAAAATAATTAAAAAAGATATGCTTATATATATAATATATTTTTTTTTCATTTTATCACTCTTCCTCCTATTTTTCATATTTGCTTTAATTCTATCTTATATTAGTATAATTTATCAAGGGTATTTACTTGTTTTTCTATAATATCTTTAATTCAATATGTTTATTTAACAACGTTTCTCACTTTCTTCCTTATTATGTAAAAAACCATGCTTTTTATACTAGCATGATTTTTAATTTTATATATTTATATAACATATCGTGTTTTAGAGGTATCATATTATTTTATTTCATATTTTTTATATCTTCTATCATGTTTTCTGCAAAAACTCCATATCCTTGTGTTGGATCGTTATAAAACACATGTGTAATAGCCCCCACTAATTTATCATTTTGTACTATTGGGCTCCCACTCATTCCTTGAACAATCCCTCCTGTCTTATCAAGCAACTTTTCATCTGTTATATTTACTACCATGTTTTTATTGCCTGTAGAGCCATAAAGAACCCTAACTATCTCTATTTCAAATTCTTCAACTTTGTTTTCCCCTAAAGTACAATATATTTTTGCCTTTCCGTTCCACCACTTCATGCTTTGATGCTACTGATATTGTTTTTTTATCATAATACATTTTTGTTTCTAATATCCCATATATACCGTACTGTGTATTTTTACGAATTTGTCCGTAGGACATCAGTATATAGCACTCCTTTAATATCTCCAGGATTTCTACTTTCACCTTTTTTTATGTTTGTAACTCTAGTTTTAACTATTCCTCCTGTATTAATAGGCAAGATTATATTGTTGCTAGTTTCTGTAATTCCATGTCCAAGCGAAGCAAAAGTATTACTTTTTTTATCATAAAAAGAAATAGTTCCAACTCCCGCACTACTGTCTTTTACCCATATCCCTAATTCAAATGTTTTACTCTTTTCTGAATATTTTGGATCTACTGTTACATTCTTTTTCTTTCCATTTCTATCTATTTTTAATTTTATACTTTTCCCTTCAGATTTTTGTACATATTCTACAAGTTCCCTATTAGATTCTATTGAGGTGTTATTAACTTCTAGTATAATATCTCCCATCTGAACATCAGCTTGGTTTTCTGTTTCCATTACTAGAACTCCGGTTGCAAGTATTTTAATTCCTACCGCTTCTCCTCCGAAGGCATATTTCCATATCTTTTAAGCTTTTGATAAATCTTGCTTCACTAGAAAAAGCAGATTTTGATTCCATGCATATAACCATGATGTATAACATTATAAGAAAAATTAGTAAAATTAGTAATGTCATCGCTCTTTTCTTTTTAAAAGTAGATATTGTTTTATTCATCAATATTTCTCTCCTATATATTAACCCCAATTATTCCACCAATTGCACCTGTCATTACAGACATTATTATATATATAAGTACAGTTGTGTTTATAAAAAAACCCGAAAATGCAATTGCAGAAAAAGTATAAATAAGTAATAAATGTGTTACACCAAATATTGCACCATATAAATATCCTTTCTTTTTTATTTTTCTGTTTAACATTGTACTTCCTATAAAAATGCTAAGTCCAACTCCGACAAAAACCAAGGTTCCCATCATTGTATCACTTACATTAGTATATGCGAAAAATACTCCTATTAAACATGTTAATATTGCTCCAAATATAAGTGAAATTATTATAAATTTCGTATATTGCTTTAACATATCCATAAAATTACCTCCATGTCTTTTTCTATATATTATGAATGTTATATAGTTTTAAGAACAAAAATACTGAGAATTAACATCTCAGTATTTTATATTTAATTATAAGTATCCGTTTTAATTTGCATATTCCAACTGTTCTTTAAATTTTCTTTTAAATTCATTAGAAAGTTTCTGGTTTTCTTCTTTCTTTAGTCCAGGATCATCACTCATTGTATGTTTTGCTGCATCTGTGGCAAGTTTAAGTGTTGTCATATTTTTCATTAGATCTGCAAGTTTAAATTCTGGTAATCCATGTTGCCTAGTACCAAAAAAGTCTCCAGGCCCTCTTAATTCTAAATCTTGTTCTGCTATATTGAAACCATCATTGCTACTTTCCATTATTTTTAATCTTTTCATACTACTTAACGCTTGTTTTTTAGTTTTTAATATACAATATGATTCGTAACTACCTCTTCCTACTCTTCCTCTTAATTGATGTAATGAAGCAAGTCCAAATCTTTCTGCGTCTTCTACTACCATTATTGTAGCATTGGGAACATTTACTCCAACTTCTATTACAGTAGTCGAAACTAACAAGTCTATCTCTTTGCTTTTGAATTTAGTCATGATTTCATCTTTTTCTTTATTCTTCATTTTTCCATTTAGAAATCCCACATTATAGTTTATAAATACTTCGTTTTTATATTGTTCATATAAACTAGTTGCTGCTGTAAGATCTAAATCTTCATTTTCTTCAATAAGTGGACATACAACATATACCTGCCTCCCTTTATCTAATTCTTTAGATATAAAAGTATTTATCCTTTTTTCCATAGATTCATTTACATATACAGCATTAGTTTTTATTACTTTTCTGCCTGCTGGTAGTTCATCTATTATACTTAAATCTAAATCAGAATACATTGTCATAGCTAGCGTTCTAGGTATAGGTGTAGCACTCATAACAAGTGTATTAACTTTCTCTCCCTTTTTTGCTAGTTCCATTCTATGTCTAACACCAAATCTATGTTGTTCATCTGTTATAACCAGTCCCATTTTTGAAAATTCTACATCTTCTTCTATTATTGCATGGGTTCCAAATAATATATTTACTTCTCCATTTAATAATAATTTATTAATTTCACTTTTTTGTTTCTTAGTAGTCTTTCCCGTTATTATCTGTGTTTTTATACCAAGCTTATCATACATGGGTTTTAAATCTTCATAATGCTGGGTTGCTAATATTGTAGTAGGTGCCATTATTGCTGCTTGATAACCATTTATAACTGCAATGTACATGGCAATAGCAGCAACTATTGTTTTACCACTTCCAACATCCCCTTGTACTAATCTATTCATTACTTTATCTGAAGATAAGTCTTCTGTTATTTCTTTAATTGTATTTTTTTGTGCGTTTGTAAGTTCAAAATTTAACAGTTTTATTAATTTTGATATATCTGTATTTTTCATAGGCATGTTTGTTTGTTTTTCTTGTTTTAATCTAATACTCATAAGAGCAAGTTGATATAAATATAATTCTTCGAAAACATGTCTGTGTCTTT
>JAQUBQ010000023.1 GCA_028686615.1 Clostridia bacterium | reverse complement strand
ACATTATATTTACCCTTTGGCACAAGTGAAAACCTTGAATAAAAAGTTATAATTCCATATATTTCAGATAAGGGAACACCTAATTTGTCCGATAAATACTTTTGATTAATCTCTGATATATATCCATATTCATTTTGCACTTCATGAAGTGCTTCCATTATTCCACCTTTTACTCCTTTATATTTTTTAGCTATTTCCACTACCTTATCTTCAACTGCTTGTCCATTACAATGACTACATTTTTTCATATACCTTCTCCACCCTTTTAAATAAATTTATATAATTACTAATATTCTATATCAAAATATATTGTGTCAATTTCTCCTCTACTATTTTCAATTGTTAAAATATAGTTTCCAAAATCTTTTATTTTTTTACCATTTCTAAATTTTATTTCTTTTCCATCTTTAGTCAATGTTATTTTTTTGACATTAGCATTTACTGTAGGTTCCACTGGAGAATTATATACTCCTCCATCTTTAACACCACTTACCATATTAGATATTCCATTTTCATCTACAAATGCACTATCTTCCAATATTTTTACATGATTGTTTTTGTTCATGTTATTATATATTGTCAAGGTGCTCGCTATAATCAAAGCTAAAAGTATTAACCTGGATGCTAGCACTGCTCCATTTACTTTATATTTTCTAATTTTAGATGCTTTTTTATCAACCATTTTATATCTCCCTTTTACATTTTCCCTTCAGAACCTAGTACATTTTGTATTTTATGTTTAACCATAGTTTTTACCGCTTCTCTTGCTTTTCCAAGATATGTTCTTGGGTCAAATACTTCAGGACTATTACTAAATACTTCCCTAATATTTGCTGTCATTGCAAGACGTATATCTGAATCTATATTTATTTTACATACTCCATAGGTTGCTGCTTTTCTAAGTAGTTCTTCTGGTACTCCCTTAGCTCCTGGAATGTTTCCACCATATTTATTACACATATTTACAAATCCTTCTGGTACAGATGATGCTCCGTGTAATACTAACGGATAACCTGGTAACCTCTTAGATATTTCTTCTAATATGTCAAAACGAAGTTTAGCTTCTCCTTTAAACTTATATGCCCCATGACTTGTACCTATTGCTATAGCAAGTGAATCACATCCCGTTCTTTCAACAAATTCAACTGCTTCATCTGGACTTGTAAAGCTAGCATCTTTTTCTGATACATTTACATCATCTTCTATTCCCGCTAACTTTCCAAGCTCTGCTTCAACTACCACGCCTCGTTCATGAGCATAATCAACAACTCTTTTAGTAAGTTTGATGTTTTCTTCAAAACTATATTTTGATCCATCTATCATCACAGATGTAAATCCGCTATCAATACAACTCTTGCATAATTCAAACGTATCTCCATGATCTAAATGAAGAACTACATCTAGTTCTCTTCCTTTAGTTTTAGCATCTTCAATAGCCGCTTCTACTAACTTTTTTAAATATATTGGGTTAGCATACTTTCTAGCACCGCTTGAAACTTGTAATATTACTGGAGAATTTGTTTCAGCAGCTGCTTCCATTATACCTTGAATTATTTCCATATTATTTACATTAAATGCCCCTATTGCATACTTGCCTTCATATGCTTTTTTAAACATTTCTGTTGATGTTGTAAGACCCATATTTCTACCTCTTTCTATACCTTCACATATATTACAATTCTACTATATTCATTGTTTTGTGTCAACGTTTAGGCATTAGTCTAACAAAAATGTAATACTATTGAAATATGCAAAAAAGGAGCCTAGATTTTTCTAGGCTCCTTGTATTGTTACATGAAAATTTCTGCTATAATGCCAGCTGTTTCAGATCTAACAATATCTTTTTTTTCAGGGAAGGTAATCTGTTTACATTTATCATTACCTTTTAATAGTTCAGAAGAGTATACTAACCCATTATACCTTTGTGTGAGAGTTTCTCTGTCAATTTGGGTTGGGTCTCCTAATATAACGACTTTTGTTCCTTCGCCCGTACGAGAAAGTATAGATTTCATAAATGCTGGATGCAAGTTTTGAACTTCATCAATAATATAAAAACATTTTCTGAAGCTTCTACCCCTTATATCCACAATCGGTTGAATGTCTATGATATTTGCATCTATAAAATCTTCAAGTTCAAAGAATCCATTCGTCATATCCTTATGAATACCATCTGTTGCTCTAAAATCTTTGTTTTCGAGTAACACTTCTAAATTATCCCTTATTCCTTTAACATAGTTAAGCATCTTTTCATCCTTATCACCTTTGTAGAATCCTACTTCCTCATCCTTTTGACCTACTTTACCAGCAACTGACCTACAAATTACAATTTGTTTATACTCCCCACTTTCAACTCCTTGAAGTGCAGCTGCTAAAGCTAATAGGGTCTTTCCTGTCCCTGCTAATCCTTTAGTAATCACAATAGGTGTTTCATGTACAGGATCCAAAAGTGCATCCATGTATGCTGCTTGTTTTAGGTTCTTAGGTGTTGTTTCCCAGGCCTTAAGGTTAGGATATACTGAATGAATCTTTCCGTCTTTATGAACTCCTAAGACTTGTTGTCCTTTAATGTTTCTCATAATAACATACATGTTATGTGTCCATTCAATTTCCTCATGTCCACATATATCACTTACATTAATACATCCTTCTTCTTTTTTAAATTCTGTAAAATCCATTATTAGGTCACTTATATTAACGCATCCTTGATATTGAAACTCAAACTTAGGGAAAAACTTATCTTTAATTTCTTCTGCTTTAATGTTCATTATCTTAGCGTTCATTCTAAATATTGGGTTATTACTAATAATAATTACATTTTCAGCATTTGCTTTTAAGCCATCTGCTACTTGCAATATGCGTTTTTGGCATGATGTTATACCTTCAATTTTTACTTCTCTTTTTACATGGTTATCTGCAACCATTATAGTACTTCCATCTTCCATCTTATGACCTTTTTCGCTGATAAGCTCCCGGGTATCCAGGCTATCAAAAAACTCAAATAAAGTATCTGCCATAAACCTGGTTGTGGGTTCCATATTTCCACGGAGGACATAAAGCTCATCAAGAACTGCCTTGGGCACAACAACCTTGTTCTCCCCATTACCAATTCTTTTCAGCACGTCAGGTGAACTAAGCAAAGCGCTTTTAGTTAACACATAAGTTTTACTCATAAAGTTCTCCACCTTTTTAATTATTTTTAGAATAGTCATTCTTAAATCAACATCTCTATTCCCTCTTAGTATATATCATGGAACCTATGAAATCAAGCCTTTTGTTGCATCTTTTTAATTGTAATTTTTTACCATTGGAGTATAACCCTCTAGTTTCTTGCATATATATATATCATCATGGATATTTTTAGGAGGTCATATGTGTACAATATATGGATATATAAATACAAACGAAAAGGTAAAGAACAATAAAACTATAACTGAAATGAATGGTTCTTTAAAAAACACTAATAATTACTACATCAATAATAACATCGCTATGGGACATAGTAGAATTAGTTTGCATGAATTATTAAATGTAACTCAACCATATACAAAAACACAAAATAACATTACATATAGTATAGTTTTTAATGGTGAGCTTTATAACCGTAATAGTATAAAAGAAAAATTGTTGGATAACAAGAACAACGCTAATAATTACTCTGATGCCGAGTTAATATTAGAGTGTTATATAAAATATAACGAAGATTGTTTAAATATCTTTAATGGGGTTTATTCATTTTGTATATACAATGATAAAGATAACTCTGTTTTTATAGCAAGAGATCGTTTAGGAATAAAACCTTTTTATTACACCATTACAAATCATACTTTTGTTTTTTCTTCTGAAATTAAAACATTATTAAAACATCCCTTTGTCAAAGCATCTATTAGTCAAAAAGAAGTAATGGAAATCTTTAGTCTTGGACCTGCTCACAGCCCAGATAGCACCTTTTTTAAAGATGTATATGCATTACAAGCAGGACACTATGGAATATTTTCAGATTCTGGTTTTGTCACAAAGTGTTATTGGGACTTAAAAACAGAAAATAATAAAGATGATATTAATACAGTAATTGAAAAAACCAAGTTTTTAGTATCAGATTCTTTAAAAAAGCAAATGGAATCTAATATACCTGTTTGTACTATGCTTTCTGGTGGACTTGATTCGAGTATATTGTCATACCTTGCAAAAGAAGAAACATCACTACTTAATACTTTTTCAATTGATTTTAGGGGCAATAAGAAATCTTTTAAATCTAATTCATATCAACCAACTGAAGACTTTGAATATGTCAACATAATGAAAGATTATTTAAAAACAAAACATAATGCTATAAGTTTCTCTAGTGAGGATTTACATTATTTACTTAAAGATTCTATGATTTCAAGGGATATGCCTGGTATGGCAGATATAGATAGTTCTTTGTTAGCGTTTTCTAAATCTATAAAAAAACATGGCTTTAATATTGCTATTTCCGGTGAATGCGCTGATGAAATCTTCGGAGGATATCCTTGGTATTATAAAGATAAACTTCTAAACAGCTCTACTTTTCCGTGGGCTTTATCAGAAAACCTTAGAGAAAATATACTAAAAAAAGACTTATGCAAAAATTATAATATTAGAGAATATATTAAAGAAAGTTATGATAACACTATTAATAAAGTTGTATTAAACAGTGAAAATGATTTTGAAAATAAATTCCGTCAAATAAACTACTTAACTATAAAATGGTTCATGACTACGCTTGTAGAAAGAGCTAATTCTGCAGCTAAATATGCGGGAATTAAAATAAGGATGCCTTTTGCAGATTATAGGATTTTTCAATATATATATAACATTCCAGCAAAATATAAACTTGGACTGCTACATAATAATGAAGCGATTGAAAAATATGTATTACGCAAAGCTTTTGAAAGGGAACTTCCAAAAGATATTGTGTATAGAAAAAAATCACCATTTCCTAAAACTTATGACATTGCTTACTTAGATTTAGTTAAAAAGGATATAATTAAAATTATAAATAACCCTTCTAGTCCTTTGCTTTCATTAATAAACAAAGAGTACGTTGAAAACATTATTTCAAATAATGGAATTTCCATAACTGAAAATTGGTTTGGACAGCTAATGACTTATCCTCAAACACTAGCATACTTAATTCAAATAAATATGTGGCTTGAAGAATATAATGTATCTATGGATATTTAATTATATAATGGAAAAAAGCTACGAATAATCGTAACTTTTTTCTATATAAATAAAATTGTCTTTCGCGCACCTTGGCTGATGAGACCAAGGTGCTAAAGGAGAGCGTTTTAATCCGTAAGATACAAAATATATTAATACCTTGTATAAGTGCACCTAATATGCACCCAGATTAAAACATATATATTAATGGCTCTTACGAGCCGCTAACAAATTAACTAACTACAGACTAAAATTATTTTTTCTTTTTTATTTTCAACTGTATTTATTATAGCACCGTTCTTGTTTTATGTCAAGTAACTTCTTTTGTTTTATTCTTTTTTCACTTATTTTATAGACATTGATAATATATTTTTGTATAATACCTTTTTAGGGGGAATTATAATGTTACAAGAAATTATTGGAAAAACTCGTAAAGCTATAGACGATTTTGAAATGATAGATGATGGTGATAAAATTGCCGTTGGGTTATCTGGCGGCAAAGACAGTATTACTCTTTTATATGTCTTATATTATTTAAGAAAGTTTTATCCTAAAAAATTCAATATAATGGCAATTAGTATACATCCTGGTAGTGATACCTTTAAAACTGAGGAATTAGAAAAACTATGTAAAGAATTAGACATAGAATATTTAATATATAATTCAAATATTGCAGATGTTGTTTTCAACATTCGTAAAGAAAAAAACCCTTGCTCTTTATGTGCTAATATGAGGAGAGGAATGTTAAACAGCCTCGCTACTGAGCATGGATGTAATAAAATAGCTCTAGGTCATCATATGGACGATTTAATGGAAACTTTTTTAATGAGTTTGTTTTTAAATGGAAAAATACATACCTTCGCACCAGTAACTTATTTAAGTAGAAGTAATGTTAAAACTATTAGACCTATGATATATGTCGAAGAAAAACTTATTCGTTCTGTCGCTAAACACAAAAACTATCCTGTTATGGGAAAATGTTGTCCTGCAGATGGTTTTACAAAAAGAGATTACATGACAGAGCTTTTGAAATCCATGAGGAAAGATATCCCTAGGGTAAAGGAACATGTTTTTGGTGCAATAAAACGTTCTAATATAAAAGGATGGGAGAAGCTCTCAGAAACTTCATCTACAAATAACCAATCTTTAAATAATAATAAATAGTTTTATAAACTAGGCCTTAGCTGGCCTAGTTTATTTATAAAATGTTTCTGTTCTGTTCTTCTTTTTTAGAAGCTTCATTTATATCTTTACATATTTCCTTTTTAATTACCCCTGTGGTATTCATATAATAATCATGATTATCAATTATTTCATTTACTTCCTTTTTTATATCATAAACATCATAACAATTTATAATATACCCATTGAATTCGTTTATATCCAGAAACTTATTAGCATTCTCTACAAATTGCTCTTTTCCATGTACTACAAATACAAATTCTTCATTTGAATAATCATTCAATATGTCTTCGTTTAGCCATTCTGAATAGTACATACGATTTTGCATGTTCTTATAAAACTTATTAATTATTCTTTTAATCTTTTTAGTCTCTTCTCTTTCATTAATATAGATTATTTTAACGTTACTTAGCTTCCTTTCTATAAAATTATTAGCTATTATCAAAGCATGTGTTGTGTTTACTGTAAAGCAGCATAGTTTTATTTTTCTCATTTTTATTCCTCCTTAGTTATATTGTAATTTTATCATTCATAACTTAGCAGTGTCAACGGAGTTTTTTATACAGTTTTGTATAATTTTGGAAAATATGTTCATAATATTATTGGTGATAAATTTATGAGAAAAATAACCCCTATATATATTGCAATTTTTGCATTTATTATTTTAAACTTTTTAATAACATTTATATCTTTAAATAATCAAAACATTAAAGAAAACTTTTTTCGAATACACGTTGTCGCAAATAGTAATTCTATCGACGATCAACTTGTAAAATATAAAGTGGCAAAAAACATAGATAGTTATGTAGAAAACCTTTATGAAAATAGTGATAATTTAATATTAAATAAAGATGACAGTAAAAATATTATTAATTCACATATTAATGAAATATTAAATTTAACTGAAAGTACTCTTTCTTCAAATTCTTGTAATTATTCGTCTTATATTAAACTTGGGAATATATCATACGATAAGAAAACTTCAGGAAATTTCACTATGGCTTCTGGTGTTTATGACTCTGTTCAAATAGTTTTAGGAGATGGAAAAGGAGAAAATTGGTGGTCACTTGTTTTTCCCTACTCCTATGATAATTCTATAATTTTAAATGAAAATAAAGATGAGGAAATGAAAAGCAAAGAAGATGAGATTTTTAATAACGCAAAAAATATTGAATATAAATTTGGTATTATAGAAAAAGTTAAAAGCATTCTTGGTTTTTAAACATCCTATTATATAAAGTAAAGGGTAAGCATTATTATATTGCTTACCCTTTATTTTTTATATTTTTAATTATATGGATTTACATTGCCATTATCTATTTTGGTATTACTTTCATTATGTGTTGTACACTGCTCAGTTATAATCATCCTGTTCCAATCTCTTGGTTTTACTCTAGGTGTTGTATCTCTGGTTATATATGCTTTTTCTTCTGTTTCCGGGCAATTTTCGTTTGCTTTCTTTCCTGTTATCTTACAAATGGTTGCCATCTTGTGCACGCTACATGTGTCTGTAGGAACTGTTCCACTTGCAAATATCTCTGTCTTTATTACCCCACCATATATTTTACATGCTTCTGTAGGAATCTTCCCTGAATGAGTACATACTGATGCAGATACTATACCAGTTGGTTTTGTAAACTTTTTAGCAGCTAAACCAGAGTGTATTTTTTTCATAACATCTGTCCATACTCTCATACTTGTATATGGATAAGTTCTATTAATTGATTTTGGTTTATCATATCCATTCCAGACAACTGCTGTGTAATATGAAGAATATCCTGCAAACCATTGGTCTTTATCTTCATTTGTATTTCCTGTTTTTCCTGCTGTTTCCATTCCACCGCCAAGCCTAGTCGACGTTCCTGTACCACTTGTTACAACTGTTTTTAAACAATCCGTTATTAAATAAGCTGCTGTGTCTTTCATAACTCTTTGTGCACTTTCTTTATTAGATAATATTTCTTTACCATTAGAATCCACTACTTTTGTATATAATTTTGGTTCTAAATATATTCCATTATTAGCAAAAACAGAATATGCTCCTGTAATATCTAATACAGTTACTCCTTTATCCAATCCACCTAGTGCAAACGATAATGATTTATCATTATTATTAAGTGTAGATATTCCTAGCTTTTTAGCAAATTCGTATGCATAATCTACTCCAACGCTTTGTAATGTACGAACTGCTGGTATATTCATAGATGCATTTATCGCCTGTCTAGCAGACACATATCCGTTAAAATATCCATAATAGTTTTTAGGTGTCCAATTCCCAATCGTTAATTGTGAATCGTCAATTCCCATGCCAGGGTATGATATTCCTCTTTCAAATGCTGGACCATATGCTGATATTGGTTTAAATGTTGATCCCGGTTGTCTTATCGCTTGAGTTGCCCTATTAAAACTTCTGTCTGTTTCCTTTTCTCCAGCACCTCCACTTAAACCTGCTACATTTCCGTTACTATTATCAATTACAACCATACCTGCTTGCATAAAGGTTCCTGCTTTATCTTTATAAAACCAGCTTTTATTTGAAAATGCTTCATCAATAGTTTTTTGAACACTAGGAACTTGTGTTGTATATATTTTGTATCCATTTCCATATAACATTTGTAATGCCATTTCTTTACTTACATTCTGTTTTTCCATCAAGTCTGTCGCTACTGATTCTATAACTGCATCAACAAAATATGTATAAGTTGTTCCCATTGCTATCTTCCCTTTTTCATACTTTATCTCTTGCTTTAGTGCTTCTTCATATTCCTCTTTATTAATTTTTTTAAGTTCTAACATTTTTGCTAGTACTGTTTCTTTTCTTCTTTTTAACTTACTTGCTGCTTCTTCTCCCCTATAAGGATTATATGTTTCTGGAAGTTGAATAATTGCAGCAAGTGTTGCTGCTTCTGCAAGATTTACTTCCGTTACACTTTTATTAAAATATGTGTGTGATGCAACTTCTATTCCTGATGCACCAGCTCCTAGATAGATAGTATTTAAATATGATTCTAATATATCTTCTTTTTCTAGTTTTTTCTCTAAACTAATGGCTCTGTACCATTCTCTAATTTTTCTAGTCCAGTCAGCTTCTTTATCTCCTGTTGAATTTTTTATAAGCTGTTGGGTTATAGTACTACCACCAAATGAAGACTTTCCTGCATTAAATATATATGTTACTATCGCTGCTCCTGTTCTTTTTACATCTACTCCATTATGTTTCCAGAATCTCTCATCTTCAATAGATATAACAGCATCTATTAAATGCTTAGGAATTTTTTCATAACTTATATTTATTCTGTTTTCTTCGCTATACAAAGTTGCAATTTCTTTTTCTTCAGTATCATATATAAATGATGTTAATTTTTGACTTTGTAATTGTGCTAAATCAACATTTTCAGTTTTATCTATAATTCCAGTTAAAACTCCTATTACAACACCTGTTCCTATTACTCCCAGCCCTAACATTGTAAATAGGAAAATTTTAAATATTTTCCATCTTAACAATTTCTTTTTTGTATTCTTTTTATTAGTGTTTACTGGTATTTCTTTTTTAACAGTTTTGCCTTTAGTTCCTAATCTTCTAAGTTTAATTTTATTTCTTTTTTTATTTTCATCTTTTTTTGACGGCATCTAGCTCACCTCAAATATCATTTTACTATATAAATATGTAAAATACAATGTCACAATTCTTTTTTATAACAATTCTGTAATAATTCTATGCCATCCCTTTTTGTGCATAAAGGAATTGCACCTGTCTTTATAGCATAATTTGATAAATAACTACTTTTACTATATATCTCTCCTGGTATTCCATAAATTTCCTTACCAAGATCAAGTGCAAAATCCAATAACTCAAAACCTTTTTTTATATCATCTACTTTATTTATAATAACAATATCTGCCAGTGCAATACTAATAAGTTCACAAGTAACTAATTTATTCTTAATGTTTATATTGTTTTTCAAAGTTAAGTTTAATGCATCTCCAATAAAAATACTTTTATTTTTTGATGAAAGTAGATAAAACTCTGAATTAATTGTTACTTTATTATCATTTGTAAACATATAATTAATAAGCCTTTTATTTTCAAAAGTATCTTTTTCAATTATATATATCAACGTTTTACTTAAAGGGTCTGTTTTATTATTTATAGCTTTAACATTAAAATACTTAATTACATTATTATAATTTGTGTTTTTTGCGATTTCTTCAATATATAAGTATGTACAAACTTTTATAATATTCCTCCTTTTCTTTAAGTTCATTATATTGAGCTTGTAATGTGTTGTCAATTACATTCGAAGGTGTTTTTTTGACAATATTTTTTATTATATAAATTAACAAAAAATACACATTTAAGAATTAAACGTTTTTGTTTAATCTTTAACGTGCATTTTGTTATGAGCTTTTCAATTTTTAATCTCTATTTTTAATAAAATAATATGTTACAAGTCCTATTGCTACTGTTGTTACTGCAACAACTGTAACAACCACGCCTGTATTTAAGTTATCATCAGTATCATCAGCATCATCCATATCTGTTAAATCTTTTACTGCATCTTCTGCTTGTGTTATAACGGGTGTTTGAACCTCGTTATTGTCTGGTGTTGTATCTGTAAAATTATCATCCGTAGCATTATTGGTAACT
This sequence comes from Clostridia bacterium, assembly GCA_028686615.1. Classification (GTDB taxonomy): domain Bacteria; phylum Bacillota; class Clostridia; order TANB77; family CAG-465; genus CALXJE01. Next base: position 4,517 of record JAQUBQ010000023.1, on the reverse strand, counting down.
CTATCATTTGTTACTGTGTTATTTGTATTTGTATTTGTTCTTGGTTCAGTTAAGTTAGCATCCGTAGCAACCCTATTTTGATTTGGCACAGCTGAATTTGGGGCAACTCCTCCTGTTTCACCTCTTGCTGGAGCAATTTCATTTGGAGTATTTGTATCTGGTGCCATAGTTGCTATAACTAAATTTCCTATACTTATAATTAATACTAATAATAATGCTATTTTATAAGTTTTTTTCATTATTATCACCTCCTAATTCATATATTTCTATACTTTCATATTATGTGTCGTCTAAAGATTTTTCATTCATTAATATCTTATAAACTTTATACTAATATTAGAAATAAAGAGTAGTATAATATATATTGAAACTATGCTAGCTCCTGTTGGTAAATTTAATATAAATGAGATTATTAATCCTATTATAAAACAAATTATAGAGATAAATCCAGACATTATAACCATTCCTTTAAAACTTTTTGTAAGTTTTTTTGAAATTAATGCAGGAAAAACAATTAAACTAGAAATTAATAATGTTCCCATTATTTTCATACCAACTATCACAATTAACGCAGTTATTAATGATATAAGAAATTGATAAAAAGTTGTATTTATACCTTTAGACTTTGCGTATTTTTCATCATACGTAACCATGAAAATCCTGTTATAGAATATAATATATACTGCTATTATACATATACTTAATATTACACTTAGTAAAACATCTTGCTTTGTAATTGCTAGTATGCTACCAAACATATAATTATATACATCAATATTAAATCCTTTAGTTATTGCTGTTATAATTACACCAAAAGCAAGCGCTCCCGAAGATACAAGTGCTATTGCAATATCACCCTCGTCTCCCTTTTTTTGACTAATTAGCATAATAATAAAAGAAGCTGTTATTACTAATGGAACAGATACGTAAAGTGGTGATATACCAAAAGCTACTGCCAGAGATATTGATGCAAAAGCTACTTCACCAAGGCCATGTCCTATCATTGAATATTTTTTTAATACTAGTATTATTCCTATCAAAGCTGCTGAGATTGAAACAGCAATGCCACAAATCAGAGCATCTTTAACAAATGAATAACTAAACATTTCTAATAACTCCTGCATTACAATCCCTTCCAATCTTTAATATTTCCGTCAAACACTATACTTTTTGCAACTTCAATTACTCTCATATCCATATCTTTAAATGTTTTTTCTAATTCTTTTGTGTCATGAGTAGCTATTATAATTGTAACCTTCTTATCTTTATTTAATTTATACAATATTTTATAAAATTCTCTTATCATTTTTATATCAAGTCCCAAACATGGTTCGTCTAGTATTAATACCTTAGGAGCTCCAATTACAGTTCTTGCAAGTAGTACTCTCTGCCTCTGCCCACCAGATAAGTCTCCAATTCTTTTCTTAAGTATATTGTCTATGTTAAGTAGTTCACTTATACTTTCTAATGTTTTAAGATCTTCTTTATTATAAAATAATCTCCCCTTTGGTTTCTGTAGACCTGTCATTATAATTTCTTTTGCAGTTCCAGGAAAATCAATATCTTTCATGTTAAATTGTTCTAGGTATGATATTTCTTCTTTTTTGCAATTGATTTCTATACTTCCTTTTTCATATCTATGCATGCCTGTAATGTTTTTTAATATTGTACTCTTACCAGAGCCATTTTCACCTACAAGGCAGACAAATTCTCCTTCTTTTATTTTAAAATTTATATTCTCTATTGCTACATGCCCATTATATGAAGATGTAACCTTTGAAACTTTAATAATATTCAATTGTTTCACTCCTTAATTTATCGCTTCTTCTAAGTTTATTCTGTTTTTTTCCATTATATCGATATATGTTGTTCCATTCTTTAGCTCCCCACTAGAAACATTATGAACACTACTAAATACCAGTGCTTTTATTCCAGTCTTGCTTGCTATGCTTTTTGCTATTTTACCTTCAGATAACGATTCATAAAATATTACTGGTATTTTTTCTTTTTCAATTTCTTTTTCAATACTTATTATTTTAGATATGCTTGGTTCTGCACTTTCAGAACATCCGTCATAAGCGCTAATATAATCTATTTTATATCTATTTACAAAATATGAATAAGCAAATTTATCACCAAATGCTATTTTATTTCTTTTTCCATTATTTATTGTTTGCTCAAAAGAGTTATCTAATTCATTAAGTTTTTTTATATATTCTTCAGCATTTTTTTTATATACATAAGAATTTACATTATCCATTATGCACAAAATTTCACAAATGTTTTTGGCCATTATTTTAGCATTATTTATATCTAACCAAATGTGTGGATCTTTTTCATGGTGATGTTCATCTTCATGCTCATGCTCCTGTGTTTCTTCTTGAAACAATTCTATTCCTTCTGCTACATTCACAATCTTTACACTATTATTCAAGTTTTGTGATATATTTGCTGCCCACGGTTCCATCTGTGGTCCGGTGTATAAAAACACATTACTTTTGTTAATACTTACTATGTCCTTTGGTGCCGGATCATACGTATGCACATCTGTTCCAGGTGGTAATAGTAAGCTTACGTCTACTAAATCTCCTCCAATTTGTTTTGCAAAATCGTACTGTGGGAATAGTGTTGCTACTATCTTTACTTTTTCTTCACTGTTTTTAGACTCTTCCTTTTTTATATTAAAAGCTATTGTTAGTAATAAAACAATAACTAAAAATAGAATACTAAAAGTTATTATAATTCTTTTCATGTTTACCTCACTTACATTTATTACATATGCCATATAATGCTATTTTTTCTTTATTTATTTTAAAGTCCATATTATTTATTAATTCTTCTTCTATATTTTCTACACTTTCTATATGTGTATGAATTGTTTTTGTGCATGCTTCACAAATAATATGATAATGACTTTTGCACTTTTTATGTGCATCAATATATTGGTAACATGTCTTTTCCCCATTACCAACATATTTCCTTAAAACTCCTTCTTTTTCAAAAATATTTAGGTTTCTATATACTGTCGCTTGTCCTATGCTAAATTCACCTAATAATTCCACTATTTCAAGTGCTGTTAAATGTTCTTTTCTTTTACTTCTTAACAATTCAAGGATTTTATCCCTTTGCTTTGTATTTCTTTTTTTCATAATTTCTCCTTAATGATAATACTTCTCATTAATAACAGCCATTATATTACTTTATATTTTCTTTGTCAATATATGTTAAAACAAAATCTTAAAAATTCAAAACAGCATCTTTTTAGACATTTTTATACAATATTTAATATGTTTTATATAATAAAAAAAGATAAGATTATCATTCCTTATCTATTCTTTTAAATAATATTGCTATATAATTTTTTCCTATAAAATCAGGATATTCTTCTGCTATTTCTTTCTTAAATGTTGCTTTATTAATAATATAGTAACCTTTAGATGCTGCCACATTAGTTAATACTTCAAAGTCTATTTCCGGATCTTCTAAATAATCTACAACTAAAATTTCTTCACCTTTCAAATTAAAAACTTTATTGGCCATATCTTTTACGGTATTTCCAAACTTAACTGCTTCGCCAAATAACAAATGACAAACAATTAAATCGAAATCTTTTTCTAAACTATTCTTACATATAAAAAAGACATACTTGTTTTTTCACTTCCTACATCAAGTATGTTTTTATAATTATCTTTTAAAAATACTTTCTAATATTTTTCTGTGTTCATTCATGATTGTTTCTCCCTTTTTATTTTTAGTTAAACTATTTATAATATTTTTTATAAAATTATATTTCTTATAAAACTTTAAATCTATAACTGTTTAAAGTTTTCCATATACTATTAATAGTTTTTCAGAATGTCAGAAAACCTCTTTGTACATTTTTTTATAGCCACAGTATAATTATTTAACTATATATAAATAGTAAACTTATTTATTTAAAACAACACAATCCTATCTACAATAGTAGAAATTATATATAAGTATTAGACATTACCTCAAGCATGCGAACAGATAAATCTACAATAGTAGAAATTATATATAAGTATTAGACTCCAGTAATAATCTTAAAGCTACCTTGATATCTACAATAGTAGAAATTATATATAAGTATTAGACATTACCTCAAGCATGCGAACAGATAAATCTACAATAGTAGAAATTATATATAAGTATTAGACTGAAATAATACAAAAAGGAGTAGTAATATCTACAATAGTAGAAATTATATATAAGTATTAGACATAATACAGTTAAAAGACAGTGAAGATCTACAATAGTAGAAATTATATATAAGTATTAGACAAAAATCGACCTCCTACAAGCCATTTATCTACAATAGTAGAAATTATATATAAGTATTAGACACAATAAACATTCCAAACACTCTAACATCTACAATAGTAGAAATTATATATAAGTATTAGACTGGTTTAGATGGAGGAGGTTCGCTATATCTACAATAGTAGAAATTATATATAAGTATTAGACAGAAAGACATATTACTTGTACAGACTATC
>JAQUBQ010000022.1 GCA_028686615.1 Clostridia bacterium | reverse complement strand
GGGAAACCTGTTATTCAGACAACTGATGAGAATGGCTACATTTATATTGCAATTCCTAATTCCCCTTATAGAGAGCATACAGCACAATTGCTTAATGGAACATATTGGATTCAACTAGAAAAAGGTGAAATCGCAACTTCTTACGAATATTTTATACCCAATAGTCCAAGCCCTAATTATCCAAATGAAATAAAGAGTGTGAGTAATTTTGATTTGATTACTAGTAGTAAGAATTTATTTAATGATGACTTAATGTTAAATACAAATAATTATGAATATATTTCACCATATCACTATTACGAAATATCAGGATTAAAACCAAATACTAATTATACTTTGGGACTTAAAAATGAGTTTGATTTAAATAGTATAACTAAACCAAGTGTTGGAAATAGAGCTATTAGAATAAATAATACAAAAATAAATCCAGGGATGAATGTTGTAAATGTTACTTCAGCTGGTGCTGTATCTACACCAAGAACAATTAAAAGTAACACAGATGGTACTTTATATTTAGTAGTATATCAACCACAAATACTTGATTCTTTAGTGAATGGCTTACAGCTTGAAGAAGGAGATTCTCAAACAACATATGAACCATTTAAAGGAAAGAAAGTAAATTTTCCATACACTCTACGAAGTTTACCTGATGGAACAAAAGATTATATAGAAATAGATAATATTAAAAAGACAGCAAAGTTGTATAGGAATGTCGGGGAAAAAATTTTTGACGGAACAGAAAATTGGATTAAATTTTTAACAGATAATAAATACTACGTTTCAAATGATTTAATAGGAGCACTTTACCAAAATGAAACATATTGCCTTTCTACGCATTATTTGGGTAAAACATCTGGCGGTGGTAATAGCTATAGTTCAGGTGATATTTGGCTTCAAAGCACAAGTCAATATCCTAGAATATATATTGCAGATGATAATTATTCTACAGTAAACTCTTTTAAAGGATTTCTTGCAGAACAATATAATATAGGTACTCCTGTAAAAGCTCAATATCAACTTGAAAAGTCGATCATTGAACATTTAGACTATAACGAAATAAAAACATTCTATTCATATACACAAATATACACCAATTCAACAGTGCAACCCAATTTAGAAGCTAAAATGAGAATAGCTAATTAATATATATACACCATTTGTATGAAAGGATAAAATATAAAAATGAGAAAAAGATCAACGAATAAAAATGGTATATCATTAATCTTCTTGGTTATAACAATAATAGTTATGATAATAATAACAGGTGCTGTAATAGTGTCGTTATCGTCTGGTAATATAACTAATAAAGCAAAAGATGCAGTAGAAAAAATAAACTTAAAATCTTTACAAGATGCGGCAACTTTAGCATATACCGATTACAAGTTAAATGGAAAAACTGGAAACATATCAGAGTACATAAAAAACTGGTTAATAACTAAAAAATATGCTTCTGAAAAAGATATAGGAAAATATATATTTGATGAATCAGGAAAAGTATTAAGTAGATATAGTTTACAAGAAGTAAATTTATCAGGAACAAACATATCACAAAACAAAACATATAATGATAGTGCATTTTTAAGGATATATGGGAAAAGTAAGCAAATAGGAATCCCCTCACCTGATACACCAAGTCCAATAAATAGTGTTAGTGATTTTGATTTAATTATTAGTGGGAAGAATTTATTTATTGATGAATTAATGTTAGATACAAATAATTATGAATTTATTTCGCCATATCACTATTATGAAATATCTGGGTTAAAAGCAAACACCAATTATACTTTTGGACTTAAAAATGATTTTAAATTAGATAGTATTAATAGACCAAGTGTTGGAAATAGAGCCATTAGAATAAATAATACAAAAACAAATCCATCAGGAATAAATGTTGTAAATGTTACTCCAACTGAAGCTGTATCTACACCAAGAACAATTAAAAGTAATGAAGATGGTATTTTATATTTGGTAGTATATCAGCCACAAATACTTGATTTTTTATCTCATGGCTTACAACTTGAAGAAGGGACTTCTCAAACTATATATGAACCATTTAAAGGGAATATAATAAATTTTCCATACACTCTTCGCAGTTTACCAAACGGAACAAAAGATTATATAGAGATAGATAATGTAAGCAAAACAGCTAAATTATACAGAAACGTTGGGACAACTACTTTTGATGGCAGTTATACTTATTACGTTTATACATACGGGAATTCACACGATACATATACATATCATTGTTATAACAGAATGTCCAGTAATTTACCTTTGCTTCGTGGTGACGCAATTTCTACAAGGTTTGAAAAGACAGGAAGTATACGTATGAATTCTGTTGATGAAAATATCATCACTACTTATTACGTCGGCGGGGTAAAAAACACGGTGTATTTTCAACTTAGCAAAACTTTAATTGATAGTTATTCAGGAGCTACAACCGCTGATAAAATAAAAACATTTTTCACAACTAATCCAACAGAATTTCACTATCAATTGGCAACGACAACTGTAACTAATTTAAGTTATAACGAAGTAAATACATACTATCCATATACACAAATATATACTAATTCGACAGTTCAACCTACGTTAGAAGCAAAAATGGTTACATCTAATTAATATATATAACAATGTTTATTTATGAAATATATATTTAAGTTACTTTATTATACAAATGTTTCTATAATATGACAAAATAATTACATGAATATATATTTTCATATATATTCGTGTTTTTTAAACTCTAAATTACTTACAACTCCAATATATGGTATAATTTTACAATAAGATATATTAAATTCAGGAGGTAAAATATGAAAAACAAAGGAATATCATTAATTGTATTAGTTATAACAATAATAGTTATGATAATATTAGCTACATCCATAATATTATCATTAAATGGATCCGGGGTTATTGATAGAGCTAATGAGGGTAAGTTTAAAAATGATTTAAAAGTAGCACAGCAAGAATTGCAACATTATAAGGCAGCAAGAATGTTAGAAGGTAATTTTAATGAAGAAACACTCTTTGCGGATTTAACACAGCTTGAATATAATGATCAAAAAAAGACAGGAAATATAAAAACAGTAATGCCAAGTATGTCTGATATATTATCAGGAAAAATAAGAGTTATAGCAGGGTCAATTCAATTTATTGGTAGTGATGATAATCAAATGAATTGGGCAGAACAAGTGGGTATTTATGCAACAAACAGAAAACCAGGCTTTTATGATAATACTATATATTCAAGTGAGTTTGGAATGTCATTTATAAATTCGGGAATATTAACTATTCCACAATCTAATCCAGATGTTTATAATATAGGAGATAACGCATATTATAAAGCTGATATTACAGACTTAGTAATTCATAATAAAGTAAAGAGTATAGGTGTATCTGCTTTTGAAAGCAACACAACACTTAAAAATGTAACTTTTCAAACTGATATACTTGGAAATAGCGATTTAAGAACTATAGGGAATAGAGCTTTTTATGGTTGTTCAAATTCAAGTTTAACAAGTATTGCACTGCCAAATGGGCTTACTACAATTGGTAGTGAAACTTTTCGTAATTGTTCAAAAGTTACTAATGTAACAATGCCTAATACAGTAACAACAATAGGAACATATGCTTTTTATGGATGTGGAAATCTTACGAATATAACTTTATCATCTGAAATAACGGTAATACCATCATACACATTTAACGCTTGTTCAAAACTTAACAATATAACATTACCAAGCAAGATAAAAAATATAGGTTCATATGCATTTAATAGTTGTATAGGACTTACAAGTATAACATTACCAGACAGCTTAACTACTATTAGTGATAATGCATTTTCAAACTGTACTAATTTAACAGAAATAACTATACCTAAAAATGTAAATTCAATAGGGGCAAATGCTTTTTATGGGTGTACTAATTTAAGTAAAATATTAGTAGATAGTAATAATCAATATTTTGAAACAGATGAGAATGGTCATATCTTATATAATAAAGGAAAAACAAAAATAATAGCAATATTATCAGAGGCTATAAATGGAGCAACAACATTGAATGTACCAGAAGGAGTTACAAGTATATCAGCTGGAGCACTATCTGGGCGTGTTAGTCTAACAACAATTAATTTACCAAAAACATTTAATGCATTTGATTATAGAGTCTTTACGGGTCTTACAAACCTTACAAGTGTTAATATTGATAGTTCAAATACAAACTACACAGTAAGTGGTGGATCAATATATACTAAAGGAACAAGTGGAAATCCAGAAAAACTTATTATGTATTTAGGAACAGGAACGTCTTATACAGTGCCAAGTACTGTTAATGAAATAGAAGGTTATGCATTTTCGCTTAAAGGAGCAAGTTTAACAGGTACAGTTGATTTATCAAATACCAATATAACGAGAATTGTAGGTTATGCATTTAACGGATGTAGAAATATAACAACTATAAAATTACCATCAGCTATTACAAACTTAGATTCACAGGCATTTAATGGATGTAATAACGTAACGAGTATCACACCTCTTTCGAATGTTACTAAATTTAATACATATGTCTTTAATGGGTGTACAAAGCTTACTAGTATAGCCATTGGTAGTGGAGTTACAGATATTCACGCATTATTTGCATATAATAGTGCAATTGTTAATATAGACACATCATTAAATGATAAATATACTACTAAAGATAATTGTCTTTTAATGAATGATGAAAAAACTCTGGTTACTGTTTTAGGAACCTTAAGCTCACTAACTTCTCTATCAGTTCCTGATACGGTAACAACAATAGGAGTTTATGCAGTATATAATAGGACAGCATTAAAGTCAGTAAACATACCAAGTTCGGTAACAAGAATAGATTACCAAGCATTTGGAGCTTGTACAACGCTGCCAGCAATAACAATACCAGCTTCAGTAACAACTATGGATAAAATAACATTTGGCTCTTGTTATTCGCTTACTCGAATATTTATAAATAAAAAGTATTCTAGCTCAGGAGTTGGAACAATATATACAAATGAACCGTACGGATGCCCATATGGACTTAGAGCAGTAGTATGGAGCGATAAATAAAATCCCCTTTTTATAAAGATGGTGTAATGCCATCTTCTTTTTTTGCATATATTTAAGATAGAGGTGCAAGGATAGAATGAATATAAAATTTAAAACCAGTTTGGTAAAAGTAATATTACTACTTATATTTATATCAATAATTCTAAATACAATCTATGCAAATGTAACAACAAATATAAAAAAAGAACTAAAACTAAAATCTTTAGCTGCAATTGTTATTGATGCAGAAAATGGTAGAGTATTATATGAAAAAGAAGGATATGCTAAAAGAAAAATAGCAAGTTTAACAAAAATGATTACTGCAGTAGTTGTAGTTGAAAATACTAAAATGTCAGATATAGTAACAATAAAAACGGCGTCTTCGGTTATTGGGGGTTCTACTATTGGTATGAAAAAAGGAGATAAAATAACAGTGGAAGCCTTAATGTATGGAATGCTTTTAGAATCAGGAAACGACTGTGCATATGCGCTTGGTGAATATATAGGTGGAGATATTGCAAGCTTTGGAAATATGATGACTGAAAAAGCTAAAGAAATAGGAGCAAAAGATAGTGCTTTTAAAAATCCACATGGACTAGATGCTGAAGGGCATTATAGTACGGCTTATGATATGGCAATTATAACAAAGTATGCATTAAGTAATAATACAATAAATAAGATTGTAGGTACAAATGCTATAGAAGTTAAGTTTGGTAATACACAAAAATATTTTTCTAATACAAATCGATTACTTCGTACATATGCTCATACTGATGGTGGAAAAACAGGATTTACAAATGGAGCAAATCGTTGCCTTATAGCTTCTGCAACAAGAAATGGGTTTAGAGTTATAACTGTTGTGCTTGGAGCAGAAACTACTGATATACGTTTTGATGATGCAAAAACGCTTTTGGAATATGGGCTTAATAACTATTCGATGAAAGATATTTCTAAAAATATGAATTGGTATATTAATATACCAATAGTTAAAGGCAAGGTTAATTATTATGAAAAATATATAACAAGAGAAATGAAAGTGGCATTAACAGAAGAAGAGTATGAGAAAATATATATAAAGCAAACTATACTTCCGATAATTCATGCGCCCATTAAAAAAGGATATAACCTTGGAAAGATAGAGTTATATGTAGATAACGAAAAGATTTATGAAGAAGACATTATTTTAAGTAAAGATATAGAAAAAAAGACGCCACTTAACTATATGGAATTTAGCATAAAAAACATGTTTAAATTAAATGTAAAACTAATATAAAAGGATTTAATAATTTGAAGGAAATAAAGCAATCTAAATAAAAAAATTAGATTGCTTTATTTTTATCTTTCTTGTATAATGATTATCGTAGGAGATACGAAATATGTCGGATATTTATTTAACAAAAAAAGAGAGAAAAACTATATATACAGAAGCTTTTGTTTATATATGTTTTGTGTTGTTTGCATGTTATCTAACTGTGTTTGGTAACACTTTTGTGCGAATGATACCAATGTTATATATACTTGGAATAATAGGAAGAATGCTATTTAAAAGACCAATTGAAACAACTATATTTGGATTTATAACAATTTTGGTATTTGGGTTTTTATTAGAAGCAAAAATAACATGGATGGTTATTTTGCTTTCAATTTATTCTTCTGCAATGATAATCTTTGGTAGCATAACAGGATATATCCTAAAATTACTTTATGAAAATTATATGCACAGAAAGTTTATAAAGTATTATAAAAAAATAGGATATATAGTAGGAGTCATTTTTGCGTTAATTGTTCCATTGATGCTAAATAATTTAGTAAATAGTAACCCTATTTCATACTATATTGCAAAAACTAATTTGGAAAAGTATGTAAAAGAGAAGTATAATGCTAAGGAATACAATATAACTAACGCTAATTATATACCTTCATACGAAGGAGGCATATATAAATTTGATATGAAAATTGAAGGTGTTGATATAATATTCAAATCAAATAATAAAAACACTGAATTTATAGATGAAAACTTAGAAGAACGTAAATTATCAATGAATAATAGTATTAATATAGAAACAAAAAGATTATTGCTAGATAACAATATAAAAGATATAAAAATAAAATCTAGATATGAATATTCTAAGCTTTTATTATTACCAGATCAAATTAAAATTCTATTAGAGGCAGAAAACAAAAATATAGAAGGAATTGTAAAAACAATAGATATAATAAAAAGATGGAATAAAAGCGATAAGGTAGAAAGAATTGATATTTTGAATGGAGATAAAGGTCTAAGTATAAATAAAAGAGAATTGGCAGAAAAAGTTATAGATGTAGACTATATTAAAAAAGGAATGGAACAAGAATTCCTGGACGACAAGGAGGGAACATCGAATGAGGAATAATGGAAAAAGAAGATACTCATTATTTATAACTATTTCTATTTTCGTAATTTTGTTATCTACTATAACAATCATTTTTATAATACTAGATGGAAAAAGTGAAATAGGAAAAAGAGAACAAATAGACTATGGTATAATTAAAAAAATAAATCCATTGGTTATAGAAAAGGCAAATATAGAAGAGAATAAGATGAGTAGCAATATAGAACTTGTAGAAGAAATTAAAAGAGTATATGGAATAGATGTTGTTTATGGAGAAGGTACAGAGTATATTACAAAAACAATTAATGCAAAAACAATATATGAGCCAAAAGAGATAAACTTAATGTTAATAGAACTTATTAATTGTTTAGAACTATATCCAAACAACATATTAAAAGAAATTCAAATAAGAGATTATAATGTAGAGATATGTCTAGTAAACTATTTTTTAAACAACAATATAGCTCTTGCTACTAGAGATTCAAATAACAACTTTAAAATTTATTTGAGTAATACAGAAAAGATAGAAAAAATAAAACATTCAGTGCATCATGAAATGTATCATATATTAGAATATTATATGAAACTAGAATTTGACATAACTCAGTTATATAATGATTGGGAAAAAGTCAATCCACAACACTTTAGTTATATAAGTAATCTAGCATTACTCGATTCAAAATATGTATATGGATATGAGCAGGGTGAAGGAGCTTATTTTGTAAGCATTTATTCAAAGTCTTCTGATAAAGAAGATAGAGCAGAAGTGTTTGCAGATACGATGACAGCAGTTAGTGAACCATTATACTATACAGACAAATTAGGAGCTATAAAAGATAAAATGCAATTACTTATAAATGTCCTTAGAGATTCTTTTCAAAGTGTAAAATATGGAGCCAATATAACATGGGAAAAATATCTACTAGAATAACAAAAAAGGAGAAAACATGATAATGATAACTAGCAAAGAAATGAGACATATAAAACAACCTATTAGATATGTAGGTGGAGAAGTAAATCAGATAATTAAAAATAGTAATAATAAAACAAAGGTGGCCTTATGCTATCCTGGAGTATACGAAGATGGAATTATAGACTATGAAATGAATATGATCTATCAAAATTTAAATATGATTGATAATGTATCTTGTACTAGATGTTATGCACCAATGCAAGACTTTGAAGAGTTATTAAAAAGAAAGCAAATAAAGTTATATTCATTAGAAAATAGAGAAGAATTAATAAATATGGATTATCTAATATTTGTAATAGATGATGTTCTTAGATACACTACTGTTCTTAATATGATAGACATTGCAGGAATTAAGTTGAAAAAAGAAAATAGAGATAGCGGCTCTTTCCCTAAAATAGTTATATTTTCTACAAACATTAACAATATAAAACTGATGGAACCGTTTATAGATTTGTTTTATTACAACAAAGATCTATATCAAAATATTAATAATCTTGCTAAACTTTTTTGTAATGGTATAATAGTTAAAGATTACGGGGATATGATAGTTCCATCCATGAAGATAGAAAATTACACTATAATATTAGATGTTGGGAGAGAAAATAAAGAAGAGTGTTTGTGCAAAATTGAAAAGGGAATTATAAAACAAGGAATAAAAAAAGTATCACTTACAGGAATAGATTATGAAAAAGAGCAAAGTTTATGCGAACTTTTATATTATATAAAAACAAATAGTGATGACATAAGGATAGTTCCATATGGAATAGATTTTTCTAAGTTTTCATTAGAGGCTATTGAATTTTTAAAACACTTTTTTGAAAAAACCACAATGAATTTTAAATTAGAATTGAGAACTATAGTTATAAAAGAAGAAAAAAAAGAGTTTATTGAAAAAATTAAAAAGATTTTTAATGCAGGGTGGAATAGTATTAATATAGAATTTTGTATAGGTACTCCAGGTGAAACATACGAAGATATGGATGAATTTTTTAACATACTAGAAGAAATTATAAATATATATTCAATGAATAAAGCAAAAGACAAGTTAAACATTACTGCAAAGCTAGAAGATTACATACCAGAACGAGGAGAAGAAATAGCATCTTTTAATAAATTAGAAATAAAGAAAAAATATATACAAGACAGAAAAATAGATGACATTTTAAAAATTAAAATACAGCCGGAAGAAAAACAACTAATAAAAACACTTCTATCTACTCGGAGATGTAAAAGTATCAAATGTGATTTATGATTCATATAAATTAGGAGCTAGATTTGATATGCACAACGAATTATTTAATGCTTCAGCTTGGGAAAGAGCTATACTAAAAAACAAAATTGATATTAATGAGTATGTGAAAATAAAATAAGGTGGTAAAATGAAAATAGTAGCAACAAACAGAGAGTTAAAATATAAATATGAAATAAAAGACAGTATAGAGTGCGGTATAGAATTAAAAGGCACAGAAGTTAAAGCTATAAGAGAATCTAATATTAGTTTAAAGGAGAGCTTTGCACTTATTAGAAATAATGAAGTAATATTAAAAAATATGTATATATCACATTATGAAAATGGAAATATTAATAATGTAAATGAAACAAGAGATAGAAAATTGTTATTACACAAAGATGAAATTTTTAAATTACAACAGACAATTAAACAAGGGGGCTTCACATTAGCACCATACAAGATGTATTTTAAAGGACAAAATGTTAAAATTGAACTTGCTGTTTGTAAGGGTAAAAAACTTTATGATAAAAGAGAAAGTATAAAGGAAAGAGAAGTTAAGAGAAAATTAGAGCAGGTAACAAAACAAAATAGATAAATAGAAAACAATTGGTCGAGAGACCAATTGTTAATTTTTTATTTCATCTAAACATTTTCTACAAACCAATTTACCTTTAAAATCAGAAAGCTCATCTTCTTTTGAACAAAAAATACAAGAAGAAGAATATTTTCTAAGAAAAATAGTATCTTTGTCAGCAGTGATTTCAATAGAATCACGGATTTGTAAGTTAAGAGTTTTCCTAAGCTCCATAGGAAGTACAATTCTTCCCAATTCATCTAATTTTCTTACAATGCCAGTAGTTTTCATCTAAGCATACCCCCTTACACTTGTATATATACCACAAAATTCGACAAAATTCAACAAACCAAGGGTAATATAATAAAAAATCTATCGACAAATAAGGAAAAACATGGTAGATTATGAAAAATAAAATATATCACCTTAATGGTGATACATTTCATTATTATTTATTTTAAAACTACGAAATATTTGTTCTAATAAAAACACTCTAAAAAGCTGATGAGGAAAAGTTAATTTGGAAAATGAAGTAATGAGATTTGCTTTATTTTTAACTTTTTCGGATAAGCCCAAGCTACCACCAATACAAAATATAATAGTAGAATGTTTTTGACTGATTTCGGAAATATTATTAGCAAACTCGGTAGAAGAAAATTCTTTACCTCTTTCATCTAAACAAATTATATATGCGTTTTTATAGTTATTTAGCTTACTTAACATCATATTTGCTTCTTTTTCTTTTACTAATTCTAAAGCACCAGTACTTTCCGTAGTAGGTAGTTTTTCATCTGCTAGTTCAATGATTTGTAATTTACAGAATCTAGATAATCTCTTAATATATTCGTCTATTAATAAAGTGATGCTCTTTTCTTTAATTTTACCGTGACATATAACTTTTATACTTATCATAATAAATAAACTTCCCCTGTAAATTCTTTAGGAGCAACAGAGATATCAAATTCACTTATATCAAAACCTGCTAGAGATAGAGTAGAGCAAATAGCTTCTTTTGCTAGAATTGGCATATTATTATTTTCACTCATGTGACTTAACAGGAAGTTTCTTTTTCCATTTTGAGCAAGTTTTAGTATAACTTGTCCGCTATCTTCATTAGATAAATGTCCATAAGGCCCTGCAATTCTTCTTTTTATATAAAAAGGATAACTACCCGCATAAAGCATATTTTTATCATAATTTGATTCTATTACTGAAAAAGAGGAATCACAAAGATGACAAAAAACATCATCTGTCATAGTTCCAAGATCCGTAGCTATAGTAAGTGTTTTTTCTCCAGAGCTTATTTTATAACCAACTGGATTTACAGCATCATGTATTGTATCAAAAGCTTGGATAGTAACATCATTTATAGTTATAGGGCTGTTAGTATCAATAATGTGTAAAGAATCAGAAGGTATTTCAGCTTCGTTCAGAATATTACATAAATAGTTGTAAGTTCCTTCAGATGAATAAATAGGAGTGTTAGGATTTTTCTTAACAAACATATTTAATCCTTTTATATGGTCAGAATGTTCGTGTGTTATAAATACAGCATTAACATTTGAGATATCATTTTCATATGTAGTTAATGCATCTTTAATTTTTTTATAGCTTACGCCAAGATCAATAATAATAGAAGTAAGGTCAGATTTTATATAGTACATATTACCAGAACTACTACTAAAGAAAGGGTATAATTTTAGCATGATACACCGCTTTCTTTAACACACGCTTCAGGATCTCTATAAAATTCAATCTTTGCACCTAAATTTTTAAATTTTTCAACGATGTTCTCATAACCTCTTTCAATATGATAAATATCATATATTTCAGTTCTTCCATGAGCAACAAGGCCTGCAAGAATCATAGCTGCACCAGCTCTTAAATCATGAGCACCAACAGGAGAACCATACAATTTGTCAACACCTTTTACCATAGCTGTTCTACCATGTGCTGTTATATCAGCTCCCATTTTAATCAATTCATCTGTGTATTGGAAACGAGAGTCCCAAATACTTTCTATAATCATGCCTGTGCCTTTTGACATCGCAATTAATGTACATATTTGTGGCTGCATATCAGTAGGGAAACCAGGGTATGGCATTGTTTTAATATTTATAGGTCTTGGAGTATCATCCATAGACACTCTTATAGTATCTTCAAATTCTATAACTTCAGCTCCAGCTTCTTGAAGTTTTGCTGTAATTGGTTCCATATGTTTAGGAATACAATTTTTTATTAAAACATTTCCTTTAGTTATAGCTGCGGCAACCATAAAAGTTCCTGCTTCTATTTGATCTGGAATCACTGCATAACTAGAGTTTTGATTAAGTTCTTTAACACCTGTTACTTTTATTACGTCAGTACCAGCTCCTTTAATATTAGCTCCAACAGAATTCAAAAAGTTTGCAACATCAACAACGTGTGGTTCTTTAGCGCAGTTTTCAATTGTAGATGTACCCTTTGCAAGAGTAGCGGCAAGTATTGCATTGATTGTAGCACCAACGCTAACAACATCAAGGAAAATACTGGTAGCATTAAGTCCATCCTTTGGAGCAGAAGCATATACATTTCCTCTTTTTACACCAATTGTTGCACCTAAACTCTCAAATGCTTTAATATGTTGGTCAATAGGTCTTGCACCTAAATTACAACCACCTGGTAAACTTATTTGAGCAGAACCAAACTTACCAATTAAAGCTCCTAAAAGATAATATGAAGCTCTAAATTTACATGTTAAATCATACGGTGCAGTAGTAATGTTTACCCCCGTATTGTCTATTATAAGTTCGTGATCTGATATGTATTCCACCTTTGAACCCAAAGATTTCAATATTTTTATAATTGCCCTAATATCGCTTATATCAGGTACATTTTCTAAATGACATTTTCCATTTACTAGTAATGTAGCAGGAAGTATTGCTACGGCTGCGTTTTTTGCACCACTAATTGTAACTTCTCCGCGATAGTCTACAAGGACCATCAACAATTATTTTATCCATTATATCCCCCTTAAAACAATTATTTTTGCATTTGTAAGTATAGCATATATAGACATAAAAAACAAGAAGAAACCCTGACACTTAAGGTATATAATTAAAGAAGTTATATAATTGTAATAATAGTGTAATAGGTGTATGTAGTGCAAATGAACATATAAATATACATTTGCACATTAAGATGTGATGCCTAAATATTAATAACAACAGTTGTTATAATCTGGTTCTTAACAACAACAAATAGTTACATTGCAACAAGAAACCACAGGTTCTTTGCAACAACAAGGCTCAACTGGATGATTGTTATTGCAACAATTACAACAGCAATTACAAGAAGTTGGTCTTTGACAGCTACATCCACAACGGTTTTTTCTCATACTAGAAAGCTCCTTTCTCTATTTATATTTTGGTATACAATTGAATTACATGGTTTACAAAATAGATTAGTAGTGACTCTAGTAAGACATCTTTCAATGCTTATTGCGTTGGTAAGAACAAATAAATCAGGACTTGTAACATAGTCTCATCCTCCGTAGGGTAAGCAAGGTAAGCGCCACAACAAATTATTTGAAAAACACATTTTAACCCGCCGTATACTTGAATTTCTAATACTCAGCGTAGATATATTAGATAATATAGTATATGAGAATGTTATAAAAAAGGTGAAATATAAAAAAAACATATATGAATTGTAAAAGTCGAAAAAAGTACAAAAAAGTCGAAAAGGATAAAAAGAAGAGTAAATCATTGACGAATAATGTAGAAAAAAGTAATATGGCATTAACATAGTTAAACTACAAAAGTGTAGTTATCTATATTATGAAGGAGTGATGAATTTGGATAAAGTATTACTAAAAAGAATAGCATTAATTATGTTGATGGTAACTATTATCAATGCTATGACATCTGTAGCATTTGCCTATACAGAGAATGTAAATATTTATGAAGAAATATCAAAAACACCAGGGAAAGCAGATAGTAAAAGTACAGACAAAGAAAATTTAGATAGTGAGATTCCAAACATAGTAGGAGAAATTTATGAAAATAGGGATAAGAATATTAAGGAATTTAAAATGTCTGATGGAAGTACAAAACATGTAGTTTATAATGAAGCAGTACACTATTTAGACAGTAAAAATAAATGGCAAGATATAGATAATACTGTTACAGAAGTTTATGATGTAAAAGGAACTAAAAGATATGAAAACAAAAATAATAGTATAAAAGTATCATTTAAAGAAAGCATATATGATCAAAGAGAAGATGATTTAGTTGTAATAGAAAGTGATGGAAATAAGCTAGGGTGGAACTTAAAAAAAGAAAACATAAAAACAGACAGCATAAAGGAAACTACTTCTAAAATAAAAATTAAAAATTCTAGTGAAAACCAAGATAATAAAAAAACAGATCAAAAACAGCAAAAAAACAAACATTCAGGCAAAGAAACAGCAAATAGGCAGATTGAAGAAAATAAAACAGAATCAATGATAACTTATGACGAAGTTTTTACAGGAACAGATTTAATATATAAAGTAGTGGGAGACAAAGTTAAAGAATCTATAATACTAGATAATAAAAATTCAGAGAAAGAATACACTTTTGAATTAAATACTTATGGATTATTAGCAAAATTAAATAATGATAAGAGTATAGAAGTCTATGATGAAAGTAAAGAGTATAAGGAACAAGAGAATAAGTACGAATATAAAATACTTACTCCATATATGTTTGATAGCTTAGGAGAGATAAGTTACGATGTAAACGTGGAGTTAAAAGAAGCTAAAAATGGTTACTTAATGACAATTGTACCAGATAGTAAATGGTTAAAAGCTGATGAAAGGGTATACCCTGTTACTATTGATCCTACACTTGTTACTTCAAGATATTATAACGACATATTAGATGGATTTATTGCAAGTGATAATCCTAATAATTGTAATGAAGGGGCACACATATTAAGAGCTGGCGGGGGAATAGTAAGAATAACAAGAAGTTTGATTAAATTTAACTTGCCAGAGCTAAAAAGTTCAGATCAAGTTATATCAGCAACACTAGCACTTGTTAATTATTATCAAGATGCCTCATATACACCAGGAAGTATGATAAGACAAATAAATGCTCATAAAATAATACAAAATTGGAATACAAGTTCAAATTGGAATTCAATGGCAAATGCATATGACGGCAAAGTATTAGACTATGATTGGTACAATTATAACGGTACTGGGCTTAATACTTTTGATATAACGGAAGCAGTTAGAGAGTGGTATACAACAAATGAAAACTATGGAATTCTTTTAAAAGAAAATACAGAAAAAATAACAGGGCAAAATGAGGCATACTATTT
>JAQUBQ010000100.1 GCA_028686615.1 Clostridia bacterium | reverse complement strand
AAAAAGCACCATTTCTGGTGCCCAAAATAGGATTTTAGAATATGTTATTTACTATTTCTTTTACTTTTTCCAAACAACAACTTATCATATTTGCGGCAGACATTTTTTTTACACTTTCCTCATTTTCCATATTAATATAAATCAACTGACTTTTTTCTGGCTTTTGCATACCTAGCTGTTGTTTAGCATAAGCTTCTACTTGAACAACATCCATCGCTTTATCTACTGCAATTTGTGTTGTTGCAAGCTCTGATTTAGCTACTTCTAGTTCTTTTTTTAGTTTTTGAACTTCTAAGTTTTTTTCACTTATTAGATTATATCTATATGTAATAATAAGAAACATTGAAAATATTAATAAAGTTGAGAATATAAGCGCAGCTCTATTACTCTTACTAAGATTCTTATTCTTTTTATTCTTAATAAGTTTGAATGATTCTTTTTTTTCTAGTTTTATTTTTTTCTCAGGTAAACTCAAATCATAAGCATATTTTTTTGCCGCCCCCATATATATCCTCCTCTTAACTTAATTTCTTTCAAATATTCTAAGTTTTGCGCTTCTTGATCTTGGGTTTTGCTTAAGTATCTCTATACTCTCTGTGATTGGTTTTTTTGTTATGGTCTTTCCGTAAGAAATATAATTACATATACACTTTGGGAAATCTGCTGGACATTTACACTTGCCCTGAAGTTCCTCATATGTGAGTTTTACAATTCTATCTTCTAATGAGTGAAATGTTATAATACATAATCTACCTTTTGGTTTTAGTGCCAATATACAATCTTTTATAGTTTGTTTTAATTCTGAAAGTTCATTATTTACCTCTATCCTTATAGCTTGAAATATTCTTTTTGCTGGATGCTGCTTTTCTAATAGTGCTTTTCCTGGTAAACTCGATTTTATTATTTCAACTAACTCCAAAGTGGTTTCAATTTCTTTTTCTTCTCTTTTTTCTATTATTTTTCTTGCTATTTTTCTTGAATATCTTTCTTCTCCATAATCAAAAAAAATTTTAACAAGTTCTTCCTCTGTATAATTATTAACTATATCCTTTGCAGTTATTTTATCTTGTTTGTTCATTCTCATATCAAGCTTTGCATTATGCATATAACTAAATCCACGTTCTGCTTCATCTAATTGATATGAAGATACTCCCAAATCCAATAATATTCCATCTACTGCTGATATCTCTTTTTCTTTTAAGATATTTAATATATTATTATGATTATCATGTACTGTGACAAAATTACTATATTGTTTTAATCTTTCTTTTGAAACATTTAATGCTTCTTCATCACGATCTATTCCAATATGTAATCCTTTATTGTTTAACCTTTCTAAAATCAGTAACGAATGTCCAGCTCCACCAAGCGTACCATCTACATATGTTCCGCTTTCCTTTATATTTAATCCTTCTATACTTTCGTTTTTTAATACTGGTATGTGATTAAATTTCATTTGCACTGCTCCATTATCCTTTTTATACAATTTTCATCTTTTGTTTATTTTTCCTTATTTAAATTTTTTATCTTTTGTTTATTAGAACTTTTATCCTTAGTATACGGAGAATTTACTTTTGTATATTATTTGTAATCTTTTGTTCAAATAGAATTTCTTTTGTTTCTTAATTAATCTTTTGTTTATTTATATTTCTTTTGTAAATCTATAGTTAAATGCCTAAATCCGACATTTGACTAGCAACTTCTTCTAGGGTTATATTATCTTCGCTTGTATAGTTGTTCCATTTTTCTTTATCCCATATTTCTGCTCTAGTAGAAACACCTATTACTACAACATCTTTTGTTAATTCTGCATATTCTTTTAGATTAGAAGGAATAACAATTCTTCCTTGTTTGTCTAGTTGACATTCAGTCGCTCCAGCAGCAAAAAATCTTGTAAAAACCCTAGCATTTTGATTTGTCAGTGGAAGAGCTTTTAGTTTAGCTTCAAAAGTTTGCCATTCGGAAATAGAATAAATAAACAAACAGTTGTCTAATCCTTTTGTCAATATGAAGCTACTTCCTAAGTCATCTCTAAACTTAGAAGGTACTATTATCCTCGACTTGTCGTCTATTGTATGGTTATACTCACCTAATAACATTAAAGTGTACCTCCACTTTCCTCCACTTTCCTCCACCTGCACTCTTATTTTAGTATATAAAAAAACAAATTGCAATACTTTTTATAAAAATATTGCAATTTATTTTAATTTCTTTTTTAATTTATTGTAAATTTAATCTTTTTTATCTTATTTATATGTTATTTAATATATGGATATGGGTTAATCGGTACGTTGTTTACTCTTATTTCAAAGTGTAAGTGAGGACCAGTTGACCAGCCTGTACTTCCCATTTCCGCTATTTTTTGGCCTGCTACTACTGAGTTTCCTTCTTTTACGTTGAAAGCACTTAAGTGAGCATAATATGTTATAACTCCATCTCCGTGATCAATCTTTACTAAATACCCATAACTTGCCTGCCATTTTGCATATATAACTTTACCCGCTTTATATGCATATATTGGAGTACCGCTTTTACTTGCTATGTCTATACCCCTATGGCTTGATTTGTAATATTGGGTATATGTTCCTGATGCAGGTTTAATACCACCTGATACTGAAGCATTGGTACTAACAGCCGTTGAAGTTCCGTTATACTTAGCTGACGCTGTAGTTTTTTGTGTTACTTTCTTTCTAACAACCTTTTTTTCTTCCGGTTTATATCTGCTTACAAGGTTAGTGTAAATTTCTTTAGCTTTAGCCGTATCTGTTAAACTATTAATCTCTGCTATTTTTTCAGCTTTAACTGCTATTTCTACTCCCTTAGTATTCTTTTTTAAGTCTGTAACATATGCTTCTGCAGATTCTTTCGAAGAAAAAGTCATCTCTGTTTTATCTTTTACCATAACGTTATACACTGTATATTCTGTCTTTGCTATTTCTCTAACTTCAGTATATAGATTTTGTTCTTCTAATTTGTTTTTTCTAATGTAACTAAGTTCGAATTCCGGATCGGAATCAAGATATACTTTTACATCTAGTCCATCCACTTTCTTTTCATCTGCTATTACTTTGAATATTTCATCAAACTCAGCTTCTGTTTTAAAATATCCTACAATATTATCATTTATCTTTGCTCTGTACATCGGTTTATATATGTTTAATATTGTAACCATAACTGCACTTAATACTAAAACAAATAATACTACTGTAAAAAATATGAATCTTAGCGTTCTGAGCACGCTACTTCCTTTCATTTTTAAAAAACACCCCTTTTATTTTAGGCCTCACAAAGTATATTATAACATGATTGATATATATATGTCAAATCCAGCCTTAATCTATCCCCTCTTTAAACCGGATTTTATCATATACTAAATTATATGTCAATATTCAATAATTGATAACTTCATACTATTACAAGCTTCTTTTTACGCATAGAAAAAGCTAGGATTAATAAACCCTAGCTCTATGCATATTTCTTCTCCTCCGTCTTTCATTTTCTCTCATTGTGGTAATGATACCTTTAGTCATGAAGTAAAACATAACTGGTGAAAAGAATGAGAACCCGTATGCAAGAAGAACTCTTCCTTCTTTAATATCAGTATATCTTCCGATAAAACTAATTATTGGATTTACACTATTCTTAAGAGAAAAAACAAATTCTTCTTTTTCGGCGCTATTTTCTTAAA